>CAYYAB010000109.1:0-5274 GCA_964469895.1 uncultured bacterium | reverse complement strand
GTGAAGACCACCCTTGGGGTCGCGGAGGGGCAGCAGCTCAGCCTGGTCTTCGGCCGCAGCGTGAAGTCCAAGTTCACCGAGTACCTCTTCGATAACGACAAGAACTCCTACGGCCACGGCCTGGTAGCCACGCTCAAGGGCCTGCCGCTCGGTGCTACGGCCACCTTCGCCTACGGCAACCACCAGCCTGGCACCGCGTATGATTACTTCTACGCGGGTCGCCTTGCGCTTTCGCCCATGGATGGCTTCTCCCTGGGCGCGAGCTACATCGCTCAGGATACCTACGCGAACTCGGTGTGGGGCATTGACGCGAAGGCTAAGCTCGGCCCGATCTGCGTGAAGGGCGAGTACTTCAGCGACGCCGCCGCGGCGACCAGCTACTACTTCATCGGTAAGGCGAACATCGGCGCCTTTAAGCTGGGCGCGAGCTACCGCGACATCGCCGCGATCACCGGTGCCACCACCGCGAGCGGCGACGTAGCCGACTCCGACAAGAAGAACGCGGCGCCCTTTGCTGCGGATCAGAGCGGTTTCGGCGTGGACCTCGGTGCTCAGTTTGGCGTCGTGGGCGTGAGCGGCACCTACCAGAGCTACACCATCGGCGGTACGCCCACCACCTACTACGAAGGGAAGCTCGAGCTCGGCGCCGATAAGAAGGACGACGAGGGCAACCGCCTGGCCACCGGGCTCAGCGGCTTCTACCTGAGCGCGCTCTACTCGCAGGCCGACGGCACCGATAGCTGGAAGCCGGGGAGCACGGGCAGCGACTGGGATCCCGCTTCCATCCGCTCGGGCATCCTGGCCAAGGTCAAGCACTTTGGCGATGCCCCCGACGCCCTCCTCAAGGATCTCAACTTCACCTTCGAGTACGGCACCCAGGACTACGACCGGCTGAACGCTTACGGCGACCTCACGAAGAAGTTTGGCCCGATGGAGGCCTTCCTCCTCGGCGGCTACTTCTCGAAGCCGGTCGCCGGCGGCAGCACCGTCAAGTACGGCATCAAGGTCGAGACCGATCCCTTCGCGCTGCCGCTCAAGCCGGCCCTGGCGGCGGGCTACGTCGCGCGTTCGAGCTCCGGCGGCTCGGCCGAGACCAAGTGGTTCGCCGGCGTGAAGTTCAAGGAGTTCCTCTTCGCCCACTCCGAGTTCCGCGCGGGCTACTCCAGCTACTCCGCGACCAAGGTGGCGAGCTTCTCCGTGGGTCAGGAGGATAAGGCCTTCGTCTCCAGCGTTCCCTACCTCTACAGCGAGGACGGCGCGAACAGCGGCACCCTCACCGGCTTCCAGCTCTCCTGGACCTACTACGACCTGACCGCTTCGTTCCTGAGCGCTGTCGACAACGCTGGCAACTTCGCCGACGCCTTCAAGATCTCCTACAAGGTTAAGTTCTAGAGCGTCGGGTAATGGCCCCCGGGGCTTAGCCCCGGGGGTTTCTTTTTCTTTTGAATGAAAGGTATACTCGTGGATGCTGGCCCGAGGGCCAGGGAGACCAATGAGCCAAAAGGCTCCGCTTGGGAAGGAGAACGCGATGCGGATCAACAAAGGCGCGCTCTTGAAAGTGGTGGAAAAGCCCTACTACCGCACCGATATTCCCGAGTTCCGCCCCGGGGACACGGTGCGCGTGGTCTACAAGGTCAAGGAGGGGAACCGCACCCGGCTCCAGGCCTTCGAGGGCACGGTGATCAAGATCAAGAAAAACGGCCTCAACTCGAGCTTCACCGTGCGCAAGATCTCCCACGGCGTGGGGGTAGAGCGGATCTTCCCCATGCACTCGCCCCTCATCGAGAAGGTCGAGGTCACCTTCCGCGGCCGGGTGCGACGGGCGAAGCTTTACTACCTGCGCGAGCGCCGGGGCAAGGCGGCTCGGATCAAGCCGGACCTCCGGCGGATGAACCGGGGCGCTGGCAAGCCGTCCGAGGCGGAGGCGAAGGAAGAGGAGTAGGAGATCACCAAAGGCAAAGGCCGGGCTGGTGCCCGGCCTTTTTTACCTAGCCACCCAGCTAGGGTCGGTTTCTTGCAGGCTGCGCACCCGCACCTTTGCCCTCCGCGCCGCCTCGATCGCCTTCAGGCTCCAGCGGGCGGCGGCTGGGGTGGTGATGAAGGGGCGGCCGGTTTCCACCGCCCTCCTTAGCTCAGGCACCGGGGCGAAGGCGAGGAGGAGGTCGTAGTCTTCCCCCTCGGTTTCCTCGAAGCCGGCTTCCTGGTACGCCCGCTTGAGCCCAGCATCCACCTCGATGAAGCGGACCTTGCCGGCGAGTGGCAGGTGCTGCCCGGCGCCAAGCTCCGCCTTGTAATAAGCGAGGTAGGGGTCCTCGTCAATCCCCATGCTCTCGCCGGTCGAGCGCATCTCGGGGCCGAGCCAGGGGATCACCCCCGGGAACTTGATCCAGGGGATCACCACCTCCTTGGCGGCGTAGAACCGGGGCGCGGGGTCCTCGGTGAGGCCGAGGTCCTCAAGCGTTTTCCCCACCGCGATTAAGGCGGCGTATTTGGCAAGCGGGTGTCCGATCGCCTTGGAGACAAAGGGTACGGTGCGGGAGGCGCGGGGGTTCGCCTCGAGCACATAGACCACCCCGTCCTTCACCGCGTACTGCACGTTCAGTAGGCCTTTGACGCCGATGGCGCGGGCGAGCTTGCGGGTGTAATCCCGCACCCGCTCGAGCACCTCCTCCCCCAGGTGCACCGGGGGCAAGATCACCGCCGAGTCGCCGGAGTGGACCCCGGCCTCCTCGACGTGCTCCATGATCCCCGCCACCACCACGCGCTCGCCGTCCGCGATCGCGTCCACGTCGAGCTCGGTGGCGCCCTCTAGGTACTGGTCGAGGAGGATCGAGGGGGTCTCGCTAAGCTCGGCGTAGACCTCCTCCAGGTAACGGGAAAGCTCCTCCTCGTCTTTCACCACCGCCATTGCCCGGCCGCCGAGGACGTAGCTGGGGCGCACCATGAGGGGGTAGCCGAGTTCGCGCGCGAGCCTTTTCGCCTCCTCAGGGTCTTTGGCCACCGCCCCCTTGGGCTGGGGGATGCCGAGGCGCCGGACCAGCCGGTTAAAGGCCTCGCGCTCCTCGGCGGCGTGGATCGCGTCCGGGTCGGTACCGAGGAGACGGGCGCCCGCCTGCTTCAAGGGCCGGGCGAGCTTCAAGGGGGTCTGGCCGCCCAGGGTGACGAGGGTGCCGAGGGGCGCTTCCCGCTCGATCAGATTCAGGGTGTCTTCCAGGGTGAGGGGCTCGAAGTAGAGCCGGTCGGCGGTGTCGTAGTCGGTGGATACGGTCTCCGGGTTCGAGTTCATCATGATCGTTTCGAACCCGGCGTCTTTCAACGCCCAGACCGCGTGCACCGCCGAGTAGTCGAACTCGACCCCCTGGCCGATGCGGATCGGCCCCGACCCGAGGATCACGACCTTCTCCTTCTTCGCGGGCTTGACCTCGTCCTCCTCCTCGTAGGTGGAGTAGTGGTAGGGGGTATAGGCCTCGAACTCGGCGGCGCAGGTGTCCACCGTTTTGTAGACCGGGACCACGCCCTTTTTCTTGCGGGCGGCTCGGACCGAGCCCTCGTCCTCACCGGTGAGGGCGGCGAGCTCGCGGTCGGATAGACCCACTTGCTTGATGCGGTAGAGGGCTTCCGGATCCCAGCCGGAAACGGGCCCGAGCTTCTTCGCCGCCCGTTCCGCGGCGACGATCTCGGCAAGCTGCTCTAAGAACCAGGGGTCGATCGCGGTGGCCTCGTGAAGAGCCTTTAGGGACTCGCCCCGGCGGATCAGTTCGAGCAGCACGTAGGCCCGGCGGGGGTTCGGGTAGAGGAGCTCCCGGAGCCTTTCCGTGGGGAGCGCCTCGACCCCGGCCTTGACGTCGGCCTCGAGGCCCCTCAGCGCCTTCAAAAAGGCCTCCTTGAAGCTCCGGCCGATCGCCATCACCTCGCCCACCGAGCGCATCTGGGTGCCGAGCCGGTCGCTGAGCCTGCCCTCGACGTTCGGCAAGGTCTGGAACTTCTCGAAGGCAAAGCGGGGGATCTTCACCACCACGTAGTCGATCGTGGGCTCGAAGGAAGCCGGGGTCTTCCGGGTGATGTCGTTCGGTAGCTCGTCGAGCCGGTAGCCCACCGCCAATAGGGCGGCGATCTTGGCGATGGGGTAGCCGGTGGCCTTCGATGCGAGGGCGGAGGAGCGCGAGACCCGGGGGTTCATCTCGATGACCACCATGCGGCCGGTCTTCGGATGCACGGCGAACTGGATGTTGGAGCCGCCGGTGTCCACCCCGATCTCGCGGATGATCGCCTTCGCCGCGTCCCGCATCCGCTGGTACTCGACGTCGGTGAGGGTCTGTGCCGGGGCCACGGTGATCGAGTCCCCGGTGTGCACGCCCATGGGATCGAAGTTCTCGATCGAGGTGATGACCACCACGGTATCGGCGTGGTCGCGCATCACCTCGAGCTCAAACTCCTTCCACCCGAGCACGCTCTCCTCGACAAGGGCGGTGTGCACCGGCGAGAGCCGGAGTCCCCGGCCGAGGACCTCTCTTAGCTCGGCCTCGTTTTTCGCGATGCCGCCGCCGGTGCCGCCCAGGGTGAAGGAGGGGCGGATGACCACCGGGAAACCCACCTCCCGGGCAAACGCGAGCCCCTCCTCGACGCTTTTCACCATCCGGCCGCGAGGGACCTCGAGGCCAATCCGCCGCATCGCCGCCTGGAAGGCCTCGCGGTCCTCGCCCTTCTTGATCGCCTCGACGTTGGCGCCGATCAGCTCGACGCCGTATTTTTGCAAGATCCCCTCCTCGTAGAGCGCGACCGCGAGGTTCAGAGCGGTCTGTCCTCCGAGGGTGGGGAGGAGGGCGTCGGGGCGCTCTTTTTGGATGATCGCTTCGAGGTATTCGAGGGTGAGGGGCTCGAGGTAGGTGGCCTCGGCGAGCTCCGGGTCGGTCATGATCGTCGCCGGGTTGGGGTTTACGAGCACCGCCCGGTAGCCCACCTTCCGGAGCGCCTTGACCGCCTGCGTGCCGGAATAGTCAAACTCGGCCGCCTGGCCGATGGTGATCGGCCCGGAGCCGATGATCAGGATCGTGTTCAGGTCCTTTCTTGGCGGCATAAGCCTCCCAAGGCGCGCCCAGGGGCGTGCCGGGGCCCATGCTAACCCACCTTTGCATATCCATGCAAAAAGAAAGGGCCCCGGCTAGAGCCGGGGCCAGGCCCATCGGGGCAGGCGGACCCTGAAAGCACGGGCCCGGCAGCCTTTTTGCTCCTTAGAAAGGAGGTGATCCAGCCGCACCTTCCGGTACAGCTACC
>CAYYAB010000108.1:1555-5333 GCA_964469895.1 uncultured bacterium | reverse complement strand
CGGGCGCAGCAGGCGCACTACGCCAAGAGCCCGCTCTTGCTCGGGCCCGCCCGCGGCAACCGGGTCGTCATCGTCGGGGGCGGTTGGGGCGGCGTGACCACCGCTCGCACGCTCAAGCGGCTCAACCCCGAGATCGAGGTGGTGCTCGTCGAGCCCAAGGAGATCTTCATGTCCTGCCCGCTTTCGAACCTGTACCTGGCGGGCGTGAAGGATCTCCACTTCTTCACCTTCGACTACACCAACCTGGTCAAGGACGGGATTCACTTTGTCAACGAGCGCGCCCTGGACGTAGACCGCGAGCGCAAGCGGGTGCTCACCACCGGCGGCTCGCTGGCGTACGACTATCTGGTGCTCTCGCCCGGGATCGAGTACGCCTACGAGCGCGTGGAGGGTATGGAGGAGGTCAAGCACCTCCTCCCGGTGGGGTTCCGCCCCTTCGAGCACGTCGCGCTGCGCCGCCAGCTCGAGAACTTCACCGGGGGGAATCTGGTCATCACCGTGCCCAAGGGCCCCTACCGCTGCCCGCCCGGACCCTACGAGCGGGCGGCGATGCTTGCCTGGTACCTCAAGGAAAAGGGGATTAAGGGCAAGGTGGTGCTGCTCTCGGCGGCCGCGAAGCCGCCCAAGGCCCCCGGCTTCCTCGCCGCCTACGACGAGCTCTACGCCGATTACCTCGAGTACATCCCGAACACCGAGGTGACCGGGGTGGACTACGCGCGGAAGGTGATCCACACCTCGATCGGAGAGTTCGACTTCGACCTCCTCAACCTGATC
The DNA here is from genome assembly GCA_964469895.1 of uncultured bacterium. Classification (GTDB taxonomy): domain Bacteria; phylum Deinococcota; class Deinococci; order Deinococcales; family Marinithermaceae; genus WFXV01. The sequence goes on along the minus strand of CAYYAB010000108.1, from coordinate 4,559 downwards.
CCGCCCATGCGGGCGGCGGGGATCGTCCGCAAGGCGGGCGTGACCAAGGGGGACTGGGTGGACGTCCGTCTGCCCTGGCACCTGGCCCCGAACGACGACTTCATCTACGTGCTCGGCGACGCTGATAGCGCGGGCGGTCCCAAGTCGGGCAAGCTGGCCTTCGAGGAGGCGAAGAACCGGGTGGCGGTGCACATCGCTGCCCGGATCGCGGGGAAGGAGCCCCCTGCCCCGCCCCCGGTGGTGGCGAACATCTGCTACTCCTTCGTCAACGACGAGGAGGCGATCTGGATCGCCGCCCGCTACGGCTGGGACGAGGTGAAGAAGCGGCGTAAGGTGCTCGAGCTCAAGATGGACACCAAGCGCACCAAGAAAAACGGAAGCCTGGCCTACGATTGGGCCTTCGAGCACTGGGGGTACATGTTCGGATGAGGACGCTCGGGCCCTGGGTCCTCCTCCTAGGGGTGCTAGGCCTCGCGCTGGCCCAGCGCGCGGCCCCGGACTTCACCCGCTTTTACCCCTACGAGGAGGCCCGGGCCCTGGCGGAGGAGCACGATCGGGTGCTCCTCCTTTACTTTCGCAGCCTGCACTGTCCCTACTGCGAGCAGATGGAGACCTTCGTCCTGGCCGAGCCCGAAGTGCTCGACCTCTTCGCCCGCTGCTACGTGGTGGGGATGGTGACCCTCGAGCGTCCGGACGGCCCACCCCGCTTCCGGGCCCACCAGGTGGCGGGCACCCCGGTGTTCATCTGGATGGCGCCCGCGGACGGGGCGTTCCGGGAGCTCGGCAGGGTCTTTGGCAGCATGCCCAAGGCAAGGTTTTTGGAGTATCTGAAGCGGTACTGCGAGGAGGGAGAGGATGAACCGCAGGCGGTTTCTTAAGGGGGCCGGGCTCGCGCTCGGCTGGCTCGGTGCGGCCCGCTGGTTTCCCGCCCGGGCCCAGGCCGACGCCCAGGTCCCCTCGGTGGAGGACGTACAGGACCTTGAGAACCTAAACAAGGGGCTCAAGGAGGCGCTGGGCATCACCTTCGACCGGCTCGAGCCCTCGGACAAGGTGCGCATCGGCGCGCCCAAGATCGCCGAGTCCGGGGCCAACGTGCCGGTCGAGATCTCGGTGGACCTGCCGCCGGCCGAGATCAAGGGCCTCCATTGCTTCGTGGACAAAAACCCCTTCCCCCACCTCTTCACCACCGAGTTCGGTTCCAAGTCCACCGAGGCCTACTTCGCTACCCGCATCCGGATCGCCGAGACCGCGCCCATCCGGATCGTGGTCGAGACCCAGGACGGCCGTTACCTGCTCGCTTCCCACGTCACCCGGGTGACCGTGGGCGGCTGCGGATAAGGAGGCTGCCATGGCGTTGATCCTGATCCGTACCAGTCCGCGAAAGCCCAAGAGGGGCGAGACCGTCAAGCTCTCGGTGGTGGTGCGCCACCCCATGGAGCCGGGAACGCGCCGGGACGAGGAGGGCAACCTGATCCCGGCCAAGTACATCACCGAGCTCGAGGTCACCCTAAACGGTGAACGGGTGGCCTTCGTGCGTCCGAGCCGAGGGGTGAGCGCGAACCCGCTTTTCGCCTTCAAGGTGAAGGCCGAGCCCGGGGAGGTCCGGGTCACCTTCCGGGATACCGCTGGGGAAACCGGGGAAAAGACCTACCAGCTCAAGGTAGCGGAGTAAGGGATGCGAAGGTTTCTCTGGCTTCTTGTTCTCCTTGTCCCCGTCTTCGGGGTGGACGAGGAGCGGGTAGAGCGGGCAATCGCCTCCGGCGGCGAGCGTTTCGCGACCGCCATGCGTCAGGAAGACTCCGAGCGCATCTGCAGCCGCTTCCCCGAGGGCTTGCCCCCGGACCGGCTCACCGCCTTCTTCGCGCAGGAGCGCGCCAAGGTGCGCTATCCCAAATCCCTCTACGGCGATTGGAGGCGGGGCCGCGAGATCTTCACCACCCCGGCGAAGGGGAACTGCTACGCCTGTCACGCGGGGGAGCCTGGGGAACCGGCCTTCGGGGACGTGGGTCCGCCCCTCACCAACTACGGCCTGCGGGGCAAGGGCGAGGCCATCGTTCGCTACACCTACGAGAAGATCTATAACTCCTGGATCACCGTTCCCTGCTCCACCATGCCCCGCTACGGCGTGAACGGCCGGCTCACCCCGGAGGAGATCGCCGATCTAGTCGCCTACCTGCTGGATCCCGAAAGCCCGCTCAATCCCGCGCTAGGGGGTGGTCCATGATCCGCTGGCTTTTGCTCGGTGCCGGACTCATGACCCTTGCCCTCGCGCTCTCGCCAGCCGAGGAGGCGAAAAAGCAGCGACGGCTCTTCCTGGAGCAATCAGGGGGGGTCCACCCGGGCGAGCTCTTCGTGGCGATGGGGGAGGAGCTCTTTCAGACCCTGGAGGGCCGGGGTAAGACGATGGCCGACTGCGACTTCGGCAAGGGGCCGGGCGTGCTGGAGGGGGCCTACGCCGAGCTACCCCGTTATTTCCCCGATACCGACCGGGTCGAGGACCTCGACACCCGGATCAAGAGCTGCCTCGAAAACGTCCTCGGCCTGAAGTACGAGGAGGATTTCGGTCGCGAGGAAGTGGTGGCGCTCGCGAGCTACATTGCGAGCTTCTCCCACGAGATGCCGATCAACGTAAAGGTCGAGCACCCCAAGGAGAAGGAGATGTTCGCCCTCGGGGAGAAGCTCTGGTTCTGGCGCGCGGGCCAGATGGACCTCTCCTGCGCGGCCTGCCACGATCGCTACCCCGGGCGGCGGATCCGGCTCTCGCCGATCCGCAGCCCCGAGCAGGGCCTCAGTGACCACTGGCCGGCCTACACCTTCAGCTTCGACAAGATGTATACCCTCGAGGACCGGATCAACTTCTGCTACGACTCGATCCAGATCCCCCATCCCGAGTTCTACTCCGAGCCCCACATCGCCCTGGCCCTCTACATCCGTTACCGGGCCAACGGCAACCTGCTCGATGTGCCCGGTTTCACGCGATAGCCATGGACCGGAGAGGCTTTCT
>CAYYAB010000108.1:0-1455 GCA_964469895.1 uncultured bacterium | reverse complement strand
CTGGTGGAGCGTCCCCTGATCTTCGACCTCGAGACCCTGATGCGGATGCCCACCGAGTCGCGGATCTACTTCATCGAGTGCGCGGGTAACGGGCAAAACGGCTACCGGGAACCGCCCGAGCCTACCCTGACCGCGACCCGAAGCCGGGGCCTGGTCTCGGGAGCGGAGTGGACCGGGGTCCCGCTCCGGATCCTGCTGGAGGAGGCGGGGCTCAAACCCGAGGCCCGGTGGGTGATCGCCGAGGGCGCCGACGCCTCCGCCTGGGTGCGTTCGATTCCCATCGACAAGGCGCTGGCCGACGTGCTGGTGGCCTTCCGGCAAAACGGCGAGGCGCTCCGCCCGGAAAACGGCTACCCGGTACGACTGGTGGTGCCGGGCTGGGAGGGCAGCATCCAGGTCAAGTGGCTACGGAGGATCCTGGTCTCCGACCAGCCCGCGATGAGTAAGGGGGAGACGAGCGAGTACACCGATGTCCGTCCCGACGGTACCGTGGACGCCTTTACCTGGGTGATGGAGCCGCAGTCGATCATCACCCGCCCGTCGGGGGGGCAGCGCATCGAACCCGGCTTTCACGAGATTCGCGGGCTCGCCTGGAGCGGTTTCGGGCGCATCGCGAGGGTGGAGGTGTCCACCGACGGGGGGCGGAGCTGGCAGGCTGCCCGGCTTTCCGAGCCGGTACTCGATCGGGCCCTTACCCGCTTTACCTTTCCCTGGCGCTGGGATGGCAAGGAAACCGTGATTCAAAGCCGGGCGATCGACGAAAAGGGGAACGTGCAGCCTACCCGCGAGGAGTTCTTCCGGCGCTGGGCGCGAAACAACCGCTACCACTACAACGCGATCCAGGCCTGGCGGATCCGCTCCGACGGCAGGGTGGAAAATGGGGATCCCCCGCTCGCCGGGACCAAGCCTCCTCCCCTCGCGGCGGGAGGATGCGGTGGGGAGGTGCTCGATGGTTAGGGTGCTTTCCCTGCTCGTGCTGCTGGCACTCGCGCTCGCGTTCGCCGAACGGCTCGGCCTGGGGCGGGAGCTGACCCCGGAGGAGCTCCGGGCCTACGACGTGACCCCGATCGTCCTTCCCGACGGCCGGGGGCTTCCGGATGGGGAGGGGGATTACGCCACCGGTTTCGAGATCTACGCCTTCGAGTGCGCCTCCTGCCACGGTCCGAACGGGGAGGGGGCTCCCTTCGACCGGCTGGTCGCCGCCGAGCCCTTCTCCCCCGAGCTACCGCCCCACCGCTTCGCGATCGGCAACTACTGGCCCTACGCCACTACGCTGTTTGAGTACATTTACCGGGCCATGCCCTTCCAGGAGCCGCACCGGCTGAGCGCCGACGAGGTGTACGCGCTGGTCGCGTACCTTCTGGTGGAAAACGGCATCGTGCCGGAGGACTTCGTGGCCAGCAAGGAGACGCTGCCAAAAGTCCGCATGCCCGCCCGCGAGCGACTGCGAATCGA
>CAYYAB010000107.1:0-5412 GCA_964469895.1 uncultured bacterium | reverse complement strand
AGGACTACATCTGCCTCGACCTCACCCACCTCGACCCCGAGATCATCGAGAAGAAACTCCCCGACATCGCCGAGTTTTCCCGCACCTACCTTGGCGTCGACCCGGTGAAGGAGATGATCCCGGTGGTGCCCACCGCCCACTACGCCATGGGCGGGATCCCCACCACCCTGGACGGCGAGGTCATCAAGGACGGGGAGAACACCGTGGTCCCCGGCCTCTACGCCGCCGGCGAGGTGGCCTGCGTCAGCCTCCACGGCGCCAACCGCCTGGGTACCAACTCGCTCGGCGACCTGGTGGTCTTCGGCCGCCGCGCCGGGCTCGCCGCCGCCCGGTTCGCCCAAGGGGAGACCTACGTGGACCTGCCGCCCGACGCCACCGACGGCGCCCGCGAGCTCATCGAGAAGATCAAGGCAAACGCGGGCGGCGAGAGCCCCTATTCGATCCGCAAGGACTTGCAGGACACGATGATGGAAAACGCCTCGGTCTTCCGCACCGAGGAGCTGCTCGAAAAGCAGATCGGGATCCTGAAGGAGCTCTTCGACCGCTACCAGAAGGTCACCATCCAGGACAAGGGCGAGCGCTACAACGCCGACCTCGTCGAGGCGATCGAGCTTGGCTTCTTGCTTGAAAACGCCGAGGCCCTGGTGCACTCGGCCAAAAACCGAAAGGAGTCCCGCGGCGCCCACGCCCGCGAGGACTACCCTGAGCGCGACGACGAGAACTGGCTCAAGCACACCCTCATCTACAAGGAGGGCAACGGCAAGGTGCGCTTCGCCTACAAGCCGGTGGTGATCACCAAGTTCGAGCCGAAGCCGAGGGCCTATTAGGGAGGGCGCGATGCAGGTTACGCTCAAGATTCTCCGCTACAACCCGGAAAAAGACGCCCGACCCCACTGGGAGAGCTACCGCTTGGAGGCCGAGCCGATGGACCGGGTGCTCGACCTCCTGCACAAGGTCAAGTGGGAGGGCGACGGCACCCTGGCGTTTCGGCGGAGCTGCGGCCACGGCATCTGCGGCTCCTGCGCGATGATGATCAACGGGCGAAACCGGCTCGCCTGCAAGACCCTGGTCAAGGACCTGGGCACCGAGGTGATCGAGGTCCAGCCCATCCGCGGCCTGCCGGTGGAAAAGGACCTCGTGGTCGACATGGAGCCCTTCTTCAAGGCCTACCGGGCGGTCAAGCCCTGGCTCATCAACGACGAGCCCCCGCCCGAGCGGGAAAGGCTCCAGTCGCCCGAGGAGCGGGCCCGTTTTGACGAGGGCACGAAGTGCATCCTCTGCGCCGCCTGCACGACGAGCTGCCCGGTCTTCTGGGTGAACGGTACCTACATCGGGCCCTCCGCGATCGTCCAGGCGCACCGCTTCATCTTCGACTCCCGCGACCAGGGAGCCCACGAGCGCTTCCCCGTCCTCGGCTCGACCGGCGGCGTCTGGCGCTGCCGCACCGCCTACAACTGCACCGAGGCCTGCCCGCGCGAGATCCCGGTGACCCAGCTGATCCAAGAGGTGAAGCGGGCGATCATGTTCGGGGAGTTTTAAAAAGGGCCTGTCGCAAGTAGCAAGGGGCTTTTTGGGGGCCGCCTTTAGGCGGCCCCCAGCGTTTTTTGGAGCTTCGGCGAGGAGCGCCCGGAGGTTTTCAGGTTCCGGCTCTTTACCCCAGCGGGTTCTTGGCCCGAGTCCCTCCGGTCGCCGGCGCCCAGACGTGGGCGCCGGCTCGCCAGGCGGCGGCGAGGGCGAGGGGCCTTTCCCGGGAAGGCCGAGCTTCAATGCCTCGGAGACGAACGTCGGCAGCGGCTCGGGGACCGGCCCGGTTTGCGCCCGCAAGCTCATGGAGGCGTTCAAGCGTTTTGGGACGCTTTGGCTCGAGGTGCTTCCGGGTCTCGGGGTGAGGGGGAGCCGCTTCGCCTGGGTCTTTTTCGCCTAGCAAATGCCGTGCTACCCGGCGGCGAAGTCGAGGACGCTCCTCGGGCCTTTTTCGCGGCCGGCCCGCGCTTTTCGCGGGTGCGTTCGTCGGGGTAGTTGCCGACGGGCCGGAGGGCGATCGCGCTCTCTGGCGAGGGCTTTCAAAAGCCGCTCGGAATCGAGATCGGGGTCCTCTTGCTGAGCTTGGCGCGTTCCCAGGGCATCTTGGTGCCCGGCTTCAAGGATGTTCCAGCGCGGCCTTGAGGGTTTGGGCTGCTTCGGCGAGGGACGAAAGCCTTTGGGCTTCGGCCTCGAGCGCCTCGAGTTCGCTCCTCACCCGCTCGCAGTCGGGGCGGTAGAGGGCGCGGAAGCGCTCGGCGCTCCTTTCAAGCTCCTCCTCGAGGGCTTTTTCGAGGGCGGACTCGAGGTCGCTGCGCATTCGTGCAAGTCGTTCCCGGAACGCGCGGAAGGCGGCCTCGCGCCTGCGGGGGAGGATCGAAAGCCCGAGGAGGGCGGCGGCGATCCCGGCGGTGAGACCGGTGACGTCGGCGGCGAGGCCGTGAAGCAAAAGGGCGATCATCGCCCCAAGCCCCACTGCTCCCGCTTCGGCGAGGGCGGTGGCCTTTAGGGCCGCTTCCACCCGGTTTTGCACGAAGGCGGCCTCGGCCTCGGGGGAGAATCGGGCGAGCGCCTCTTGGAGCTTTGCCTTTAGGGCCTCGTCCTCCTCGGTCTCGAGTGGCCTGCCTGTTCGGATCAGGTCGAGGGCGGAGGCGAGCAGGTCGCGCTCGCGCCGGCCGATCCAGGCGAGGGCGTCGGTGAGCTCGAGCAACAGGCGCTCCTCGGCGTCCTGGATCACCTCGGTCTCGAAGCTCTTTTGCACCCGGCTCGCGTTCAAAAGGTCGAAGAGGCGGCCGAGCCGCACGTGCTCGCGGAACCACCGCTCGCCCCGCGCTTCGATCTCGGCGAAGACCTGGGCGAGCCGGGCCTTTCTGCCGGCGAACTCCTCCCGGGTTTGCCGGAGGTGGCGCCGAAGGAGCGCGTCGAGCGTCCGGCAGCGCTCGGCTTCGGCAAGCAGGCGTTCCCGTTCGGCCGAAAGCCGGTCTTTCCCTTCCGCGAGGAGCCGGAGGAGCACCCCGAGGGGGCTCGATAGCTTGATGCGGGCGGCCTCGCGCTCGAGCACCTCCCGGATCCTCGCCTCGAGCTCCGGCAACCCCTCCCCGGTCTTCGCGCTCACCAAGAAGACCGGCACCTCGATCCCAAGGGTCTCCCGGGCGTTTTCCGTGACAAAGGCGCGGACCTCCGCCCTCCCCGCTTCGTCGAGAAGGTCGGCCTTGTTCACCACCAGGGCGATCTTCTTGCCCCAGGAGCGGATGAGCTCGAGGAAGCGGCGCTCGCTCTCGGTGTAGGGCCGGTCGGCGCTGGTCACGAAGAGGATCAAATCGGCCCGGGGGAGAAAGGCCTCGGTAAGCCGCTGGTGGCGCTCGATGACCGCGTTCGTCCCCGGGGTGTCCACGAAGCGAAGGGTCTTCAGAAGCTCGTGGGGGAAGCGGACGAGGACCAGGTCCTCGCCCAGGACCTCCGTGCCCTCGCCGTAGGCGATGAGCTGGATCTTGTCGGTGGTGGGGGTGACCCCCTCCTTGAGGAGCGGCGCGCCGAGCAGCGCGTTCAAAAGCGAGGACTTCCCGGAGTTAAACTCGCCCGCCACCACCAGCAAAAAGGGCCCCTCGAGGTCGGCGAGGGCCTGGCGCAGGGGGGCGGTTTCGACGCCGCGTCGGGCGAGGTGCTCGAGCCCCTCGGCCAAAAGCGCCCGGACCCTTTCGGCCTTCTCAAGAAGAAGCGGATCGAGCCGCACGGCCCTACCTTACCCAAATCCCGCCCGGAAGTTGGACGAGCCGCCGGTGGGGGAGGTGAAAGAGGTGGGTCTTCGCTCGGCTGTCGCTTGCGCCAAACCCCATGGCCGCCGGCTCGGCCCCGAGCCGAAGGAGCGGCGGGATCAGCTCGGCCTCGGTCTTTCCCGGGAAGAGGAGGACCGCTTCAAGCGACGCGGATTCGGCTTCGAGCAGGTAATCCACGTGCCAAAAAAGTGCCCTCTTCCTTCCTTGGGTCTCGGGAAAGCGGGCCTGGAGCCCGGGGAGGACGGGGTGGGGCGGGCCCGAAAGTCGGGTGGCGTGCCGCAGAAGGCGGGGCCCAAATCCCCGCTTTGCGCTCCCCAGATAGGCGAGCTCCCCAGGCGCGATCCGAAAACGGCCGAGCGCGAGCGGCGCCCCCAAGCGGATCAAGAGCAGGTAGGCCCCGCCCTTCATTCCCGGGCTTTCCGGATCGCCTCCAGGGCCTCGGGGTTTTCCAGCGCCGAGGTATCGCCGGTCTCCTCCCCTAAGTAGGCGGCCTTGATCAGCCGGCGCATCACCTTGGCGTTTCGGGTCTTGGGCAGGTCGGGGACGAAGACCACCCGCTCGGGGGCAAGGGGCTTGCCGAGCTGTTCGGCGACCTTCTCGATGATCGCTTGGGCGAGGGTCTCGTCGGGCTCGAAGCCGGGGTTTAGGACCACGAAGACCACCGGCACCTCGCCCTTCACCGGGTGGGGCACCCCGATCGCCCCCGCCTCCTTCACTGCCGGGTGGGCCACCGCCGCCGACTCGATCTCGGCGGGGCCGATCCGCTTACCGGCCACCTTCAGGGTGTCGTCGGAGCGACCGAGGATGAACCAGTGCCCCTCCTCGTCTTGCATCGCCCAGTCGCCGTGGACCCAGACGTTCTTGAAGCGGCTCCAGTAGGTCCGCTCGTAGCGCTCGGGATCCCGCCAAAAGCCCTTGGTCATCCCCGGCCAGGGGGCAAGCACCGCGAGCTCGCCCACCTGTCCCACCACCGGGCGGCCCTCGTCGTCGAGGACGGCGGCTTTCATTCCGGGGACGGCGGTGTTGAAGCCGGTGGGCTTGATGGGGCGAAAGACCACGTTGCCGAGGATGCCGCCCGAGACCTCGGTGCCCCCGGAGTAGTTGATGATCGGCGCCTCGCCCCGTCCCACGTGCTGGAAGAACCAGAGGTAGGGCTCGGGGTTCCAGGGCTCGCCGGTGGAGCCGAGGACGCGGAGGCTCGTGAGGTCGTGTTTCTCGATCGGCTCGGTGCCGTGGGGCATGAGGGCCCGCACCAGGGTGGGGGAGATGCCGAGATGGGTGATCCCGTGGCGCTCGATCATGGCCCAGAGCCGGTCGGGCCCGGGGTAGTCGGGGGCGCCTTCGTAGAGGAAGACGGTGGCGCCCAGGATGAGGCTTCCGAAGATCGCCCAAGGGCCCATCATCCAGCCGATGTCGGTGAACCAGAACATGAGCTCGCCGCGGCGGAGGTCGAAAAGGTGGGCCATGTCCTGGGCGGCCTTTAGGGGAAAGCCGGCGTGGTAGTGAACGGTGCCCTTGGGCCGGCCGGTGGTGCCCGAGGTGTAGATCAGCATGAAGGGATCCATGCTCCCCATCGGCTCGATAGGGGCGGCCTCGCGCACCTCGCCGAGCGCCT
>CAYYAB010000106.1:3307-5487 GCA_964469895.1 uncultured bacterium | reverse complement strand
TTCAGTGCGTTTCCGCTCCCTGGCCGAGATAGATCCCGTGCCAGGTGTGCACCCAGACCTCGCCGGTGTAGGCGTGGACCGAAAGCATCCCCTCGATGCCCTCGCGGCCGAAGTCAAAGGTGTAGTAGCCATCAAAGGCCTGCTCAGCCCGGACCCGTGCGCCCGGAAGGTAGTCGGCGAGAAAGGCCTCGGCCAGGTCTCGGGCGGCCTCGAGCTCATAGCGGGGTGCCGTGCCCAGATACCGCCCCGCTCCTCGCCAAACCATGTTGGGCCCGGGCTCTGGAAAAACGACCCCGGAGTAACGGTCTACGATGATCTCGGCGAGCCCCTGCCCCCCGGCGTCGACCACCTGGGCATAGTAATTCTGGCTAAAAGGCATGACGTCGGCGATCCGGGCCCCTGGTCCAAAACGGCGAGCATAGGATTCCAGTCGCTGCGTAAGAAGCTCATCCGAAAGCGGCTTCGCACCGGGGGGATACGCGCCCATCATGCCCATCATCCCCATCCCTCCCCCCGGACCCATCATCCCGTTCCAGTCACCTCCGTAACCGGGGCCCATCATCCCGCCCTGACCCACCACCCACGCCAGGCCAAGGAGGAGAACCAGTACCGCCGCGACCGCCGCCGGAAAAACGCCCTTTTTCATCGGTTACCCCCCGACTCCTTGAAGACCAGCGGAAAGCCCGCTGCCCGCCAGGCCTGCATCCCTCCCGGCACGTTGTAGACCCGGGTGTACCCGAGCTGCACCAGGGCCTCTACCGCGATCCGGCTCATCGCCCCGCTCCGGCAATAGACCACGATCGGCCGATCGCGATCAGGCAGGAGCTTGGCGGCATACACGGCCACCTGGTCGTAAGGAAATTGCAGGTCGGTGCCGGGGATCTCGCCCTCGTAGGGAACGTGCACGTTGACCAGAACGAAAGCACGCTCGGGATCGTCCAGCAACGACTTCAACGTGCGCACGTCGAGTTCCGCGAAGCCCCCCTCGGGTACGGGAGGCAGCGCGGCCGCTTCCGCGCCGCCCCAAGGGCGAACGAAGACCACGACCCCAAGGGCCAGTGCGAGGACCCCGAAGATCCAACCCCACCGTTTCATCCCTTCACCTCCCGGCGTAGTTCCGCGAGGGCTTCTTCTACCCGCCGGTCCTCCTCGAGGACGGAAAGCTTCCGTTCCGGGTCCTGCTCCTCGGCGAGCAGCGCCAGAGCCTGCTGCCGATCCCCCATGGCCTCGATCCGCTCGGCCATTTCCTGGAAAGCCTCCCGGGCGGGGTGCCCGAGCACCCGACTGTCCAGCTGCCTTAACGTATCGGCGGCCTGGTAGGTGCGTTTTCGTGCAAGAAGAATTCGCTTCCTCCCCTCGGCTTCCGCGATCTTCGCGGCGAGCGCCGAGAGCTGTTGGCGGAGCCGGCGCGAGGCCTCGCGTTGATCGGCGAGCTGGTCCTCGAGCGCGGCGGCCAGCGTCTCCGCCCGGACCGCCTCCCTAAGGCTTTCCCGGGCAAGGGATTCTTTCCCGGCAAGCAGGGCTTCCTTGGCTCGTTCCCGCAAACGTCCGGCCATTTCACGGTAGGCACGAACCTCGCGGGCAAGTCGGTTCTCCTCCGCAACTACCCGGGCGACCTCCTCCTCCGCCTTGCGGTAGGCCTCCTTCATCTCGACAAGCGCCTGTTTGAGGATCTTTTCCGGGTCCTCCACCCGATCGAGGAGTTCGCTTAAGTTGGCCCTTACGAGCCGGGCCAAGCGGTCTAGCAGGGTCAAGGCGAGCCCTCCTTCCTCGCACCTCCAGGATGCGTTGCTTCCCATGCGCGCAAGGCGCTTTCCGCCTCCGCCAGGTCTCTTTCCGTTTCGGAGAGGGACTCGGTGAGGGCGATCTTTTCCTCAAAAAGATCGCGGGCCAAGAGTCCTTCTCGCTCCAGGGCAGTGGTGGCTCTGGCCTCGAGTTCGCGAAGACGCGCACGCAGCTGGGTTCGCTTTTCCCGGAGGATGGAGATCCGGTTCTTTAGGTCGACATAAGCCCTCTCTCCGCCTGATCGCGCTAAAAAGGCATCGCGGTCGATCTCTCCGCGGGCGTAGGCCAGTGCCAGGTCCGACTCCCGCGAGCGATGGCGACGGCGCCTTCCGTGGCAACCCATCCTAACCCTCCAGATCCCGGATCATCCCGAGGTAGGTTTCGCGATCGATCTC
>CAYYAB010000106.1:0-3207 GCA_964469895.1 uncultured bacterium | reverse complement strand
AGCCCCACCAGCGGGAGCAGCAGGAAAACGAGCATCCAGAGGCCGCCAAAGCCCATCACGTCGGGACCCCCAATCGTCCGAGCGCGGCCTCCACCCGCCGGCGCACCTCCTCGGCCAGGGTGGGAAGACCCTCAACACCGGCCGCCTGAAAAGCTGCCTGGGGATCCAGTACCAGCACCTCGACGCCGTCCTCTACCTCCCTCAGCACCACCCCGCAGGGAAGCACGGTACCCAGCTCCGGTGCCACCTCCAACGCGCGCTCGGCGAGCTCGGGGTGACAAAAGCCCAAACGCACGTAGGGGGGCATGCGAACGCCGCGTTTTTCACGAAGGACCTCGTCGAAGGGGATTCGGCTCAGGAGTCCGAACCCCTCCTCGGCGAAGGCCTCCACCAGCCTGGGCTCGACCGTCTCCCGCCGGCCCGGTATCCTTATGCGCTTTACCATCCTGCACCTCCGATCTCAGCAAACCGGAGTTTGGTAAAGCGCGTGTAAAGGTACCCCCGCGGGGTAGAAGGGGTCAGGCCAGCCGGAGACGGCGCAGGCGAAGCGCGTTGAGCGCGACGACTACGGTGGAAAGGCTCATCAACAGGGCACCCGCGGCCGGTGGCAGCACGATTCCGTAAGGAACGGCGATCCCCGCCGCCAGCGGGATCGCCAGCGCGTTGTAACCGGTGGCCCAGGCGAGGTTCTCGAGCATCTTCCGGTAGGTGGCGCGGGCAAGGAGGAGGAGCCGGACCACGTCCTCGGGATCGTCCTCCACCAAGACGACGTCGGCGGCCTCGATCGCGACGTTGGTCCCGGCCCCGATCGCGACGCCGAGATCCGCCTCCACGAGGGCCGGCGCGTCGTTGATGCCATCCCCGACAAAGGCGACCGGTCCCTCCTCCTTGAGCTTCCGGACGATCCCGGCCTTCTCTCCGGGAAGCACCCGGGCGTGGAAGCGTCGAATTCCGAGGGCGGCGGCCACCTCGCGGGCCACCGCCTCGGCGTCGCCGGTGATCATGACCGGCTCGACGCCTAGCTCCCGTAGGCGCGCCACCGCCCGCCGGGCCGAGGGGCGAACCCGGTCGGCCAACGCAAAGGCGGCCAGAATCCGGTGCTCATCGAAGAGCACGATGGCGCTTTGCCCCCGGCGGTCGGCCTCCGCTAGCAGCGCTTGAATTGGGGTGCGGTCGAGACCCAATTCGGCGGCCCACTCAGGCCGGCCCACACGGTAGATGCGCCCCTCGCGACGGCCCTCCACGCCCCGTCCCGGTACCGCCCGCACCTCCTCGAAATCCAGGGGGTCGATCCCCCGCTTCCGGGCGGCCTCCACCACCGCCTCCGCCAGCGGGTGGCTGCTCTGGGACTCGAGCCCCGCCGCCAGAGCCAGCGCACGCTCGATCGGGACGCCAGGGGCCGCCGCCTCCCCCACGAGGGCGAACCGTCCCTCGGTCAGGGTCCCGGTCTTGTCGAACGCCACCACCCGGATCCCGTGGGCGCGCTCGAAGGCCTCGCGGTTTCGGATGAGAAGACCGTTTTGCGCCGCCAGGGCGGTGGCGTTCACCTGCACCAGGGGGATGGCGAGCCCGAGGGCGTGGGGACAGGCGATCACCAGCGTCGTAACCGCCATCGCCAGGGCGAAGTCGAAGGGCTTGCCGAGCCCGCTCCACACAACCAGCGCGGCGGTCGCGGATCCCAGCGCGAGGTAAAACAGCCAGGCCGCCACCCGATCGGCGAGACGCCTAAAACGGCCCCGGCTGGCCTCCGCTTCCCGAACCAGGCGGAGGATCTGAGCGAGGGTGGTGGCTTCCCCGACGCGGGTGACCCGTACCCGGATCACTCCCTCGTGGTTGATCGCGCCCGCCACCACCTCGTCGCCCGGACCCTTCCTCACCGGGCGGGACTCCCCGGTGAGGAAGGCTTCGTTCACGGTCGTCGTACCCGAGACGACCACCCCGTCGGCCGGAACCTGCTCGCCGGGCAAAACCCGGACCACGTCCCCGGGACGCAGCGCCGTCACCGGTACGTCCTTTACGCCGCCGTTTTCCTCCCTATGGGCGAAGGTGGGAAGCAACGCCGTGAGCGCCTCTAACGCCCGCCGGGCCTGCTGCACGCTCTTCATCTCCAGCCAGTGCCCGAGCAACATGATCACGATCAGGGTGGCGAGCTCCCAGTAAAACGGCCGTCCCGGCCAACCGAAGGAGGTCGCCAGGCTGTAAAAATAAGCGACGCTGATCGCCAGCGCGACCAGCGCCATCATGCCGGGGCGTCGCCGGCGGAGCTCCTCAAGGGCTCCCTGAAGGAAGGGCATGCCCCCGTAGAAATAGAGCATGCTCCCGAAGAGCGGACCCACCCACCCCGCCCAGGGGGCTTCCGGTACCCTGAGCCCCAACCAGGAGCGGAGCTCCGGGGAGAGGAGGAGTATTGGCAGGGCGAGCGCCAGGCTGACCCAGAACCTCCGGCGAAAGCGCTCCGGGTCGTGGCCCGAGTGGCCTGCGTGCGCCTCTTGGGAATGGTCGTGCCGTCTGGCCCCGGCCACGTGCCCGGGCCCTGGGTGCGTTCCGTGCTCGTGATCGTGATGCATCGCCTCACCTCACCCTTCGCTCGGGGCCCCGGCCGCGATAGCGATCGATGAAAGCCGCCGCCAGGGAGGGATCAAAGGGCTCGAGCTCGAGCCGGCGCCCCCAGGCGGTGAGGACCACCTTGGCCCCGAGCCCGGGCATGGGCACGACCAGTACCGCCTGAAAGGGCTGCGGGAAGCGTTCGGCCCAGGCACGGAGGATATCCAGCACGGCCTCGCCCGGGGCGTCGTAGTAGATGACCACGTCCCCGTGCTCGAGGTTGTGCACCAGCCGGGCGAGCTCGGGACGCTTGCCCGGAGGGTAAAACCCGGGAGGGGCGTCGTTCGCCCGGTGGGGGCCCGAGGTCGGGATCGGGCTCGGGTAACGGATGCGCCACCCGGGAGGAATGTGACGGTTGCCCCGAACCGGCTCCTCGACCACCCGCCCGGCAAGCCGGGGAGCCCCTTCCGCCGCCCAACGTTCGAACCGATCGGCGGAACGTCCACGTAGATAGAGCGCCGCAGCGGCTAGGAAAGCGGCGCCGAGGAGGAGGGGTATCCCGAGCCTAACCCTGCGAGTGGGCTTCTGCTTCGGCCTGGGCACGTGCACCCTCCCGGTGTTCGATCACGCCCATCATCCCCAGGTCCTCGTGGTCGAGGATGT
>CAYYAB010000105.1:0-5497 GCA_964469895.1 uncultured bacterium | reverse complement strand
GAGATTTGGCGGAGCGAAGACCACGCGAGAACCCTCGAAAGCATCGCCGAAAGCGAGGGCGAGGCCTTCTACCGCGGCGAGCTCGCCGAGCGGGTTGCGGCTTTTGCGCGGAAAACCGGCGGTTGGATCGGGGAAGCCGACCTTGCCGAGCACGAGCCCCTTTGGGTGCGCCCGCTCGAGGTCGCCTTCCGTGGGGCTCGGGTCTATGAGTTGCCCCCCAACGGGCAGGGGGTGGTCGCCTTGCTCGCGCTTCGGATCCTCGAGACCCTGGGGCTCGAACGCTATCCCGGGGAGCGGGAGGTGCATCTCGCCGTCGAGGCCACGAAGCGGGCTTTCGCCGAGGCCTTTAAGGAGGTGGCCGACCCCGAGCAGGCGCCCGGGGCCTCAGAGCGGCTCCTCGACCCCGGCCGCGTGCGCCGGCTGGCGGCGGCGATCGGGGAGGAGGCGGGGCCTTGGCCCGAGCCGGATCGCCTTCCCGGGGGGACGGTCTACCTTGCCGCCGCCGACCACGAGCTTTCGGTGAGCCTGATTCAGTCGAACTACATGGGATTTGGATCGGGGGTGCTGGTGCCGGGCACCGGGATCGCGCTACAAAACCGTGGCGCCGGATTTCATCTCGTCGAGGACCACCCCAACCGCCTGGCCCCGGGGAAGCGTCCTTATCACACCATCATTCCGGGCTTCCTCGCCCTACCCACCGGCGAGCGCGGGGCCTTTGGTCTGATGGGGGGATTCATGCAGCCCCAGGGGCACGTGCAGCTGGTGCTCAGGCTGGTGCTCGAGGGCCTAAACCCCCAGGCCGCCCTAGACGCCCCCCGCTGGCAGCTGGATTTCTTGGAGCGGGCCTTGCTCCTTGAGCCGGGGTTTCCCCGAGCGCTGGCCCTGGCCCTCGCCGACCGGGGTCACCCGGTGCGGGTCGACCCCGAGCACGGGCGTTTCGGGCGGGGGCAGTTCGCCCTCAAAAAAGGACCTTTGCTCCTTGCGGCCAGCGAACCGCGGGCGGACGGGCTCGCCCTTGCCCTTTGAGTTTTGGTATAGTTTCCCTTGGCCGCGGGCCGGGATGGCGGAACTGGTAGACGCGGCAGACTCAAAATCTGCTGGGTGCATAACCCGTGCGGGTTCGAGTCCCGCTCCCGGCACCAAAGAAGGAGGAACGCAATGGGTATCTTGCAAATACTTCTGCTACTCGTGTACCTGCTGGTTGCCGCCGGGTTGATCTGGGTGGTGATCCTGCAGGAGCCCAAGACCGGCGGGGGCGACCTCTTCGGCGGAGGCGCCACCGACCTCTTCGCTGCCCGGGGGCTCACCGGGGGGCTTTACCGGGTGACGATCTATCTGGGCATCGCCTTCCTTTTCCTTGCCCTCCTCATCGGGACCTGGCAGCTTTAGCTTGACAGCCAAGCGGCTCGCTCGGTACCTTTGGCCCAAGGCCATAGCGGAAACCGCGAGCCGCTTGGCTTGTTTTTAAAGGAGGTTCCTATGAGGAAAGTCGTTCGATTGGTTGCGTGGTTGGCGGTTCTCTTGACCGCGGGGGCGCTCGCCCAGGTCTTCACTTGGCCGGCCAAGTGGACCACCGCGAAGCCCGGGGAGGCCAAGCCCGGCGGCACGCTGGTCGACTACACGATCAGCGACTTCCGCACCATGAACCCCTTCATCACCGCGGAGGCCGACAGCATCCCCGACCGGATGACGATGAACGATTCGGGTCTGGTCATTCGGGATCCCACCACCGGCGAGTGGATTCCCTACATGGCGACTTCCTGGGAAGTCAGCAAGGACCAGACCGAGATCACCTTCAAGATCCGGAAGGGCATGAAGTGGTCGGACGGCAAGCCGATCACCGCCGACGACTGGATCATGACCTACCGGATCCACATGGACCCGGACGTGGGTTCGAACCATCGCGATTCCTTCTTCATCGGCGATAAGCCGGTGACCGTCGAGAAGATCGACGATTACACGATCAAGTTCGTCTACCCCAAGCCCGACGCCGAGGCCTTCGCGATCGCCAGCTTCTCCCCTTGGCCCGCCCACGTCTTCGGCCCGGTATACGAGGAGAAGGGCGCCGAGGGCATCAAGGCGATGTGGGGGCTGAATGAGGACCCCAAGAACATCGTCACCTGGGGCCCCTTCGTGGTCGAGGCCTACCGTCCCGGCGAGCGGGTGATCTTCAAGAAGAACCCCTACTTCGGCGAGTGGAACCAGGACGAGGCCGGGAACCCGCTTCCCTACCTGGATCGCTACCAGGTGAATATCTACAAGGACATCAACGCCGCCCTCGCCGCCTTCTTGACTGGCGAGGTCGACATCTTCGGGCCCAGCACCGTCGAGCACATCGCCCAGATCAAGAAGGCGATCAAGGAGGGCAAGCTCGACGCCACCCTCAAGGTCAACGCCTCCCCGGTGGCCTCGAGCCAGTTCGTGGTCTTCAACTGGAACAAGGCGAAGGATCCCTTCAAGGAGAAGCTCTTCCGCTCGGCCAAGTTCCGTAAGGCGATGAGCCACCTGATCAACCGCCAGGCGGTGGTGGACGTCGTCTACGGCGGCTTGGGCACCCCGATGTACGGCTCCGTCTACCCGGTGCTTACCCAGTGGATCAACAAGGACGCGCCGAAGTACCCCTACGACCCCAAGAAGGCTGCCCAGCTCCTGGCCGAGCTCGGCTTTAAGAAGAAGGATAAGGAAGGCTACCTGGTAGACGCCGAGGGCCGGCGCCTTGAGTTCAACCTCTCCACCAACGCCGGCAACAACCAGCGGGAGCAGATCGCCAAGCTCTTCGTGGACGAAGCCAAGAAGGTCGGGGTCAAGATCAACTTCCGGCCCATCGACTTCAACACCCTGGTGGGGCAGCTCCTCTCCAAGGGGCCGGACCGGCCCTTCGACGCGATCATCATCGGGCTCACCGGCGGCGGGCTCGACTGGCCGTTTGGCTCGAACGTGGTGCCCTGTAAGGGCAACCTCCACATGTGGAATCGCTCCGGCACCTGCCTCGACCCGCGCGAGACCCTGATGGAGGCCCTCTACTACAAGGGTCGCACCACCCTCGACTTCAAGGAGCGGGTCAAGATCGGCTACAAGCTCCAAGAGGTGGAGGGTGACCTGCAGCCGATCGTCTACATTGCCGGCCCCAACTACCACGTGGCCTGGAACAACAAGCTCGCGGGCTTCCACCCGGACGAGATCATCTCCTCGATCTGGGGCGCCTACGAGCTTCCGCTCCTCTTCCAGGCGAAGTAGAGTTGTAACCGCGGGACCCTCCCCGGGGTCCTCCCCCGGGGAGGGTTTGTTGGAGGGGCCGTGAGTGCGTACCTAGTCCGCCGTCTGATCCACCTGGTACCGACCTTCCTGGGTGCGACCTTTCTCGCCTTCTTTGTCCTCCAGATCGCGCCCGGGGACTTTCTCACCCAGTGGGCGCTCGACCCTAAGATCCGGCCTGAGACCATCGAGCGAATGCGGCACAACTTCGGGCTCGACCGTCCGCTTCTCCTGCAGTATTTGATCTGGCTTAAAAACCTCTTGCACGGGGACTTAGGGGTCTCCTTCATGTATCAGCGGCCGGTGCTCGAGGTGGTGTGGCCGCGGATCGAAAACTCCCTGATTTTGGTGGGGCTCTCGATTATCTTCCTTTACTTGATCGGCATCCCCATCGGCGTTTACCAGGCGCTCCGGCCCTACACCTTACCCGATTACGTGATCAGCTTCTTTGCGTACTTCGGTCTCGCGATCCCGAACTTCTTCTTCATGCTGATCCTGATCTTCCTGTTAGTGAAGTTCAAATTCGCCTACGGGTGGACTCCCTTTCCCATCGGAGGCATGACCAGCCAGGGGTTTGAGCAGTTGGCACCATGGCGGCAATGGGTGGATATTCTCTGGCATGCCATATTACCTGCCTTCGTAGTGGTCACCGCCGACCTTTCCGGCCTGACCCGGGTGATGCGGGCTCAGGTGATGGAGGTTCTGGGCCAGGATTACATCCGCACCGCCCGCGCCAAGGGGCTTGCGGAGCGGATCGTACTCTACAAGCACGCCCTCAGGAACGCGGTCATCCCGATCTTGGCCAACATCGGGGGGCTTTTGCCTGGGTTGATTGGTGGTGCTGGGCTCGTCGAGGTCGTGGCGAACTGGCCGGGGATCACGCCGCTCTTGCTCGACGCCCTAAACCAGCAGGACCTCTATGTGAACGTAGGCATCATCGCGCTTTCTAGCCTGCTATTGATCGTGGGGAACATCCTCGGCGACCTCTTGCTCGCGGTGGTGGACCCCCGGATTCGGTACGGGTGAACGATGGCCGAGTTCAGGAGCGAGACCTTCTTCCAGTCGGCGTGGCGGCAGTTCCGGCGGCACCGCCTTGCGATGATCGGGGGCGGGATTCTCCTCGTACTCTATGCGATCGCCGCTTTCGCCGGGTTCTTCAGCCCCTACGACCCAAACTTCTATACCTTGAGCCCTTCGTTCCGCTACGCGCCCCCGACCCGCATCTACTTCCGCGACCCCGAGACCGGAAAGCTTACCAGGCCTTTCGTCTACAAGGTCAAGCGGGAACTCGACCTCGAGACCTTTACCGACCGCTACGTCGAGGACCGCACAAAGCGCTATCCCATCTATTTCTTCGTGCGGACCCCGGATCAGCCCTACACGATCTTCAAAATCTTCCGGTGGGACGTCCGGCTGTTTGGTCTGGGAGAAGAGGCGACCGGGGAGGGGGCCCGGATCTTCCTCCTTGGTACCGATAACTTCGGGCGTGACCTCTGGAGCCGGATGGTCTATGGGGCGCAGGTTTCGTTAACCGTGGGTTTTCTCTCGGTCTTGATCGCGATGATGCTCGGCCTTTTCCTAGGAGGGCTCGCCGGCTACTACCAGGGGACTCGGATTGCCATCGCCCGGCCCCTTTTGCGCCCCGAAAGCTGGCGGTTTCCCGCCCGGGGGGGGCTTGGTCGGAGGGTCCTGGCCTACTTTTCGCACGCGCTCGCTCTTTTGCTGAGTTTCGTCTTTTGGGCGGGTTTGGCCGTGATGCTCGTCTACGGCTACTGGATGCTGCGGGATTATAGCAGCGCTTTCGAGCGCGTCGTCTTCGGGGTGCTGATGCTGGCCGCCGCGGCCTGGTCTCTTTCCCACGCCCTTTGGCGTCCGCTCTCCTTCGACCCCGACGACCTGGTGATGCGGCTCGTGGAGATCATGGCGGCGATTCCCTTCCTGTTTCTCCTGATCACCCTCAGGGCGGCCTTTCCCATGGAGATGGACCCGCTCGCCACGTTTTACCTGGTGGTCGCGATCCTCGCGATCGTGGGCTGGGGCGGGCTCGCCCGGGTGATCCGGGGTATGGTGCTTTCGCTTCGCGAGATGGACTTCGTGACCGCCGCCAAGGCACTTGGGGTGCCTGAACTTTGGATCATCCTCCGCCACATTCTTCCCGCGACTGCGAGCTACACCATCGTCTACGCCTCGCTCGCGATTCCGAGCTTCATCCTGGCGGAGAGCGGGCTTTCCTTTCTTGGGC
>CAYYAB010000104.1:2750-5556 GCA_964469895.1 uncultured bacterium | reverse complement strand
CGGCCATGACCGCCGCCGCCACCACGGTCTACCCCGATCCCCGCCCCGGCGCCCCGGCCTATGTGGCCAGCGTCTACGCCGACGGGAAGGTCCTCGATCTGCGACGCTTCGAGCACCGCGAGGCCGCCGAGCGCTGGCTCCGGCGCCGGGTCGCCGAGCTCTTCCCCGAGCTCTTCACCCTCCGCGAGCGCCTGGAGCGGCGCGGCTACCGGGTCCGCGTCGAGCCCGCGCCCCGCGACGGCGAGGCCGGCTGGTACGCCTTCGCCGAGGTCGAGGGTCGGACCGTCGGAACCGGTTACGGCGAGACCGAGGAGGCGGCCCTCCTCGACCTCGCCGGCGAGCTCGGCCTGGAGGTGCGCCGGTGAGTGGGTGGGAGTGGCTCGCCGCCCTTGGCGCGGCGGTGGGCATCGTGGCCGCGGTGATCTACGCCGCCCAGGGCTTCCTCGCCGAGGCATACATGAGGGGCCACGCCAAGGGGTTTGAAGAGGGTTTTGAAGCGGGCGTATTCGAGGCGCGCCGTACTGTACGTACACACAGTACGGAAGACGCGAAAAGCGCCGTCCAGGACGGCAGGAAAAAGGGCGGAAGGGGGCAAAAATGAGCCCCCGTTCCGGCCCTTTCCACGCTGTACGTACGTACTGTACGGAACCGGAGTTTTACACACACTACGCTTTACTTTCCTCCTCGCGGGTTGCAGAACGATAAGAGATGGAGTCCCTTCGCGTCACCCGCCGGATCTCCGAGCTTTCCCCCGAGGAAGCCCGGGCCCTGGCCGACGCGCTCTACGGCCTCCGCCGCCTCGCCCTCGACCGGGCGCGGCGGGGGCAGTGGCGTGACTGGCACCGGCTCAAGCTGGTGGGGTCAAGCCAGTACGTATCGGTCCGCGCGAGACCGGGGCCCTACGGCTACCGCACCGAGCTGCTGCTCTATGGGAAGAGGCCCCGCCCCGAAAAAAACGACGCCGTCGCTCTCGCGAAACTCGCGGGCCTTCAGCATTTCGTGGTCGAGGAGTTAGAGGTCGTCTTCCTCGTCAGGGAGGCCTCCTATGCCGGAGTCAAGCCCTCCGAGCTGGCTGCTGCGACTGCTTGACGAACTCGGCTACCAGGTGCCGCCCCACGTGCGGCCCCTGGACGCCTACGTGGATCGCTACGGCGACGCCCGGTACGTCTTCGAGGTTGAGAAGAACGGGGAGCGTCGCCGGGTCGAGGTGCTTGAGGAGGACCTCCACCTGGTCCTCTACCGGAAACCTAAGCGCGAGCCGCCAAGGCCCGACCCCCTGCTCGACCCCGAGCTCGCCCGCCTCACGCCGAACCGGGGCGAGTTCGGCGAGGTCTGGGGCAGGAGCATCCACCCGGTCTTCGTACGCACCGCCCGGCGGGCCGAGTTCCGCCGGGCGGCTTCCTGGTACCGGAAGGACGAGGCGCCGGAGTGGTTACGTGCTCGGATCAGCGAGGTGGGGGGTGAGGGGGCGGGGGCGGGCTTGTCAAATGGTGCAAATCACGCCGCTACTGCGGGGGAGGCATTTCTTCAATCTCCTAAAGCGTGGCTCACCGCTACCCTGGAGCACCGGCCAGGAACTTTACACGTGAAAATCTCCGGGCGGTTCACCCCCCTGGGGAGTCAGGCAAAGCGGGGGGAGATCCGCAGAATCACCCCGGGATCCATGCGCCGGCTCGCGTCCTTCACCCGCGAGCTCGAAGCCCAGGGGAAGGTTCCCGAGTTCATGGTCACCACCACCTACCCCGCCGACTGGCGCGGGGCGCTGGGGGCGGACCGCGGCTTTTTCGACCGCTACGAGGCCGCAAAGCGCCGCCTCAAAAAAATGACCGAGCTCTACAGCGCGGTGAAGCGGCAGTTCGAGAAGACCGGCCGCATGCCGCAGAACCACCGCCTGATCGAGGACGCCTACTACGAGGCCCTGGAAGAGGTGGCGCGGCTTTCCAAGGAGTATCTTCGCCGAGCCCCGGACGGGACCCTCGTCAAGCGGCACTTAGAAGCTTTCCTCAAGCGGTTTGACCGACGCTTCGGTCGGAAAGTCCTCGCCCGGGTGCCCGACCGCGAGACCGCCGAGGCCCTCGCCGAGCACTACGAGGAGGAGGGGAAATACCCCATGGTCAAGGTCCTTTCGAGCAAGAAGGGAGGCTTTGAGGTGGTTGCCGTGCTGTATCGCGTGCTCTGGTGGATGGAGTTCCAGCGCCGGGGTGCCCCGCACCTGCACTTCATGTTCTTCGACGTCGCCGAGATCGAGATGGAGGAAGTGCGCCGCTGGGCGGGCCAGGCCTGGGCGGGGGTGGTCTGGGGATTGCGCTCGCTCGCCCGATACCTCTCCGCCGAGGTGGGCCACGCCTACGACACGCTTCGCTCGCTCTGGGGAAAGGAGGCGGGCGAGGCCTTCTTCGCCGAATGGCTTGCGGCCCGTGGGCTCGACTTCGAAGTATGGAAGCACCTTCGCGCCGGGACCCGAGTCGAGCGCATGCGCAAGGAGCACTGGGGCTACGTCAACAAGGAGGTGGTGGGCGGCGCCGCCAAGGCATACCAGCGGCGAGTCCCCAAGCTGTACCGCAACGTCGGGCGCTGGTGGGGCTACCGCAATTACCGCAGGCAAAAGCCCAAGCGCGTAAAGATCCCCATGAGCGACCCCCGCGCGGTTGGGATCCTGCTCGACGCCCTAAAGCACGCCGCCAAGCTGATCCCGAAGCCCGCCTTCAAGTTCCGGCAAAAGCTGGAGCGCAGCGTCGAGGCCATTAAGAACAGCGAGCCCTACGCCTACCTGACCCTCTGGGGCGAGGCCGGGGGCCTGGCCCTC
>CAYYAB010000104.1:0-2650 GCA_964469895.1 uncultured bacterium | reverse complement strand
CCATAGGCTGGCTCGCCGAGGTTTTGAGAATCGCCTACTCCCCGTGGACGCCGCAAGAAGTCACCACGGTTCAGCCGGGCACCGTCTACCGAGTGCAGGTCACCCTTCCCAAGGGGGACGGATGGCCCCATGGCTGGGAGCGCTCGGTCGCTTACTGGCTGCGACAAAAGGGCAGCGCGGTTCGGCGGGTCAAAGTCCACTACGGTCCCAAGGGTCTGCGAGACTTCTACGACCCCAAGACCCGCCAGGAAGTCACCTGGTGGATCGTGGACCTCTCCTTCGACGCGCCGTTCTTAGCCTACTGGCTTGAGGATGCCCTCGCGGCAGCCCTGGACACCTGGGTGGTGCTGCGGAGCGTGAGCGAGTCCTCTGGGGTGCGGTTCCCTGACGTAATCGGCCCAGAGCAACTCATGGCCGCCCTAAAGGCGGGACTCGCGGCGATCTTCCTGCTGCAACTGGCTCAGCTTGGGCTCGGAGTAGCCGGTGCCTTAAAGCGAAAGGAGGCATGAGATGGCGAAGCGCAAGCGTCTTCCACCCCGTGACCGCTACGGTCGGTTCACCAAGCGCCGCCGGAAGCGCCGGAGGTAAGCCGTGGCCAAGGTAGAGATTCCCGGACTCCCGGCTTCATCGAAGAGGCCGGTTGAGCCACCGCCGGCGATCCACGAGCCCGAGACAGAGGTCCGCCCGGAGCCCGAGATAGGCGAGCTCATCGAAGGCGACCTCGACCCGGTACTCAGCCAGGCGGTGGCTTCCCAGCCGCTTATTCCAAGGCCGGCGAAGTCCGAACCCGAAACCCCTCCCCCGGACGCCGAGGTAGCGCCCTCGGCGTCCGGTTCTCCCTCCTTTCCTGCCCCCCGCCCTAGGGCCATCGGTGGCCTCCTGGTCGCCGGGGCCCTGGCCGTGGCGGGGGCGGTTTTGACCGTCGCGCTCGGAGGCAAGCATGGACGAGCAAGCCAAAACGGTAGAGCCGCAACAGGAACAGAGCCAACCGGCTTCGGAGCCAACTTCCTCGACCCCGGAGAGCTTGAGATCGCCAAGCACTTCGGACACGGCTCCGGCTGAGCCGGAGTTCACCCCGCTCGGCGAGGGGCCGGAGTTCGAAGAGCTCCCAGCCGGCGAGGACCAGCCCGGGGTGGTTCCCTTCACCGGCGAGGAGATCGCCCGGGGCGTCGCGACCGCCGCCTTGTTCGGGCTCAAGTTCCGAACGAAGGAAGAAGCTGAGGCCTTCGAAAAGGCCTTCCTGGCCGCGGTTCCGATCATGCCCACCCCGGCCGTGCTGGACTACCTCGGCGTCGGCGAGGCGCTCGCCGCCTATGGGATCCACAAGGGCATGATCGGCGGGCCGGACGCTTTGGAAGCGCTGCCCCCGTGGCTCCGGATCATCATCGGCGCCGGCTACCTGGCCTTCGCGGTCTACACCGGCGTTCGGGCGGCAAAGGAGGTGAAGGGTGCCGAGGAAGCGAAAGCGGGCCAGCCTCCTGCTCCTGGCCCTGACGTTGCCGGGGCTGGCCTGGGCGAGGAGGTACTTCGTGGACCTCTCCAAGCTGCCGGCGCGCTGTGAGCCTTACCGGGAGGCCTTCGCCGAAGCGCTTCGGGCCTACCCGGTCGATCCCGAGCTGCTCATGGCGCTCGTCATCCAGGAGTCGGGCTGCAACCCCAAGGCCCGCCGGCACGAGCCCCGGTACCAGGAGCGCTACGTGACCGGAAATCCGCGCTGGGACCCGGCCCGGGCGCTCGGGTGGACCGACGAGGCCCTGGCCACGAGCTGGGGGCTGACCCAGGTCCTTGGCACCACGGCGTGGGCGCTCGGCTGGCACTACCCGCCGGACGCCGAGGGCGGGATCACCGACCCGGCGGCGAACCTTCGGCTTGGGGCCAAGTATCTGAAGCAGCAGCTCGCCCGCTACGGCAACGTCTACGAGGCCCTGCTCGCCTACAACGGCGGGCACGGGGCGGTCCTCGCCTACCGCCGGGGACAGTGCTACAACTGCCGCTACGCCGAGAACGTCCTGGCCCTTCGCGACCGGATCAAAAGGGGGGAGCCCGTATAATGGGGGCGGTGAAGCTGCTGGAACTGCCTGACGACGTTTTCGAGGACCTCGAATCCCTGCGCCGCGGCCTGCGGAAGTCTCGGATCGAGGTGCTCCGCGAGCTCCTTCGCCGGGAGCAAGCCCGCCGTGAGTTCCTGCGCTACGCGAAGAAGCAGGGGCGGGGTCCGGCCTCCATGAGCGACGAAGAGATCATGGAGCTCGCGGTTCAGGAAACACGGGCGGTGCGACGGCTTCACGCCTCCAAGCGGCGCAAAACTTGAGGATTGTCCTTGATACAAACGTTGTCGTCAGCGGCCTGATACGGCCCGTTGGCGGACCTCCCGGTGAGCTCTTAGGTCTCGGCCTCAACGGAGGTTACGAACCCGTGATCTCCGCCGCGTTGCTGGCAGAGTATCGCGAGGTGCTGAACCGCCCCCGTATCCGCCGGTTGATACGCGACTACCCAAACCTGCTACGTTTTCTGAATCTGCTTGGGGAAGCGGGGGTGACGGTCGTCCCCACCAAGTTGAGCCCGCGGGCAGCCCGTGACCCCAAAGACGTGGTTGTCCTCGGCACCGCCGTCGCCGGGCGGGCGGACCTCATCGTGAGCGGCGACCAGG
>CAYYAB010000103.1:0-5577 GCA_964469895.1 uncultured bacterium | reverse complement strand
GGCGACATCCAGCTCTCGCTCCCCTTCATCGTGCTGGTGATCGCGGTGATGGCCGCGCTCGGCCCTAGTCTTCTCAACACCATCCTGGTCCTCGGGGTCACGAGCTGGGTGGTCTATGCCCGGGTGGTGCGGGGGAGCGTACTCACCCTCAAGGAGCAGGAGTTCGCCCTGGCGGCGCGCGCGCTCGGGGCGAGCACGGGGAGGATCCTCCTCCGCCACCTGCTTCCGAACGCCCTACCCCCCCTGATCGTCGTCGCCACCCTCGAGCTCGCCCGCATCATCGTCTCCGAGGCAGCGCTCAGCTTCCTCGGCCTCTCCGGGGTCCCCCCCGAGATTCCGAGCTGGGGGCAGATGCTCGCGGACGGCCGCGAGGTGCTCTACTTCGGCGGCTGGTGGGTGGCCACCTTCCCCGGGCTCGCCATCAGCCTGGTGGTGCTCGGGATCAACCTCTTCGGCGACGCCCTCGCCGAGGTCCTGGACCCGAGGAGCCGCTAGATCCGGGCGTCCTCGATGAGCGCCCTCGCCCGCGCGGCGGGGGCGTTTTTGGGAAGCTCAGAAAGGCCGAGCCGCTCCTCGAAGGTGGGAAGCCTCCGCCGCCAGAAGATCCCCACCGGGATCCGCTCTCCCCAGGCCTCGGCCGCCTCCAAAAACACCCCGGGGCTCGCCGCCTCGGGGTCGTAGCCGGCTTCCTTAAGGGGGTAGATTCGCTCGGCGAACCACTCCCGGGTGTGGAGGTCGTTGTAGGTGGGGCAAGGCTGGAGGATCTCGACGAGGGCGAGCCCCCGGTGACGGATCCCCTCCGCGATCAGCTCGGCGAGCCCCCGGGTGTCGAAGGCGAATCCCCGGGCGATGAAGGTAAACCCGGCGGCGTAGGCGAGGGCGAGCGGGTTGACCCTTCCCTGCAGGTTGGGTCGGGCGAGGCCCTTGGGCCTGGCCCCGAGTTCCAGCGTGGGGGCCGCCTGCCCCTTGGTCATGCCGTAGACCTCGTTGTTAAAGAGCAGGTACAAGAGATCCACGTTCCGCCGCCCCGCCCCCACGAAGTGGCCGGCGCCGATCCCCATGCCGTCGCCGTCGCCGGCGATGGCGATCACGGTGAGCTCGGGCCGGGCGAGTTTCAACCCCTGGGCCACCGGCAGGCCGCGGCCGTGCAGGGTGTGCAGGCCGTAGGCGTTCAGGTAGTGGACCGTCTTCGCGGAACAGCCGATCCCGGAGACGAGCGCCACCCGGTCGGGCGAGAGCCCGAGGGCGGCGAACGCCCGGGTGAGGGCGGCGACGATCCCGTAGTTGCCACACCCCGGGCACCAGTCCGGGCTGATCTCGGAGCGAAACGTGGCGGGCTTCACCTAAACCCCCTCCCTAAGCACCACCCGGGGGCCGGCCTCGCCCCGGGCGAAGGCACGAAAGGCCTCGGTGACCTCCTCGATCGTCATCGGCCGGCCGTTGTACTTGAGGATCAAGGTCTCGGGCCGGATGCCGCTTTCCATCGCCAGCAGCCGGGCGAGTTGACCGGTGGCGTTTTGCTCGAGCACCGCCACCCGCTTCCCGGCCAAAACCTCCCCAAGGTTCGGGAAAGGCGCAAGGAAACGCACCTGCAGGTACCCGATCCCGGCCACCTCCGCAAGCGCCGCGAGCGCCGCCTCCTTCACCGAACCCCACCCCACCACCACCGCCGGGGCTTCGGGCCGGTAGTAGCGGTACATCGCCTCGGGCGCGAGCTCGGCCCGGAGCGCCTTTAGCTTTTTAAGCCGCTTATCCATCATCGCGACCCGAAGCTCGGGGTCCTCGGTGATGTGGCCGTATTCGTCGTGCTCGTCGGAGGTGATCCAGTAGTATCCGCCCGGCTCGCCCACGGGGATGAAGGGGGAGACCCCGTCCTCGACTTCGAGCCGGTAGCGGGGGAAGGCGGGCGCGGGCTCGGCGGTCTTGGGCTCGGCCCGTGGGACCGCGGGGTCAAAGGGCGAAAGAACCTTTTGCACCTGGGCCAGATGCTTGTCCGCGAGGTGGACGACCGGCATCTGGTAACGCCAGGCAAGGCGGAGGGCGAGGGCGGCGTCCTCGTACATCTCCTCGACGCTCCCCGAAGCGAGCACCGCGCGCGGAAACTCCCCGTGGCCGGCGAACAGGGCGAAAAGCAGATCGCCCTGCTCGTGGCGGGTAGGCAACCCGGTACTGGGCCCGCCCCGCTGGTAAAGCGTGACGACGAGGGGGGCCTCGACGAGCCCGGCGAAGGAGAGCGCCTCGGGCATCAGCGAAAACCCCGGCCCGCTGGTGGTGAGCGCCGCCGGGGTGCCGGCGAGGGCAGCCCCGATCGCCATGTTGACGGCAGAGAGTTCATCCTCCACCTGGACCACCGTCACCCCGGACTCGGGGTGGGCCTCGAGGTAGAAGGGTTCGTCGGTGGCCGGGGTGATCGGGTAGTAGCTCATGAACCCAAGCCCCGCCGCCACCTTGCCCATCGCCGAGGCCATCGAGCCGTTCACCCAGATGCGGGCGCCGGCAAAGCGGGCGGGTGGCGCTTCGTGCTTCGGCTCAAAGCGCTCGAAAGCGAGCTCAGAAAGGCGCCGGTTCATCGCGAGCACCTCGGGCCGGGCCGAAAAGACTCCTTCCAGCGCCTGGAGGAAGGCAGAGCGCTCGAGCCCGAGCATCCGGGCAGCGACGGCGGCAAGCAAGGTGCCGAGCGCCCGGGAGCCCGCCCCCGCCTCCTTGAGGAGCGCCTTCGCGGGCACGGGCACCGGCTCGACCCCGCCCAACCGATAGGCTTCGAGCACGTCCTCAAGGCTCGGGTCGGCGATGCCGAGCGCCCGGGCCACGCGTTCCCGGGCGGGGGGATCGAGAAACGAAAGGGAGGAAAGCCGCCCGCGGACCGCCTCGGGATCGTAGACGAGGAGCCCTCCGGGGGAAACCGCCCCCAGGTGGCGGGCCAGGGTCTCGCCGTCCATCGCCGAGAGCGCGTTCACCCGGGCGAAAAACCCCGGCCGGGGCTCGGCCTCGACGCGCACGTCGGCGTAGCTGTGGCGCCCCATGATGTTCGAGTGGTACTCGCGGCGCATGGCCGCGTAGCGTCCGGAAACGGCGAAGCCCTGGGCGAAGACCTGGGCCGCCCGGTCCACCCCCGCCCCTTGGGGTCCGCCGATACGCCAGGTGAAACCTCGCATCGGACTCATCCTCCCGCGCATGGGCCGGGACCTTCGCCCCAAGGTAGCATCAGGGCATGCGGGCATTCGTAGGCACCTTCGTTTTCCCGGAGACCGGACTGGTCGAGGCCGGGGCGCTGGTGGTGGAGGAAGGCCGGGTGGTGGCCTTTGAGAAGAAGACCCCGGAAAAGGCCGAACGGGTGGAGCTTGCGGGCTTCGTGGTGCCGGGCTTGATCGACGCCCACGTCCACCTTTCGTTCTCGGGCGGCCCCGACCCCGTCGCCGAGATGGAGGCCGAGCCCAAGGAGGCCACCCTCCTCCGGGCGGCGGGCTATCTCAAGGCCTACCTCAAGGCGGGCGTCACCGCCGTCCGCGACCTCGGTTCCCGCGACGGGATGGCGGTGGGCCTCGCTTACGCGGTGGAAAAGGGGCTGATTCCCGGTCCCCGGGTGGTGGCCGCCGGCCGCGTACTCACCCCCACCGGCGGCCACGGCCACCGCCACGGGGTGGAGGTGGATGGCCCCGACGCGGTGCGAAGGGCCGCCCGCGAGGAGTTCAAGCGGGGCGCCCGGGCGCTCAAACTCATGGCCACCGGCGGGGTGATGACCCCCGGGGTCCAAGCCGGCGCCCCGATGTTCGAGGAGGAGGAGCTTGGGGCCGGCGCCCGGGAAGCGGAAAAGCGCGGGGCTCCCTCCGCCGCCCACGCCCAGGGGCTTACCGGCATCAAGGCCGCCCTCCGGGCCGGGGTCAAGACGATCGAGCACGGCGCCTTCGACCGCTGGGACGAGGAGGCCTTTCGCCTCTTCAAGCAGGAAAGCGCCTTGCTCGTGCCCACCCTGGCCGCCCCCGACGGCATCCTCCGGGGGGAAGGGGTACCCGCGTTCATGGTGGAGAAAACCAAGAAGATCGCCGAGCGCCACCGGGAGAACACCCTCGAGGCCTGGCGGGCGGGGGTGACGATCGCCGCCGGTACCGACGCCGGTACCCCTTATAATCCCCACCCCAACCTGGCCCGGGAGCTCTTCCTCCTTGCCGAGCTCGGGATCGCTCTTGAGGACGTGTTCCGGGCCGCCACGAGCTATGCCGCCCGGGCGCTCGGAAGGGAGGGTGAGATCGGCACCCTCCAACCGGGAGCGCACGCCGACCTTGCGGTGCTCGAGGAAAACCCCCTCGCCACCGCCCGGGCCTACGCCAAGGTGACCGCCGTTTTTAAAGGAGGAGAACAGGTCTACCCGACGTAGGAAACAAAGGCCTCGCCAACGCAGCCTTTCGAGCCGCGCCCGATCCCCTAGCCGCTTCGGGGTTGCTCCCGAGCGGAATCAAAGGCCGCCGCTGCGAGTTCTTTTTCCAAAGGCAAGCGGCCCTCGGCGAGCGCCGCCACCAGCGCCCGGCTCGCCCGCCCGAGAGCGTCCCGCACCCGCCGCCACTCTTCAAGGGAACGGCCGGTGGGATCGGGAAACCCCACGTGAAGCCGGTGAGTTCTCGCGGGGTAAGCGGGGCACGCTTCGGCGGCCGCGTCACAAACGGTGAGCACCAGGTCGAAGTTCCAGGGATCCGGCACCTCCAAAAGCGTCTTCGAAAACTGCCCCGAGAGGTCCACCCCTACCTCAGCCATAACCGCGACCGCTTCGGGTTTGAGGCGGGTCTTCTCGGTCCCTGCCGAAAAAACCTCGGCCGCGAGGCCGGCCTCAGCCAGGTGGCGCCGGAGCCAGCCCTCCATCATCTGGCTGCGGGCCGAGTTGTGGGTGCAAAGCACCAGAATCCGGAGCCTGCGCCCGGACGGGAATCCCCCTTGAAAACCCTTCCCCCCGCGCTCCATCTTCCCCAAGCCTACCCCGAGCGCAAGAAAAGGCCGGGGGCGCGCCCCCGGCCCGGTTAAGCTTCGGGCTACTGGGCTACTTGGGCTCGTTCGGCCAGGGACCCACGACCCCCTCGACCGCCCACTCCATGGTCTCGAGCTGGTGCTTGGTGAGCCTAAGCCCCGCGGGCACCCGGAGCACGCCCTTCCGGTCCCGGATCGGCCCCTGGAAGGGGTCGAAGGCGAGCTCGACGTCCTTCATCAGCCCGTGGAGCTTCATCACCAGATCGTAGACGCTGATCTTTCCGAAGATCGGGTGGTCCACCTGCTTGGCCTTGAGCCGTCCGGCGAACTTGGGATTGATGGGCACGCCGAAGTCGGCCCCAAGCTCCACCGCCCCCTGGGGCAAGAGCCACCAGTAGTCGACGTCCTCGAGGTTTTTGGGGGT
Source organism: uncultured bacterium (assembly GCA_964469895.1). Lineage (GTDB taxonomy): Bacteria > Deinococcota > Deinococci > Deinococcales > Marinithermaceae > WFXV01. The sequence goes on along the minus strand of CAYYAB010000103.1, from coordinate 197 downwards.
GTAGAGCCCGGCGTAGACCTTGGCCAAAAAGTCCTTGTAGATCGTACCCCAGTGCACCAGCTGCCCGCTTACCACGTAGTCGGGGGCGAACTTGAGCATCGGCGAGTAGTGGGAGAACGAGGGAAAGCCCTTCTCCGCCGCCACCTGGACCACCGTGGGGCTGTCCTCGGTGAAGGCGAAGACGTCGGCGCCCTCGG
>CAYYAB010000102.1:0-5754 GCA_964469895.1 uncultured bacterium | reverse complement strand
AGCGCTATGCTCGAGCCATGGACGAGACTCGGCTCGGAGATTGGCTCGCCGCGCACCCTGGGTGGGCGGTCGAGGATGGGCGGATCGTGCGCCGATTTTCCTTTTCAAGCTACGCCGAGGGGGTGGCGTTTGCGGTCCGAGTCGCGCTCGATGCGGAAAGGCACGATCACCATCCCGACGAGCTCGCGATCCTCTGGAAACAGGTGCGGGTCGCGTACGTGACCCACTCCGCCGGCGGAATCACCGAAAAGGACCTGGAGGCCGCCGAGCGGATCGAAGCCTATTACCCCGCGTGATCGAGCTGGACGGGTCTTACGGCGAGGGCGGGGGGCAGATCCTCCGCTCGGCCCTTACGCTTTCCTTACTGACCGGGAATCCCTTTCGGCTTTTGAATATTCGCGCGAAGAGAAAAAACCCGGGGCTCAGGCCCCAGCACCTGGCGGCGGTGCGGGCGGCGGCCGCCCTTAGCCGGGCCGAGGTTCGGGGCGACCGGCTGGGCTCAAAGGAGCTCTATTTCTTCCCTCGGGAGGTCCAGGCGGGTCGGTTTCATTTCGCGGTCGGCACCGCGGGGGCCGCCACCTTGGTGTTTCAGACGGTACTTTTGCCGCTTGCCTTGAAGGGGGAAGGGGAGAGCGAGCTCGTGTTCGAGGGGGGAACCCACGTACCCAAAAGCCCGAGCTTCGATGACCTCGATTTCGCGTACCGCCCCTGGATGGCCCGGCTCGGGGTGGGGTTTCGGATTGAGCTCGAGCGCCCCGGCTTCTACCCCCGGGGCGGGGGGCGTTTCCGGGCCCGGGTTTTCCCCGCCAAAGGGCTGCGGCCCCTGCAGGCGCTCGATCTCTTTTTACTCGAGTCGGTACAGGTCAGGGGCGTTTCCGTCCGGCTCCCCGCCCACATCGCCGAGCGGATCGCAAAAAGCGCCGCGAGGAGGTTCGCGGATGCGGGAATCGAGCCCGGGGTTGAAGTCCTTCACCCGGAGGGCCTTGTCCCCGGCGCCTACGGCTTCGTCGGTCTTTTGGGCACGCCCGGGCCCGCCGCCTTCACCGCGCTCGGGGCCCCGGGCAAGCCCTCGGAGCGGGTGGGGGAGGAGGCGGCCCGCCGTGCCCTCCGTTTTCTAAAGCGAGGCGCCCCCGTGGAGGCCCACCTCGCCGATCAACTGCTCCTGCCCCTGGCCCTCGCGCCGGGTCCGAGCCTCTTTCGGGTGGAGGAGGTGACCCGTCATCTGGAAACCCAGGCCTGGCTGATTCCCAAGTTCCTCCCGGTGCGGATCCGAGTTGCTGGTGATCGGGTCGAGGTCCGGCCCGAAACTTGACAAACCCGATAGGGGTATATAGGATACCCGCGGGAGGGTTTGATATGGCGAAACTCACGTTGGCCGAGCAGTTTACGCTTAGGGCGCTCACCGGTCGGGTGGTAGGCCAGGCTTTGGCCCAGGATTTGCCCGAGGCGAGCCTTGGGATTCTGACTAACAAGACCTTCATTTGCGCGAGCCTCACCGGCGCCCTCGAGGCGGCTTACCTCGCCGAGAAGGGCGGCCTGGCCCAGGTCAAGACCGCCCTTGCGGAAAAGCCCGAGGACGTGCCCGCCGCGATCGAGGCCTTGAAGGACGTGGACGTCCTCTTCCTCGCCTTTGGCGGCGAGGCCGGTCCGGAGGTCAACAAGCCGCTGACCGAGGCCGCCCTCAAGGCCATCAAGGAGAAGGGTTTTGAGGGGGAAGTCTTCTTCCACGTGCGCATCTGGGTGCCCGGCTTCGTAAAGGAGGCCCTTGCCGCGGATGGGGAGCTTAAGGCTTACTTCGAGGAGCTTCCCATGAGCACCTTCACTTTCGACCTCGAGCGCGGGCTCTTCCTATTCAACGACGTCTACTTCGACGAGGAGGGCTTGAAGGCCGAGCCCGTCCGGGTGCTTCCCATCACCCACGAGCACCTCGACCTGCTCAAGCGGAGCCTCTAACGCCTACGTTTGCGAAGGAGCAGGCCGCGCGGCCTGCTCCTTGCCTTTTTGCCCTTTTCGCGAGCTTGTATATTTGTGCAGATGAAGATCGTGCTCGCTTACTCCGGGGGGCTCGACACCAGCGTGATCCTGCGCTGGCTGATCGAGCGTTACGACGCCGAGGTCATCGCCTTCACCGCCGACATCGGGCAAGGGGAGGAGGTCGAGGAGGCCCGGGAAAAGGCGCTCAAGACCGGCGCGAAAAAAGCCTATGCCCTGGACCTCAAAGAGGAGTTCGTCCGGGACTTCGTCTTCCCCATGATGCGGGCGGCGCCCCTCTACGAGGGCTACTACCTCCTCGGCACCGCCATCGCCCGGCCGCTCATCGCCAAATACATGGTGAAGATCGCCGAGGAGGAGGGAGCCCAGGCGGTCGCCCACGGGGCTACCGGCAAGGGGAACGACCAGGTCCGCTTCGAGCTCACCGCCTACGCCCTGAACCCCGACCTCAAGGTCATCGTGCCCTGGCGGGAGTGGGAGATGAAAGGGCGGCCTGATCTGGTGGCCTACGCAAGTCGCCACGGGATTCCGGTACCGGTGACCCAGGAAAAGCCCTACTCCATGGACGCGAACCTCCTGCACATCTCCTACGAGGGCGGCATCCTGGAGGACCCCTGGGCCGAGCCCCCTGCGGACATGTTCCGCCTTACCCAAAACCCCGAGGCCGCGCCGGACGAACCCGAGTACGTGGAGATCACCTTCGAGCGCGGCGACCCGGTGGCGGTGAACGGCGAGCGGCTCGGGCCGGCGGCGCTGCTCGCCCGTTTGAACGAGATCGCCGGTCGCCACGGGGTGGGGCGGGTGGACCTCGTCGAAAACCGCTACGTGGGCATGAAGTCCCGGGGCGTTTACGAGACCCCGGGGGGCACACTCCTCTACCACGCCCGGCGGGCGGTGGAGTCCTTGACCCTGGACCGCGAGGCCCTCCACCTCCGGGATCAGCTTGCTCCCCGGTACGCCGAGCTCGTCTACTACGGCTACTGGTACGCCCCCGAGCGCGAAAAGCTCCAGGCGCTCTTTGACGCCATCGCCCAAGACGTCACCGGCACCGCCCGGCTCAAACTCTATAAGGGGAACGTCATCGTCGCCGGTCGCAAGAGCCCGGTCTCGCTCTACGACCAGCGGCTCGTCTCCTTCGATGAGGAAGGAGACTACGACCAAAAGGACGCCGAGGGCTTCATCAAGATCAACGCCCTGAGGCTAAAAGTGCGCGCGCGGGTACTGGGGAGGGGATGAAGGAAGCGAAAAAGCTCTGGGGCGGGCGTTTTTCCGAAGAGACCGACGCCCTGGCCCAGGCCTTCAACAGCTCGCTCGCCTTCGACCGCCGGCTCTGGCGGGAGGACCTCGCGAACTCCCGGGCCCACGTCCGGATGCTCGGCCGGGTGGGCATCTTGAAGCCGGAGGAGGTGGCGCGGATCCTCGAGGGCCTCGACCAGATCGAGCGCGAGATCGAGGAGGGCCGGTTCCCCTGGCGGGAGGAGCACGAGGACGTGCACATGAACCTCGAGGCCCGTCTCGCCGAGCTCGTGGGAGCGGTGGGCAAGAAGCTTCACACCGCCCGGAGCCGGAACGACCAGGTGGCGACCGATCTCCGGCTTTGGACCAAGCGGGCCCTTCAAGAGCTGGTTGGCGAGCTCCGTAAACTGCGCCAGGTTTTGGTCGAGGAGGCCGAGCGCCACCTGGAAGCCGGCACCGTGCTCCCCGGCTACACCCACCTGCAAAGGGCCCAGCCTATCCTGCTCGCCCACTGGTTCCTGGCCTACTACTGGATGTTCACCCGCGACCAGGGTCGGCTTATGGATGCAAGGCGGCGGCTCGACGAGTCCCCGCTCGGAGCGGCGGCGCTCGCCGGGACCTCGTTTCCCGTGGATCGTTTCATGACCGCGAGGGAGCTTGGGTTTTTCCGCCCGATGCCCAACTCCCTGGACGCGGTGGCGAGCCGGGATTTCGTGCTCGAGACGCTGGCGGCGCTCGCCATTTTGCAGGCGACGCTCTCGCGGCTCGCGGAGGAGCTCATCCTCTATTCCTCCTTCGAGTTCGGCTTTGTGGAGCTGCCCGACGCCTTCGCCACCGGGAGCTCGATCATGCCCCAGAAGAAAAACCCCGACATCCCCGAGCTCGTCCGGGCCAAGGCGGGGCGGGTGCTGGGGAGCTTCGTGGCCCTGTACACGGTGGTGAAGGGTCTGCCGCTTGCCTACAACAAGGACCTCCAGGAAGATAAGGAACCGCTTTTCGATGCCTTTGACCAGGTGCTTCCCTCGGTCCGGCTGCTTGCCCGGATGCTCCCCGAGCTCGAGTGGAATCCCGGGGTCATGGCCCGGGCGGCGAAGGGGGGGTACGCGCTCGCCACCGACCTCGCCGATTATCTGGCGAAGAAGGGGCTTCCCTTCCGGGAGGCCCACCGGGTCGTCGGGGCCCTGGTGAAAAAGCTTGCCGGGGAGGGGCGGGAGCTCGAGGATCTCAGCCTTGAAGAGCTCCAGACGTTTTCCCCGCTTTTTGAGGAGGACGCCCTTCGGCTCCTGCGGCTTGAGGAGGCGATCCACGCCCGGACCTCCTACGGCGGCACCGCCCCCGAGGCCGTGCGCCGTCAGCTCGAGGAAGCCCGGGCGCGCCTTGTGGAGGAGGAGGCATGAGCGAGCGGGTGAGGCCTCTCATGAAGCTCGAGCTCAAGCCCGTCGAACTGCCCAAAATCCGGCGCGACGCGCGCTGGCGGGTGCGCAAGGCCAAAGTCGGCGACGTGGACCAGATCCACGACCTGATCAAGTACTGGGCCCGGGAGTCCTTCATGCTGGTGCGTTCCAAGGGCCAGCTCTACGAAAACCTCCGCGACTTCCACGTGATCGAGGACGAGGACGGCGTGCTCCTCGGCTCGGTGGCCCTCCACATCCTCTGGGCCGACCTCGCCGAGATCCGCTCGCTGGCGGTCCACCCCGAGCGCCAGGGGGAGGGGCTCGGCCGGGTCCTGGTGGGGGCTGCCGAGGCCGAGGCCCGGGCGCTTGGGATCCCCAAGGTCTTCGCCTTCACCATCCAGGAGGAGTTCTTCACCCGCCTCGGCTACCGGGTCACCGAGCCCGAGGCGTTTCCCCGGAAGGTCTGGTTCGAGTGCCGGGACTGCCCCTTCCAAGACAACTGCCCCGAGGTCCCGGTCCTTAAGGTGCTGGAGGAGAGGGATGCTTGATCGCGAGCGGGCGGTTTTGGTGCTGGAAGACGGCGAGGTCTACCGGGGCTTCGCCTTCGGTCACCGGGGCAAGACCCTGGGCGAGGTGGTCTTCAACACCGCCATGACCGGCTACCAGGAGATCATGACCGACCCCAGCTACCACGGCCAGATCGTGGTGATGACCTACCCCCACATCGGCAACTACGGGGTCAACGTCTACGACATGCAGTCGAACCGCCCCTGGGTCCGCGGCTTCGTCGCCCGGGAGTTCTCCCGCGTGGCCTCGAACCCCCGGGCCCAGGAGACCCTCGAGGACTTCATGCGCCAGCACAAGGTGGTGGCGATCGAGGGGATCGATACCCGGAAGCTCGTCCGCAAGATCCGCGAGGGCGGGGTCTTGAAGGGCGTGATCGTGCACGCCTCCGCCCTGGGCAAAGCCCCGACGGAGCCCTTCACCGAGGACGAGCTCGCCCTGCTTGCCGCCGAGGCCCGGGCCTGGCCCGATATCGACGGCCGCGACATGACCCCCGAGGTCACCACCCCGGTCCCCTACGCCTTCCCCACCCTCCGCACCGGCGGCAAGCGGGTGGTGGTGATGGACT
>CAYYAB010000101.1:0-5783 GCA_964469895.1 uncultured bacterium | reverse complement strand
GTTCCGCGCCAAGCGGCCCAAGACAGCGGGGGGCAGAACGCCTTAAAGATCCCGCCGAGGCGCTTCGAGGGGGAAAGCGCATCGAGGACCGAGACCCTGGGGGTGCCCCCACCCCGGAGAGGAAGGAAGACGTGCCCAACCCGAGAAACGTTCGTCTCCTGGGCGAGATCAAAAGCGCCCTCGAGGCCACCGGGGGGTCGTTCTTCCTGGTGAACTACCAGGGGCTGACCGCGGCCGAGGACTACGAGCTTCGCCGGCAGCTCCGCGAGCAGCGAGCCCGGCTTTTCGTGGCCAAGAACACCCTGATCCGGATCGCCATGGAGGAGCTTGGGCAGGCCTCGATTGAGGAGCACCTGAAAGGGCCTTCGGCCCTCGTCTTCTTCGAGGATCCGGTGGCCGCGGCCAAGGTCCTGGTCAAGTTCGCCGAGGAGACCGGCAAGGAGATCCCCAAGGTCAAGGCCGGATTGCTTCAGGGCCAGGTGCTCACCGCGGAAGAGGTCGAGTCCCTGGCCAAGATGAAGAGCCTGGACGAACTCCGGGCCGAACTGGTGGGCGTCATGAGTGCGCCCCTCATGGAGCTCGTGGGCGTTCTTGGCGGCGCGCAGCGCGAGCTCGTCGGCCTCTTGGAGGCCAAGGTCGAGAAGGAAGCCGCCTAGTCGGAGGAGGGGTCAGAGATGGCTTTGGATATCGACGCGATCATGGAGCAGCTCAACCAGGCGACGGTGCTCGAGCTCAAGGCGCTGATCGACCGTATCAAGGACGAGTGGGGCGTGGAGGCCGCCGCCCCGGTGGCGGTCGCCGCCGTCCCCGGCGCCGCCGCCGAGGAAGCCAAGGCAGAGGAGAAGACCGAGTTCGACGTGGTGCTGAAGTCGCCCGGCGGCCAGAAGCTCCAGGTCATCAAGGAGGTCCGCGCGATTACCGGGCTCGGCCTCAAGGAGGCCAAGGACCTGGTGGAGAAGGGCGGCGTCGTCAAGGAAGGCGTCAGCAAGGAAGAGGCCGAGCAGATCAAGAAGAAGCTCGAAGAGCTCGGCGCCGAGGTCGAGCTGAAGTAGCGCTTCGGCAGGTGGTGCCCCTGCCGTCCCACCGGGTGTGCGTTTTTCGGGGTGTCCGGGCCTAGGGGGCTAGGCCCGGCCCCCGCCCTTCCCGAAAAGGGGTGAGCATGGAAAAGGAAAAGCGGTTTGGACGGATCCGCGAGGTTATCCCTTTGCCTCCGCTGGTCCAGATCCAGGTCGAGTCTTTCAAAAAGGCTTTGCAAATCCGAGACCTCCATCCCCGCGTCCGCGAGGAGGGGAAGGCCCCCGAGCTCGACGCGGTACCGCCTTCGGAGCGGGAGGACGTCGGCATTCAAGCGGCCTTCAAGGAGGTCTTTCCCATTGAAGAGGGGGGCATGGTCCTCGACTTCCTCGAGTACCGGCTCGGGGGGCCGAAGTTCGGGCCCGAGGAGTGCCGGGAAAAAGACCTCACCTACCAGATCCCCCTCTACGCCAAGCTCCAGCTCATCCACAAGGACACCGGGCTGATCAAGGAGGACGAGGTCTTCCTCGGCGACCTCCCGCTCATGACCCCGGACGGCTCCTTCATCATCAACGGGGTCGAGCGGGTGGTGATCAGCCAGATCCACCGCTCCCCCGGGGTCTACTTCACCGAGGACGAAAGCCACCCGGGCCGCTTCGTCGCCTCGATCATCCCCCTGCCGAAAAGGGGCCCCTGGATCGATCTCGAGTTCGACAACCAGGGCGTCCTCATCATGCGGGTCAACAAGCGCAAGTTCCCGGTGGCCCTGCTCCTCCGGGTGCTCGGCTACGACGAAAAGGCCCTAAAACGCGCTTTCAAGAAGTACGGCGAGGTGGCCAAGGGGATCTTCGAGGCCGAGGTGGACCAGGGCCGGGAGAAGGTCAAGGCGCTCGAGCTCCCGCCGGAAAAGGCCCTCCTTAAGCTCTTCACCATCCTCCGCCCCGGCGATCCCCCCAAGCGCGACAAGGCGATCAACTACCTCTACTCCCTCCTCGCCGATCCTCGCCGCTACGACCTCGGCGAGCCCGGGCGCTACAAGGTCGAGAAGAAGCTCGGCATCAAGATGAAGACCCGCACCCTCCTCGTCTTCGACGAGAAGAAGGGGGTCTTCAAGGACCAGGCGCTCCTGCCCACGCTTTCCTACCTGCTCGGGCTCTTCGCCGGGCTCGAGGGCTACGAGGTCGACGACATCGACCACCTGGGCAACCGCCGCATCCGCACCGTGGGCGAGCTCCTCGCCGACCAGTTCCGCGTGGGTCTCGGCCGGATGGCCCGGGGGGTGCGCGAGCGGATGCTGATCGGTGCCCCGGAGACCGCCACCCCCGCCAAGCTCATCAACAACCGCCCGCTGGTGGCGGCGATCCGCGAGTTCTTCGGGCGCAGCCAGATCTCCCAGTTCAAGGACCAGACCAACCCGCTCTCCGAGATCCGCCACAAGCGCCGGATCTCGGCCCTGGGCCCGGGCGGGCTCACCCGGGAGCGGGCGGGCTTCGACGTCCGCGACGTGCACCGCACCCACTACGGCCGGATCTGCCCGATCGAGACCCCGGAAGGCGCGAACATCGGCCTGATCAACTCGCTCGCCGCCTACGGGCGGATCAACGAGCTCGGCTTCATCATGACCCCCTACCGCCGGGTGAAGGACGGGGTGGTGAGCTCGGATCCCAAGGACGTGGTCTACATGACCGCGGACGAGGAGGATCGGTACACCATCGCCCAGGCCAACACCCCGCTCGACGAGAACGGCCGGATCATGACCGAGCGGGTGGTGGCCCGGCGGAAGGGGGACCCGGTGGTGGTGCGCCCCGAGGAAGTCGAGTTCATGGACGTCTCCCCCAAGCAGGTCTTCTCCCTGAACACGAACCTCATCCCCTTCCTCGAGCACGACGACGCCAACCGGGCCCTCATGGGCTCGAACATGCAGGCCCAGGCGGTGCCGCTCATTCGCGCCCAGGCGCCGGTGGTAGGCACCGGCATCGAGGACCGGGTGATCCGGGACTCGCTCTCAAGCGTCTACTCCGACACCGACGGCGAGGTCCGCTACGTGGACGGCGACCGCATCGAGGTGGTGGCGGAAAACGGCAACGTGCATACCTACGAGCTCCGCCGCTTCGTGCGCTCCAACCAGGGCACCACCTTCGACCAGCGTCCCCGGGTCCGGGTGGGCCAGAAGGTGAAAAAGGGCGACCTGCTCGCCGACGGTCCCGCCGCCGAGGAGGGCAAGCTCGCGCTCGGGCAGAACGTCCTGGTCGCGATCATGCCCTTCGACGGCTACAACTTCGAGGACGCGATCATCATCAACGAAGACCTCATCCGCCGCGACTTCTACACCTCGATCCACATCGAGCGCTACGAGATCGAGGCCCGGCAGACCAAGCTCGGCCCCGAGAAGATCACCCGCGACATTCCGAACCTCTCGGAATCGGCGCTCAGGGACCTCGACGAGGACGGGATCGTGCGCATCGGCGCCGAGGTCAAGCCGGGCGACATCCTGGTGGGGCGCACGAGCTTTAAGGGCGAGACCGAGCCGAGCCCCGAGGAGCGGCTTTTGCGCTCGATCTTCGGCGAGAAGGCCCGGGACGTCAAAGACACCTCGCTCCGGGTGCCCCCGGGCGAGGGCGGGATCGTGCTCCGGACCGTGCGCCTCCGCCGCGGCGACCCCGGGGTCGAGCTCAAACCCGGCGTGATCGAGATGGTCCGGGTCTACGTGGCGCAAAAGCGCAAGATCCAGGTGGGCGACAAGCTCGCGAACCGCCACGGGAACAAGGGCGTGGTGGCGAAGATCCTGCCGCCCGAGGACATGCCCCACCTCCCCGACGGCACCCCGGTGGACATCGTCTTCAACCCCCTTGGCGTGCCCAGCCGGATGAACCTGGGGCAGATCCTCGAGACCCACCTGGGCCTTGCCGCCCACGAGCTCAAGATGCGGTTCGTGAGCCCGATCTTCGACGGCGCCAAGGAGGAGGAGATCAAGGCGCTTTTGGACGAGGCCTTCGAAAAGCGCTGGGCCGAGCGCGAGAAGATGGGCCAGGGCATCGACAAGCGCGAGCTCGAGGTCCTGGAGCGGGCGGCCAAGCTCGGCCTGGTGGACCCGGGGAAGCCGCCCAGGGAGCAGCTTAAAGACCTTTTCAAGCAGGGCAAGATGGTCCTCTACGACGGCCGCACCGGCGAGCCCATCGAGGGGCCGATCGTGGTCGGGCTGATGTACGTGATGAAGCTCTACCACATGGTCGAGGACAAGATGCACGCCCGCTCCACCGGCCCCTACTCGCTGATCACCCAGCAGCCGCTCGGGGGTAAGGCCCAGTTCGGCGGTCAGCGCTTCGGCGAGATGGAGGTGTGGGCGCTCGAGGCCTACGGCGCCGCCCACACCCTGCAGGAGATGCTGACCATCAAGTCCGACGACATCGAGGGCCGGAACGCCGCCTACGAGGCGATCGTCAAGGGCGAGGACATCCCCACCCCGAGCGTGCCCGAGTCCTTCCGGGTCCTGGTCAAGGAGCTCCAGGCGCTGGGCCTCGACGTCGAGACCCTCGACGAGAACGACCGCCCGATCGACATCTTCGAGGGCCTGGCCTCGAAGCGTTCGTAAGGGGAGAGCATGAAGCGGGAAGTCAGAAAGGTACGGATCGCCCTCGCGAGCCCCGAGAAGATCCGCAAGTGGTCCTACGGCGAGGTCGAGAAACCCGAGACCATCAACTACCGCACCCTAAAGCCCGAGCGGGACGGGCTTTTCGACGAGCGCATCTTCGGTCCGGTCAAGGACTACGAGTGCGCCTGCGGCAAGTACAAGCGGCAGCGCTTTGAGGGCAAGGTCTGCGAGCGTTGCGGCGTCGAGGTCACCAAGTCGATCGTTCGCCGCTACCGCATGGGCCATATCGAGCTCGCCACCCCGGCGGCCCACATCTGGTACGTGAAGGACGTGCCCAGCAAGGTGGGCACGCTGCTCGACCTCACCGCCACCGAGCTCGAGCAGGTCCTCTACTTCGCCAAGTACATCGTGATCGACCCCAAGGGGGCGATGCTCGAGGGCGAGCCGGTCAAGCGCGGCCAGCTCCTCTCCGACGAGGAGTACCGCGAACTGAAATACGGCCGCCAGGAGACCTACTCGATCCCGAAGGGGGTGGACGCCCTGGTCCCGGACGGGGCCTACGTCACCAAGGGCCAGGACCTCGCCCCCGGGATCCGCTCCAAGATGGACGGGGTGGCGTTTTACCGCTTCCCCCGGAAGCTCGTCGTCGAGTACCTCGAAAAAGACCGCGCCCACCTGGTGCTTCCCGAGGACGCCTGGGTCGAGGCCGAAGGTTATAAGAGCGGCGAGACCCTGGCCGAGCTCGAGGCGCCCTTCGTCGTCACCGCCGAGGAAGGCGGCGTGGTGGAGATCAGGCGCTTCGGCGAGGGGGCGGTGCTCTGGATCAAGGACCCCGAGAAGGACGAGGTGAAGGCGGTCTACCTCGCGCCTGAGGGGGCCGAGCTCAAGGTCGGCGAGGGCGAGCTTTTGGAGGCCGGCCAGGAGCTCATGGAGCTGGTGGGCGAGCTCCGGGTGCCTGCGGGCGTCGAGATCCCCGAGCTCGAGGCCGAGGCCGAGGACGGGATCGTCCACCTCTCGATGACCGTGGTCACCAAGCGCGAGGTCGTCTACGAGGTGGACCCCCACATGCACGTCCTCGTGCCCGAAGGCGCCCGGGTGGAAAAGGGCGAGAAGCTGGTGGGCGCCATCGACCCCGAGGAGGAGATCTACGCCGAGGCCGAGGGCGTCGTCCACCTCC
>CAYYAB010000100.1:0-5846 GCA_964469895.1 uncultured bacterium | reverse complement strand
TGGCGGGCGGCCGCGCGGAAGAAGTCGCGGCTGATGCAAAAGCTCCATAAGCTCCTCGGGAGCCTCAAGGCCTAGGGAGGCGAGTGATGGGCAAGGGCGACCGCAGGACGAGGCGCGGCAAGCTCTGGCGCGGGACCTACGGCAAGTACCGGCCGCGGAAGAAGAAGTAGGCCGCCGGACGGCGTGTTGCGCCCCCTGGCAGGGGGTGACCGGTTTTTTGTTTGACGCCCAGCCGCTTCCATGTTAGAATGAGTCCCTCAACAAGGGGGTGTTGGGTATGTTAAGGCTTGGGAGCGGCTCACTTTGCTTATTGGCCTGATCGGCATCCTTAGCGCGTTTTCCTACGGCTTCGCCAACTACACGGTGTGCAGCCCCTGGCATGGTTCAAATGCCGGGAGCGTTTGCACTTACGTCTCGGGCTACTGCGAGTCCGGATGGAACTGGTTCGCACGGGCAGCGAGTACGACGACCAGGGTCGTTGGATCCGCGACTACAGCGAGGTTGAGACCCGGGCGACATTCAACGGCTGCTGTGGTGTTTGCATCATGCGGGTCGGCTCACGGGTGTACTTGACGCCCGGGGACCCGCCTTCCGGGTACTGTGGGGGATAAAAATGCGCATGCGGTTGGGAGCGCTTTGGGGTGCGGTCCTCCTCGGCGCGCTGGCATCCGCACCGGCTTTTTCGATTCCCGTGGATTGCACGCCCATCCGTACGCTCTGGACGCCGGTGGGGATCTATCGGGACTCGGGGCTCGGCCTTTCGTACCGCGCCGAGTCGAGGGAGTATCGGTGCGTGTACGGGGAGGGCCGGGAGCGGGTCGAGGTCCGGGTTGAGGACAGCCGGGCCGTCTACCTCGGCCTGCCGGAGGGCGTTTGGCTTTTTCGCTATCCCGGCGATACGGTGGTGCTCTTCGTCCGCGAGGGGGTGGGTGAGGAAGGCCGGGCCTTCGCCGAGTCCCTGCTAGAGGCGGGAAGGGTGGATCTGCTCCTAGTGCACGAGGGAGTTCGCCTCTCCCCTGAGGCGGTGCGCCGGGCGCGGATGGTGATGCGCCTCAAGCCGGGCGGCCACGCGCTTAGCTTGGGGGATGCGCGTTTCCCCTTGTACCGACTCGAAACGATCCTCGACGAGCTGGACGCCGGTCTACGGTTCTCCGAACGCTAGCGAGGTCCCTTCCCCCAGGGCTCGAGCACAATCCGCCCTTCCTTAACCACCGCCCGCTCCGGGCCCTTGCCAGAAAACCCCTCCTCCGGCGCCCGGGCGACGAGGTCCGCGATCCTTAGCTGCTTGGCCTCGATCTTAAGCGCCCAGATCGCGGCCTCGCGGTTCCCGCCGGCGCCGGCGTGGGCCAGGCCGCGGAGCTTGCCCACCACGATCACGTCCCCACCGGCCACCACCTCGCCGCCGGGATTGACGTCGCCGAGCACCACCACGCTCCCGCTCGCGCTCACCCGGCGGCCGGCCCGCACCGTCTCGGGCACCACCTCGGTGCGGGCGGGTGCCTCGTAGCCCCGGGGAGGGCGGAAGACGACCTTCCTCCCCTCGGCGGCCTCGAGCACCGCGGCCACCACCTCGGCGGGGACGAAGTCCGCCACCTCGACCTCGAAGGGGCGGGCGGGAAGCTGGGCGAGGGTTGTTCGAACCTCCTCCGGAGATTCGTTCCCCTCGAGCCGGATCGCCAGCGCGTTAAGGGTTGCCCGGACGCGCATCGGCCTCCGTTATACCCCAAAACGCCGCCATGATCCGCTGGACCACCGGAAGCGCCGCCCGGCTTCCCTCGCCGCCGTTTTCCACGAAGGCGACCACCACCAAAGGCGGGTGTTTCCCATCCGGCGGCCAGGGGCCAAAGCCCGCGTACCAGGCGTGCTCGAACCCGGCCCGTTTGCCGGGGGTCTCGGCGGTGCCGGTCTTGCCCGCGGTGGGCACGGGAAAGTCCTTGAGGCGGAAGCGAGCGGTCCCCTCGGTCACGGTCTTTCTGAGCCCCCGGCGGAGCACGCCGAAATAGCGGCCCGGGATCGGGTGGGTTTTGGGGGGACGGGCGACGAGGTGGAGCGTGGGCAGCTTGCCGGTAAAAAGCCCGGCGTAGGCACGGGCGAGCTGGGCCGGGGTGACGAGAACCGGCCCTTGCCCAATCGCCACCGAGAGGGTCTCGCCGGGGTACCAGGGCTCGCCATAGGTCTTCTTCTTCCAGGCTTCGCTGGGCACGAGCCCGGTCTTTTCCCGGATCCCAAGCCCGGTGGCCTGGCCCAGGCCAAAGGCGCGGGCCCGCTTCTCGATGGCGGACAGCGCCCTTAGGGGCCCGGCGTCGATCACCGCCTGGTAGAACCAGGTATTGCAGGACCAGGCGAGGGCATCCTCCACCGTCATCGGCCCCAGGTCGCGGGGGGACCAGTTCCGCCGCACCTGGCCACCGTAGAGGATCGCCGGCGTGCAGCGGTAGACCTTGCCCGGCGCGACCAGCCCCGACTCGAGAAGGGCGGAGGCGGTGATCGGCTTGAAGGTGCTGCCGGGGGTGTAGGCTTGCACCGCCCGGTTCAAAAGGGGCTTCGCCGGGTTTTGGATGATGGCCTTGATCCGCTCGGCCTCCACCGGTCGGCGGACGAAAACGTTGGGGTCGAAGTAGGGGGCGCTGGCCATGGCGAGCACCGCGCCGGTGTTCGGGTCGATCGCGATCGCCGCCCCCCGTAGGACCGCCTCCGGCGGCAGGCCGAGTTTTTTGCGCCCGGCGTTCACGTCCTTAAGCGCCGCTTCGAGCGCGGCCTCGGCCGCCTTTTGCAGCCGGTAATCGAGGGTGAGGTGCACGTCCTCCCCCGGCCGTGGGGGGACGAGCACCCTTTCGCGAAGGACCGCGCCCCGCACGTCGCGCTCGACCAGCTTGAGCCCCCGCCGCCCCCGGAGCCTTTCCTCCAGCGCGGCCTCGAGCCCGGCTTTGCCCACCAGGTCGTCGGGCTCGTAGCCCCGGGCTAGGTCTTCCTTGCTCGCCCGTTGCACGTAGCCGATCACCGCGCCGGCGATGGGATGGGGGTAAAACCGCTCGATGCGCTCGACGATCTTGAGGTTTTTCTGGCCGGCGGTGAGTTCCGCCAGGGTGGGCACCAGGTCTTCGGGCAGGTTCGCCGCGACCACCACCGGTCCGTCTTCCGGTTCGGGAAGCGCTTCCAGGTCCAGAAGATCGAGGATCCGTTCCAAAAACCGCACCTCGCCGCCCGTGTAGACCAGGTCGTAAGCGACGCGGTTGTCGGCGAGGACGACCCCGTTCCGGTCGAGGATCCGGCCCCGGGGGGCGGGGATCGTCTCGGTCTTTAGGTAGTTGCCTCGGCTTAGGGTGACGTAGCGGTCGTGCTCCAGGACCTGGAGCCAAAAGAGCCGGGCCCCGAGCAGCCCGAGCCCGAGGTAGACCAGGATCAGCATGAGCCGGAGCCTATCCGGCATGGTCCCAATCCCCGAGGATCGCTTCCGCGAGCCGGAGGTAGAGGGGGGCGAGGAGGGCGGTGAGAAGGGCCTCGCTCAGGACTGCCCCGGTAAAGTCCAGGGGTCCCACGAGGAAGAGCCCGAGCACGTAGACCACCAAAAAAACCCCGAACCACTTGGCGAGGTAGGCGCCGGCGAGGATCGCCGCCCGGCCCAGGGGCTCCTCGGGGTGGAGCCAGGTGGAAAGCCCGAGGATGGCGTAGGCGGCCATCAAGAGCCCTACCGCCATGAGCCCCAGGTACCCCCCGCCGGCGAGGTCGGCGAAGAGCCCCACCCCGAAGGCGAGGGCAAGGGCGAGCGGGGGGCGGAGGCGGGGGGTGAGGGCGGCGACGTAGAGGAACCAAAGGTCCGGAGGGCTCAAGGAATCGGGCAGAAGCCCGGAAAAAAGCGAGGCCAGAAAGAGGGTAAGGAGAAAGAGCCCTGCTGCCGCCACTAGAGCCTCCTCAGCACCACGACCTCTTCGAGCAGGGAAAACCGCACCGCCGGCCGAGCCCAGGCCCAGTAGAGAAGCTCGCCCGGGCCCGGCGGTTCCACCTGGACCACCCGGCCCACCGGGATTCCCTCGGGGAAGAGGCCGCCGATCGCGCCGGTGACCAGCAGGTCGCCCTCCTTGACCCGGACCTCCCGGGGAAAGCGCACCCGGAGCCGATCCGGCGGGCGCCCGTAGGCGATGCCGCGACCCGGCGCCTCCAAGGGGCGCACCCCCACCGCGCTCTCGGGGTCGACCAGGGTGCGGACCACCGCGGTTTTTGGGGTGACCTCGAGGATCACGCCCACGAGTCCCTCGGCGCTGGTCACCGGCATGCCGGGCTCGAGCCCGGCCTCGGCCCCCAGCCCGAGCACGAGCCGGCGGAAGAGGCCGCTTGGGTCCTCGGCGATCACCGGCGCCACCGCCACCACCGCCGGCGCCTGGGTCTCGCGGACTTTAAGCACCCGGCGGAGGCGGGCGTTTTCGAGCTCGAGCTGGATCATCCGTTGCTCGAGCGCTTGCTTCTCGGCCTGGAGCCTGAGCGCCTCGCTTCGCCAGTCCCGGCGGTCGGCGAGCGTGGCCAGCGCCGCCCGGAGGTTTTGCCCGATGCGCTGGCCCAGGGCATGGATCGGGGCGGTGCGGGCCAGCACCTCAGGGGCTACCCTCGGCGCGGTGCGGGAGGTCATCACCGCGAGCACCACCCCAAGCCCGAGGAGCAAAAGCCAGACCGCCCGAGCCAAACCTAGACCCCCTCAAGGAGAGGGTAGCCGAGCTCCTTGAGAACTTCCCAAACTCCGGACACCGGCAGTCCGACGACGGCGTAGAAGTCGCCCTCCACCCGTTCCACGAGGGCCATGCCACGCTCCTGGATGCCGTAGCCCCCGGCCTTGTCGAGCCCCTCCCCGGAGGCCGCGTACCAGCGGATCTCCTCCTCGGAAAGCCGGCGAAAGCGCACCCGGGGAGCAGCGAGCACCCAGCGGACCTGGCCGTCTGGGGCCACCACGCTGGCGGCGGTGTAGACGGTGTGGGTCCTGCCCGAAAGGAGCCTAAGGTAGCGGGCGTTTTCCTCGGGGTCCTTGGGCTTGCCCAGGATCCGGTCGCCGATCGCCACCACGGTGTCCGCCCCCAGCGCGAAGCGGCCTTCCTCCCAGACGGAGCGGGCCTTTTGCTCCGCGAGCCAAAGGGCGTAGCGGCCGGGGGGCGGCGCCGGCGGGGGCTCGGCCACCCGGGGCGCGCGCACCTCGAAGGCAAGGCCCAGCCGGGAAAGGAGCTCCTGGCGGCGGGGGCTTTTGGAGGCCAGGATCAGGGGTTTCATTCGCGGACCAGCTGGATCCCGGAGGAGGTGCCGATCCGGGTGGCCCCCGCCTCGATCATCGCCCAGGCGGTCTTGCGGTCGCGGATGCCGCCCGAGGCTTTGACCCCGGCCTTCTCTCCGGCGATCGCCCGGAGCAGGCGGACGTCCTCGAGGCTTGCCCCCCGGGGTCCGAAGCCGGTGGAGGTCTTAAGGCAGTCGGCCCCGGCCCGGAGGGCGGCCCGGGCGGCGCCCTCGATCGCTTCCTCGGAGAGGAGGCCGGTTTCCAGGATCACCTTAAGCCGGGCGCCGGGCACGGCCTCGCGCACCGCTTTGACGTCCTCGTAGACCGCCTCGAACTCGCCCGCCCGGGCGGCGCCGATGGGGATCACCATGTCGATCTCGTCGGCCCCCTGGGCTACCGCGAGGGCGGCCTCGGTGGCCTTTATGCTGCTCGCGTTCGCCCCCAGGGGAAAGCCCACCACCGCTGCCACCTTAAGCGGCGCGTCGCCCTTTTCCTCCATGACCAGCGGGATGAAACGCGGATTGACGCAGACCGCGTAGAAGTAGTGCTCCAGCGCCTCCCGCACGAGCCGCCGGATGTCTTCCTCGGTGGC
>CAYYAB010000099.1:0-5856 GCA_964469895.1 uncultured bacterium | reverse complement strand
ACGAGTACCTCTTTTTGGAACTCCGGGTCATGATCCAGTCGGGGCAGAGCGCCCTCGTGGGCCACGTCTTCGAGGTGAAAGAGGAGTGGCTCGACGCGTTTTTGAAAAGCCTCCCCTTCGAGCTCACCCGAGCCCAAAAGCGGGTGATCCACGAGATCCTCTCCGACATGCAATCCGACCGCCAGATGGCCCGGCTCCTCATGGGCGACGTGGGCTCGGGGAAGACGGTGGTGGCCGCGCTCGCGCTCTACATCGCCGCAAAGAACCGCCTCCAGGGGGCGCTCATGGCCCCCACCGAGATCCTCGCCAAACAGCACTTCGAAAACCTGACCCGCTACCTCGCGCCGCTCGGCGTGCGCCTCGAGCTCCTCGTCGGCTCCATGAAGGAAAGCGAGAAGAACCGGGCCAAGGCGCGGATCGCCTCCGGCGAGGTGGACGTGGTGGTGGGCACCCACGCGCTGATTCAAGAGGGGGTGAGGTTCAAGGAGCTGGGCCTCGCCGTCATCGACGAGGAACACCGCTTCGGCGTCCTCCAGCGCCGGGCGCTCCTCCAGGGCCGACCGGACGTGCTGGTCATGACCGCGACCCCGATCCCCCGCTCCCTCGCCCTCACCCTCTACGGCGACCTGGAGACGAGCGTCCTCGACGAGCTCCCGCCTGGCCGCAAACCGGTCAAGACCAAGGTCCTCTCGCAAAAGCACCGCCCGCAGGCCTACGCCTTCGCCCGGGGGGAGATCCAAAAGGGGCACCAGGTCTACGTGGTTGCTCCGATGATCGAGGAGTCGGCCTCGGAGCAGTTCGCCGAGGTCAAGGCCGCGACCCGGCTCAAGGACGAGGTGGCGGCGATGCTCCCCGAGGCCAAGATCGGTCTCCTCCACGGCCGCATGAGCCCGGCCGAGAAGGACGCGGTGATGGAGGCGTTCCGCCAGGGGGCGTTCGACCTGTTGGTCTCCACCACGGTGATCGAGGTGGGGGTGGACGTGCCGAACGCCACCCTGATGATCGTGGAGAACGCCGAGCGCTTCGGGCTCGCCCAGCTCCACCAGCTGAGGGGCCGGGTGGGCCGGGGGAGCGCCCCCGGGTACTGCGTCCTGATCGCGGGCGAAGCCTCGAGGAAGACGATGGCACGGCTCCGGGTGCTCGAGGAGAGCACGGACGGCTTCTACGTCGCCGAGATGGACCTGAAGCTGCGGGGCCCCGGCGAGCTCCGCGGCACGCGGCAGTCCGGGATGCCCGAGCTCAAGCTCGGCGAACTCGCGAAGGACACCGAGATCATCGAGGCCGCGCGCCGGGTGGCCAAGGAGATCTTGGAAAAAGACCCCACCCTGAAACTCCCCGAGCACGCCGAGCTCAAAAGGGAGCTCAGGCGGCGAAGCCGGGTGCTCGGCCTCCGCGAGGTGATCTGACGCGCCCTAGAATAAGGGCGTGCAACCCCGCTGCCTCCGGGAGCGGCTCGAGCGGGCACTCGGTAAGCGCCCGGTGGTGGTGCTTTTAGGCCCCCGCCGGGTGGGAAAGAGCGCCCTGGTCCGAAGGCTCGCCCGTCGGCGGGGCATGGGGTATCGGGACCTCGCGGATCCCGAAACCCGGAAAGCGGCCAAGGGTGGGGCCGAGCGCTTCCTCGAGGGGCTCCGCCTCCCCGCCGCGCTGGACGGCGTGGAGGGAATCCCCGCCCTCTTCGCCGCCCTCGGCCGCCGCCTCCAAACGCTCCCTTCCGGTAGTTTCCTGCTCGCCGCCACCGGCGAGCCCCGGGGGCTTGGCCGGCTGGTCGCCTCCGCTCCCGAACGCGTCGAGGTCCTTGCGCTCGACCCCCTGACCCAGGCCGAGCAAAGCGGGGCTTGTTTCGACCTCTTCAAAGCCCTGGAAGACCCCCCGACCGGCCGCCCCCCGGCAAGCTGGGAGCGGGCCTTCGTCACCGGAGGGCTACCCGAGCTAAAGGATCTTCTGCGCAGGGACCGCGACGCCTGGTGGGAGTCCTACCTCGCCACCCCCGACGGGCGGGCGCGTCCCGCGGAAGCGGCGAGGGAACGCCCGCTGCTTTCGCTCCTCGCCGAGGAAGGACCCGCTCTGCTCAACAAGTCCGCCTGGGCGAAGCGCCTCGGCCACAGCCTGGCCTGGATCCACTCCACCCTCGAGCGCCTCGAGGCCCGGGGGTGGGTCCGAAGGCTGCCGGCCTTCAGGTCCCCGGAGCTCGGAAAACTCGCGCAACAACCCCGGCTTTTGCTCTTCGATAGCGGCCTGGTCGCCCACCTGGCGGGAACCCGCTACGCCGGCGAGCGGGAGCGGGCCTTTCGCACCTTCGCATTGCTCGAGCTCCTCCGCCACGCGAACTTCGCCGGATTCGCCCCCTACCACCTGCGCACCTACAAGGGGCGGACGGTGGACCTCGTGCTCGAACGGCCCGACGGTCGCCTCCTTGCCTTTCGGATCCGGGCGACGCCCAACCCGCGCCCCGCGGACCTCGGGGACCTCCCCTGGCTCCGGGAACGGCTTGGCGGGCGGCTCGCCGCCGGCTACCTGGTGCACGCGGGCGAGGAGGTCCGGGAGCTCGAGGGCTTTCGCGCGGTTCCCTTAAGGGTGCTATGGCCCTAGCCTTCCTTCCCCACCCCGAGCTCCCCGCCTACGCCTCCCGGGACGCCCTTTTGAAGGCGAAGCACCTCCGCGACTACCTGCTTCGCCTGCGGCAGGGTATCCAGCACGCCTTCGGCGGGGAATGGCCCCGGGTCACCCTCTACCTCTTGAACGAGGCCGACTGGCGGGCCCGGCTCGCCCTCCCCTACGGTTACCCCGCCGCCCGGGTGCGGGGGGAGCTTGCGGTCTTCGCCCCGAAGGACCTGCCCGAGCGGCTCCGGTTCCGGATCCTCGGGGCTTTCACCGGGGCCGGGGTGCGGCCGCCGGGTCCTCTCCTTGAGCTCGTGGACCTGGCGAGCGGGCACGAGTACGCCCACGCGCTGGCGGCGGGGCGCGGCCTCCGGGCGGGCGCGCGCTGGGCGGACGAGCTGATCGCGAACGGCCTTTGGACCCTGGGGCTCTTGGAAGCCGATCCCGAGACCCACGCCCGCCTCCGCCGGTGGGCCGAGGCCCTAAGCCTCTTCCCCCTCCCCCACCCCCGCCCCACCCGGCTCGCCGAGGAGCTTGCCCTCGCGGGAAGGAGCCTGCTCGCCTGTCTCGAGGAGGCCCCCCGCTGCCGGGAAACCCTCCAACGCCTCCTCGCAAAACGCCCGCCCCCGGCGGCGATCCGGGCTATGCTCGAGCCATGGCAAAGGTGGTTGCAACCCGAAGGCTCCCAGGCGACGCCTTCCAAAAGATCGAAGAAGCCGGACACACCCTCCGCTACTGGGAAGGGGACTGCCCCCCGCCGCGAAAAGAACTCCTAGCCCTCGTCGCCGGCGCCGAGGGGCTCATCACCACCCTCGAGGACAAAATCGACGCCGAGGTCATGGACGCCGCCGGCCCCGGCCTCAAGGTGATCGCCCAGTACGCCGTGGGGGTGGACAACATCGACCTCGAAGCGGCCCGAGCCCGCGGCATTCGGGTGACGAACACCCCCGGCGTCCTCACCGAGGCCACCGCCGACCTCGCCTTCGCCCTCCTGCTCGCCGCCGCCCGGCGGGTGGCGGAAGGCGACCGCTTCGTCCGCGAGGGGCGCTGGCGGTGCTGGCTTCCCACCGGGTTTTTGGGCCCCGAGGTCCACGGGGCCACGGTGTTGGTGGTGGGCTTTGGCCGGATCGGCCAGGCCTTCGCCCGGCGGGCCAGGGGCTTTGGCATGGAGATCCTCTATACCAGCCGCGTCCCAAAGCCCGAGGCCGAGGCCGCCCTCGGTGCCCGCCGGGTTGCGCTCGACGAGGCGCTTCCCGAGGCCGACTTCGTGAGCCTGCACGTGCCCCTGACCCCGGAGACCGAGCGGCTTTTTGACGAAGCGCGGCTCTTTCGCATGAAGCCAGGCTCGGTGCTGGTGAATACCGCCCGGGGCCGGGTGGTGGACACCGAGGCGCTCGTCCGGGCGCTCCAAGAGGGGCCCCTTTTCGCCGCCGGGCTCGACGTCACCGACCCCGAGCCCCTACCCCCGGACCACCCCCTCGCCCGTCTTGAAAACGTCGTCCTCACCCCGCACGTGGGCTCGGCGGGGAGAAGAACCCGGGAGCGGATGGCCCGGATGGTGGCCGAAAACCTCCTCGCGGGGCTCGCCGGAAAAGAACCGCCGAACCCCGTGGTGTAAAAAGCGCCGCGCGAGCACTAGCCCGCCTCAAGGGCGGCCACCCGGGCGAGGGCCCTCTCCAGGTCCTCGATGAGGTCCTCGGGGTCCTCGAGTCCCACCGAAAGCCGCACGAGGCCGGGCGTGACCCCCTGGCGGAGCCGTACTTCCTCGGGCACGAGCTGGTGGGTGGTGGAGTAGGGGTGGGTGGCGAGCGAGTCCACGTCCCCGAGGCTCACCGCCTGGGCAAAGTAGCGGAGCCCGTCGAGGAAGGCCCGGGCAGCGGCCTCGCTCCCGAGTTCCAGCGTTACCATGCCGCCAAAGGCTCGCATCTGGCGGGCGGCGACCGCGTGGCCCGGGTGGCTTTCGAGGCCGGGGTAGTAGACCCGCCGGACCGCCGGGTGCCCCTCGAGGAAGCGGGCCACCCGCATCGCCCCCTCGGAGTGGGCCTCCATGCGGAGCACCAGGGTCTTCATCCCGCGGAGGAGCAAAAAGGCGTCGAAGGGGCTCTGGGCGCCTCCCAGGTGCCTCAGCCCCTCGGCCCGGATCTCGCCGACTAGCTCCGCCGGGCCCA
Source organism: uncultured bacterium (assembly GCA_964469895.1). Taxonomy (GTDB): domain Bacteria; phylum Deinococcota; class Deinococci; order Deinococcales; family Marinithermaceae; genus WFXV01. Next base: position 1,090 of record CAYYAB010000099.1, on the reverse strand, counting down.
CCACCGCGCCCCCTAGGGTGTCGCCGTGGCCCGATAGGTACTTGGTGGCCGAGTGGACCACGAGGTCGATGCCAAGCTCCAAAGGCCGGGTGAGCGCTGGGGTGGCGAAGGTGTTGTCCGCGACCGAGCGGATCCCCCGCGCGCGGGCCAGGCGGGCGACCTCGGCGAGGTCGTGGACCCGGAGGGTCGGGTTCGCCGGGGTCTCGACGTAGATCAGCCGGGTGTCGGGGCCGAGGGCCTCGGCCAGGGGGCGTTCGGTGGCGTCGGTGATCCGGACCCCGAAACGCGCGAGGGTGTCGTAGAAAAACCCCTCGGTGCCGCCGTAGAGGGGACCGAGGTAGACGAGCTCGTCGCCGGGCTTGAGGAGGGTGAAGGCGAGCGCAGCGATCGCGGCCATCCCGCTCGTAAACGCCACCGCGTCCTCGCCGCCCTCGAGCGCCGCGAGCTTCTCCTCAAAGGCCCGGGTGGTGGGGTTTTGGATCCGGGTGTAGAGGTAGCCTGCTTCCTCGCCGGCAAAGAGCCGCCGGCCCCGCTCGAAGTCGCCGTAGACGAAGGTCGAGGTCTGGAAGATCGGCTGCGCCAGGGCGCCCGTGTGGGGTTCCGGCCGCTGGCCGGCGTGGACCGCCAGCGTGCGGAGTCTGGGCATGGGCTCACATCCCTTCTTTTCCAGGGGATTCTACCATCGCCACACTTTCACATGAGAAACTTACATTCTCATGTGATATGATTGAGGCATGGAAGCGCCCCTGATCCTGATCATCGAGGACGAGAAGGACATCGCCCGGTTCCTTGAGCTCGAGCTCCAGGCCGAGGGCTACCGCACCGAGGTCGCCTACGACGGCGTCACCGGGCTTTCCAAGTTCCGCGAGAAAAACCCGGATCTCGTCATCCTCGACCTGATGCTCCCGGCCAAGGATGGGCTCGAGGTCGCCAAGATCATCCGCAAGACCTCGAACGTGCCGATCATCATCCTCACCGCCAAGGACCGGGTCGAGGACAAGGTCGAGGGCCTCGACGCCGGGGCCGACGACTACCTGGTAAAGCCTTTTTCCATCGAAGAGCTACTCGCCCGGGTCCGGGCCCACCTCCG
>CAYYAB010000098.1:0-5901 GCA_964469895.1 uncultured bacterium | reverse complement strand
GAATAGCAAAAAGTCTTTATGTCAAGCCATTTCAAAAAGGCAGCCCTTGTAGATGCGCGTGTCCCGTTCGCGCTGGCCTTTCCTATCTCGGCCGAGGTGCAATGCAACGCCCGGGCGGCTTGCCCGGGCGAAAGGCTTACGGGGTTCGGGGATCAGGCCACGTAGGTCAGCCAGTCGGCGTACTCCGGGCGCTTGCCGGTGGCGGCCTCGAGGTAGACCTGGCGAAGCCGCATGGTGATCTCGCCGGCCTGGCCGGTGCCGATGGGGCGGTGGTCGATGTAGGAGACGGGGGTCACCTCGGCGGCGGTGCCGGTCATGAAGACCTCGTCGGCGGCGTAGAGCACGTCCCGGGTCACGCGGTGGGCGATCTCCACCCGGTACCCGAGGTCGCGGGCGATTCGGATCACCGAGTCCCGGGTGATGCCGGGCAGGGTGACCGAGGTCTCGAGGGCGTAGATCACGCCGTCTTTGACGTAGAAGAGGTTTTCCCCCGAACCCTCGGCGACGAAGCCTTGGGCGTCGAGCAGGATCGCCTCGTCGGCGCCGGCCTTCAGGGCCTCCATCTTGGCGAGGGCCGAGTTCACGTAGTTGCCGCCGATCTTGGCCTTGCCCGGCATCACGTCGCCGGGGAAGCGGCGCCAGGAGCTGGTGATGAGCCGCGCCCCCTTGCGCACCGCCTCCTCGCCGAGGTAGGCCCCCCACTCCCAGGTGGCGATCATCACCTCGGCGGGGTTGTTGGGGAGCGGGTTCACCCCCAGCGAGTGGTCGCCGAACCAGGCGAGCGGCCGGATGTAGCAGGACTTCCAGCCGTTTTTCTTGATGGTCTCGAGGATCGCCTGCTCGATCTCCTCCTTGGAATAGGGAATCTCAAGGAGGAGTGCCTTGGCCGAGGCGAAGAGCCGGTCCACGTGCTCCTTGAGCCGGAAGACCGCCGGACCCCGCTCGGTTTCGTAGGCCCGGATGCCCTCGAAGACGCTGGTGCCGTAGTGCAAGGCGTGGGAGAGGACGCTGGTGGTGGCCTCCTCCTGAGGGACGAAGCGGCCGTTCATCCAGATGTAGCCCGCTTTGATTTTGCTATCGCCGCTAGCCATGTTCCCATTATGACCGGTGGCCAAGCCGGGCGGAGAGCAGGCTCCGCACCCGCGGGGGGAGAAGGGCGAGATCGGCGGGGCGGGGCTCACGGCCGGTCTTCAACCGGAGGTAAAGGAGCGCCCGGTCGAGGAGCTCGGGGATGCGCGATCCCTCCTCCACCGCGGCTTCGGCGAGGCGCCTGAGCTCGGCCTCGAGCACGCCGAGCGCCCGGTAGCGCGCGGCCTCGGCGAGGTCGCCTTCAAGCTTTGGAACCTCCCCGCGAAGGAGGCGCTCGGCCTCGGCCCGGACCAGGGGGAGCTCAAGGCGCACCCGGCAACTTGCGCAGGGCGTTTCCGCCCGGTCGCTCGGCCCGCCGCAGACTGGACAGCGGGGGGCGGCCTTGAGCCTTGCGAGCACCCGCCGTCCAGCGGCGAGCGCGGGGCGTTTCAAGGGATCGGGCAGCGGGCGCAGGGTCTCGACGAGCCAGGCCTCGGCCTCGGGGCCGAGGGATAACGGGCCGGGATCCTCTTTTGGGGGAGGCGGGGGAGCGCTTAAGACCGGCCCCACCGAAAACCGCACCTCCCGCACCACCCCCTCCCCGAGCTGGTGGGCGTACTTGGCCAGGATGCTCGGCTTTTGGTAGGCGAGCTGGTGGGCGAGCACGTGGTCCTTTACCGCGACCCGGAGCACCCCCCGGCGAAACCCCTCGGCCCGGGTGAGCCGGGCGAGCTCGGGGCCGACGACCTTGGGCCAGAGCGCGAGCACCCGTCCGGCGAGGAGGCCCCGGCGGATCTCGGGCCTGCGCAAAAACTCGCCGAGGAGCTCCTTCAGCGGCGCCGGGCGCCCCTTACGCACGGGCCACCTCCCAGGCGCCGGTCTCGATCCGGATCACCCGGTCCACCCCCTCAGGGGCCTCGGTGGCGGTGACCACCGCCTGCTCGATTCCCCGCACGTACCCAAGCAGCGCTCGCTGACGACCCTCGTCGAGCTCGGCGACCACGTCGTCGAGCAGGAGCACCGGGGGGTCGCCGTGGTGGAGCTCGAGCAACCGGTGCTCGGCAAGCCGGAGGACGAGCGCGATGGTGCGGGCCTCGCCGCGGCTTGCGAACCGGACCGCGTCGCGCCCGTCCAGGGTGAGGGCGAGGTCGTCCCGGTGGGGCCCGGAGAGGGTGACCCCGCGCTCGAGCTCCTCCGGCAGGCGTTCCCGGAGCTTTTCCCGAAGGCGTTCGGGAGGTGCGGTCTCGAGGAGGCGGAGCTCGAGCACCCCGAGGGCCAACGCCCGGAAGAGCTCGGCCGCGATCGGGGCGAGCCGGCGGACCATGCGCCGCCGGAGCTCGAGGATCTCCACCCCATAGGCGGAAACCCGCTCACTAAAGGGCTCGACCCCCCGGCCCCCCGCCTTCAGGGCCGCGTTCCGCTGCCGCACCGCCCGCTCGTAGGCGGAAAGCAGCGCCCGGTAGCGGGGCGAAAACCGGGCGATTAAGGTATCGAGAAACCGCCGCCTTTCCTCCGGGCTCCCCTTTACGACCGCGAGGTCCTCGGGCCGCAACCAAACCGCCCCGGGGATCCCGGAAAGCTCGCGGAAACTCGCGGGCGCCCCGTTCAGCCTGAGGCTCCGGCCCTCGGGGGCGATCCGCTGCTCCAGCCGGTAGTGCCCGAGCACCCCCTCGAGCTCCGCCCAAAGCCAGGCCTCCCGCGCCCCAAAGGCGACCCGGTCCTGCCCCGCCCCCCGGAGCTCGCCCCCGGCGGCAAGGTAGAGGGCCTCGAGCAGGTTCGTCTTGCCGGCGGCGTTCTTCCCCACCACCGCGGTGAGCCCGGGGGGAAGGAAGAGCACGCCCTCCTTGAGATTTCGAAAACCCCGGCTTTGAAACCGGAGAAATCGCATCTATAGCGCCCGCCGGAGAATCTCGGCGTCCTCGGGAGTGTAGCCGTAGAGGGTGACCTCGAGGGTGTCGGGGGCGGCCTTGATCGCCTCGATCATGATCCTTGCCACCCGTTCCTTATCGAGCCCGCCGACCCCGGTGCCGAGCAGGGGGAAAGCGATCGTTTTCAGGCCCTTTTCCGCCGCGAGCTTCAGGGCGCTCTCGGTCGCCCGCCGCACGCTCTCGTAGCTCGCCGGCTCGTCCCCCATCACCGCCGCGTGGATCACGTACTTCGCGGGCAGCCGCCCGGCGGTGGTGAGCACCGCTTCGCCCACTTGAATGGGGCCGATCCGGTCGCACTCGGCCTGGATCTCGGGACCGCCTTTCTTGCGGATCGCCCCCGCCACCCCGGCGCCGAGCTTCAACCAGTTGTTGGCGGCGTTGACGATGGCGTCGCCGGCGAACTCGGTGAGGTCGCCCTGCTGGATCCGGATCCGGGCCACGGCTCGATTCTACCCCTGACAGGAGACCACCAGGACCGGCACCGGGCTCCGGTCGAGCACCGCCTGGGTCACCGATCCCAGGAAGAACCGGCGGAGCCCCCGGCCCTGCGGGGCCATCACCACCACGTCGTAGGCCGGGGCCTCGGCGAGGATCTCGTAGGCCACGTCGTCGCCGCGGCGGAGCCGGGCCTCGGCCTCGACCCCCGCCTCCTTGGCCCGCTCGAGGGCGGCGTCCAGCACCTCGTCGGCGAGGTTCTGAAAGGCCTTGGCCAGGCCGTAATCCAGGTCATCCGGCAGCGCCGGGAGCGGGACCAGGGTGCTCGGGCTTGCGAGCACGTGCAGGAAGGTCACCTTCCCCCCGGTGGCCTTCGCCAGCCGGAGCCCCTCGGCCTCGGCCCGCTGGGCGCAGTCGCTGCCATCGGTGGGAACCAGGATGCGCCGGTACATACGCCCATAATACGGGCATGCGGCCGGTCTTCTTTCTCTCCGACTTCGGCTCGGAGGACCCCTACGCCGGGGTGGTGCGGGCGGTGATCCACGCCCGTGCCCCGGGCGCTCCCCAGTTCGACCTCGCCCACGACCTCCCCCCGGGGGATCTGCGGCGGGCCGCCTACGCCCTCTTCGAGGCCGCCCCCTACCTGCCCGAGGGGGCGGTGGTACTGGCGGTGGTAGACCCCGGGGTGGGAAGCGGGCGCCGGGCGGTCGCGGTCCGCACCCGGCGGCTTTGCTTCGTCGCCCCGGACAACGGGATCCTCACCCTCGCCCTCGCCGAGGACCCGCCGCTTGCCGCAAGGGTGCTGCCGGTTCCGGAGAACGCGAGCCGCACCTTCCACGGGCGCGACGTCTTCGCCCCCGCGGCGGCGGCGCTCGCCAAGGGGGTCCCCCTCGAGCGACTCGGCGAACCCCTGGACCCCGGCGCCCTCGTCCACCTGCCGCTTGCCCTCACCCCCGGCCCCGAGGGCGAGATCCTCACCTTCGACCGCTTCGGGAACGCGATCACCACGATCCAGGGCCCCCCGCCCCCGGGGGCAAGGCTTTTGATCGGGGAGCGGGAGCTCCCCTGCCTTTCCACCTTCAGCGACGCGGCCCCGGGGGAGGCCCTTTGCTACACCGGCTCCGCCGGCCTCCTTGAGATCGCCGTCCGCGAGGGCTCGGCCAAAGACCGGCTCAAGCTTCGCACGGGCCTTCGAGTTCGCCTTTCAGGGCCGGCATGAGGGCGCGGTCGGCGAAGTCGAGGTTCACCGGGGTGACCGCCACGTAGCCCTCCTCGATCGCCCAGAGGTCGGTGCCGGGCGCGGCGCTACGGGTGGGCTCCCCGGCGATCCAGTAGTAGGGGACCCCGGCGGGGTCCTCGCGCTCGATCACCTGGTCCTCGAAGTAGCGCTCGACGAGGCCCACCACCCGAAAGCCCTTGGGCCGCCCGGCGGGCACGTTGACGTTCAAGAGCACCTTCTTCGGAAGCCCGTGCTCGGCGACCCAGCGAGCGACCCTGAGCGCCGCCCGGGCGGCGTGGGTGAAGTCGAGCTCCTCCATGCGCACGGTGTCGAGGCTCACCGCCACCGCCGGGATCCCCAAGCTCACCGCCTCCATCGCCCCGGCGACGGTCCCCGAGCTGGTGATGTCGAGCCCCAGGTTCACCCCCAGGTTGATCCCCGAGACCACCAGGTCGAAGGGGCCTTGGAGGTGCACCCCGAGGACGACGCAGTCCGCCGGGGTACCGTCCACGCGGTAGGCGGGAATGGGCTCGAGCCCCGCGCTCGCGGTGTGCTTAAAGCGGAGCGGCCGGCGCAGGGTGATCCCGTGCCCCACCGCCGATTGCTCGATGTCCGGGGCCACCACCACCACCTCGCCGAGCTCGGCCATCGCCCGCGCCAGCGCCTTGATCCCCGGCGAGAAGATGCCGTCGTCGTTGGTGACTAGGATGCGCATGCCCCAAGTCTACGCGGGAGAAGGTTATGCAAGAATGCAGGCATGTTCCCGGTCGCCGACATCAACCGCGCGCGGCGACCCGCGATCCTGGTCAAGTACCTGGTCGTGGCCAACGCCCTGGTCTTTCTCTACGAGCTCTTGCTCCCGGAGCCCCGGCTAAAGGAGCTTTTTTACACCTTCGGCTTCGTACCCCGGCTTTTCTGGGAAGACCCCCTGGGCCGGCTCTACACCCTCTTCACCAGCATGTTCCTCCACGGGGGAATCGCCCACATTCTCGGGAACATGTGGTTTCTCTGGGTTTTCGGCGACAACGTCGAGGACCGGCTGGGACCCGGCCGCTTCCTGGCCTTCTACCTCCTTGGCGGGGTGGCGGCGGCGCTGGCCCAGGGCGTCTTGATGGCGGGCTCCTCCGCCCCGATGATCGGCGCTTCCGGCGCGATCAGCGCGGTGCTCGGCGCCTACTACGTCCTCTTCCCCCGGGCTCCGGTGCTCACCATGGTGCTCCTTTTCTTCTACCCGATCTTCTTCTACCTGCC
>CAYYAB010000097.1:0-5912 GCA_964469895.1 uncultured bacterium | reverse complement strand
AGTGGATCGCTTGATCCGAGAGGCCTACCGAATCCTCGATCAAAAGAAGGCGGAGAACATCGTGGCCCTGGATCTCCGGGGGGTTTCCGACACCCTTGACTACTTCCTGATCGCCACCGGCACCAGTACCCCGCACCTCGAGGCCCTGGAGCGGGCGGTGCGGGAGGGGCTGGAGGAGATCGGGGTGCGCCCGGAGTCGGTGGAGGGTCCCTCCAGTCGGTGGGTCCTGCTTAACTACGGGCCGCTTCTCGTGCACCTGATGAGCCCCGAGGCTCGCGAGTACTACGACCTCGAGGGGCTTTGGGCGGACGCTGAGCGGGTGGTGCTCGAGCCCGCCCTTTAGCCGGCCGGGGGAGAGGGGACGGGGCCGGCCTTGGGGCCGGTCCTTTGCCTTGTGCTAAAATCCAGCGCCGTGGATCTCGAGGCCCTAGCCCAACGCGCAAGCGAGCGAAGCGGCGTCCGGCTCTACGGCCGGAGCGTGGCCCGGGTGCTCTCGGCGCTACTCTCGACCGGGGATTTCTGGCAGGTGGTGGACCGGGCCGCCCTGCCGGTGCCGGGGGCGGCGGCGATCGTCGAGGTCCTGATCGAGGAGGGCCTGCTTTCGCGTCAGGGCGACGACCTCGTGCTCACCGAGGCGGGACGCGCCGCCGCCGCCGCCCTTGGCATCCGCCCCCCTGAGCGCCACGCCTGCCCCGCCTGCGAGGGGAGGGGGGTGCCGTTTTGGGCCGACCGGGCGCTTTACCAGACCTTCCTCGCCCTGGCCAAGAACCGGCCCGAGAGCGTCCAGGAGTTCGACCAGGGCTACGTGACCCCCGAGACCACGGTGGCCCGGGTGCTGCACATGGCCTCCCGGGGCGACCTCGACGGCAAGGAGATCCTCGTCCTCGCTGCCGAGGACGACCTCACCGGGCTCGCCATCGCCCTCACCCGGCGGGCGAAGCGGGTCCTGATCCTGGATATCGACCCCCGGCTCATCGCCTTCGATAACCGCGCCTTCGAGGAGCTCGGGATCGAAAACGCCGAGGCCCGGGTCTTCGACCTTCGAAATCCCTTCCCCGAGGAGTGGCTCGGAGCGTTCGACGTCTTCGTCACCGACCCGCCGGAGACGCCGCGGGCCTTTAGGGCCTTCATCGCCCGGGGAATCGCGGCGCTAAAGGCGCCGGGGAGCGCCGGCTACTTCGGGCTCACCCTGCGCGACGCCTCGCTCTTTCGCTGGGCCGAGTTCCAGCGCGCGCTCCTAGACTACGGAATGGTGCTCACCGAGATCTTGCAGGACTTCAACGTCTACGAGATCTGGCCCTACCACGGCGAGACCCGGGCGGCCCGGATTGCGCCCACCCGGAGGCCGCCCCAGGCGCCCTGGTACCGCTCCTCCTGGCAGCGGATCGAGGCTTTGCCGGGCTTTCGCGGGGAGAACCTGGCCTTTACCGAAGAAGACCTCCGTGAGATCTACCTCGACGAGGAGTCGAGCACGACCTGATGCGGCTCGACCGCTACCTGGTGGAAGCCGGCCTCGCCGAGAGCCGGGAAAAGGCGAAGTCCCTGATCCGCCGGGGGCTTGTGCGGGTGGACGGCCGGGTGGTGCAAAAGCCCGCCCACCCCGTGGCCGAGGGGACGCGGGTCGAGCTCGTCGCCCCCGAGCGCTACGTGGGCCGCGCGGCTTATAAACTCCTCGGGGCGCTTTCATCCTTTCCCGTGGAGCCCGCCGGTAAGGTGGCGCTCGACGTGGGGGCGGGCACCGGGGGCTTCACCCAGGTCCTCCTCGAACGGGGGGCAAGGAGGGTCTACGCCGTGGACGTGGGGCACGGCCAGCTCCACCCGAGGATCCGCGACGACCCCCGGGTGGTGGCGATGGAGGGGGTGAACGCCCGCGAGGGGATCCCGATCCCCGAGCCCGTGGAGCTCGCGGTGATGGACGTCTCCTTTATCTCGAGCACAAAGCTCCTGCCGCCGCTTTTTAGGGTGCTTGCCCCCGGGGCCGATGCGCTCGTGCTCGTCAAACCCCAGTTCGAGCTCGGGCCCGGGGTGCGGGTGGTCGCCGACCCCGGGGGCCGGCGCCGGGCGCTTCGGCGGGTCAGGGAGGCCGCGCGGGCGCTCGGCTTCGAGGTCCTGGGAGAGGCGGAGAGCCCCCTTCCCGGCAAGCGGGGAAACCGCGAGATTTGGCTCTGGCTGGGGGTCCCAAGTCCTAGGCCGGGTTCCTAACCCTATATTCTACCGGCTTGCGCCCCCGGAGCTGGCTGCTAGGATAGCCCCGTGGACGAGGCCGAAGCGTCATCGCTTTGCCAAGGCCAGCCGCCGTTCCTCGAAGTCAAGAACCTCACCAAGCGCTTTCCCGGAGTGCTCGCGAACGACCGCGTGAACCTCACCGTCTGCCCCGGGGAGGTGCACGCGCTCCTCGGCGAAAACGGCGCCGGGAAGAGCACCTTGGTCTCGATCCTCTACGGGCTCCTCGAGCCCGACGAGGGCGAGATCCGGGTGCGGGGGAAGCCGGTGGTGCTCCGCTCGCCCCGCGACGCGCTCAGGCTCGGGATCGGGCTCGTACCCCAGCACTTCCTTCTGGTCAAGAAGCACACCGTGGCCGAGAACGTCGCGCTCGGTCTTCGGGGCCTTCCTTTTTATCAGCCGGCTCGGGCCCTCGCTCCAAGGATCCGGGAGCTCGGGGAGCGCTACGGCTTGCCGGTAGACCCCGAGGCCTACGTCTGGCAGCTCTCCGCCGGCGAGCAGCAACGGGTCGAGATCCTGAAGGTGCTCGTTCGGAACGCCACCCTCCTGATGCTCGACGAGCCCACCAGCGTCCTCACCCCCCAAGAGGCGCGGGGGCTTTTCCAGGTGCTAAAGCGCATGAAGGCCGAGGGCCACGCGGTAATCTTCATTACCCACAAGCTCGAGGAGGTCTTAGCCGTAGCCGACCGGGTCACCGTGCTGCGGCAGGGGCGGGTGGTGGCCACCCTGGATGCCCGCCAGGCCGACCGCCGCACCCTGGCCCGGTTGATGGTGGGGGAGGAGCTCCCCGAGAGGGAGGCCCGCCCCAGGCGCGAGCCGGGGCGCGAGGTTCTTTTCGTCGAGGACCTCTGGGTGCGTTCAGACCGCGGCTTTTACGCCGTGAAGGACGCGAGCTTTGTCCTCCGGGAGGGCGAGATCGTGGGGCTTGCCGGGGTAGCGGGCAACGGCCAGAGCGAGCTGATCGAGGCCCTCACCGGCCTCCGCCGCCCCGAGCGGGGTTGGATCCGGGTGGGAAAGCGAAACCTCACCGGGAAGGATGCCCGGGTCTTCTTCGAGGCCGGGGTGGCCCACGTTCCCGAGGACCGGAACCACCGCGGGGTAGTGGCGAGCCTTTCGGTGGCCGAGAACTTCGTCCTCCGTCACTACCGCTACCCGCCGTTTGCCCGCGGCTTGGTGCTCGACCGTCGGCGGATCCGCCGCTTCGCCGAGGAACAGGTCCGGGTCTACGGAATCAAGACCCCCTCGATCGAGACCCCGGTGCGCCTGCTCTCGGGGGGGAACGTGCAGAAGCTGATCCTCGCCCGCGAGCTCTACGGCGACCCCAAGGTCCTCATCGCCGCCCACCCCACCTACGGCCTTGACGTCGGCGCCGCCCAGCAGGTCCACGAGCGGCTCCTCGAGGCCCGCGACCGGGGGGCGGCGATCCTGCTCGCAAGCGAGGACCTGGAGGAGATCTTAAAGGTGGCGGACCGCATCCTGGTGATCTTCGAGGGACGGATCGTCGCCGAACTTTCCCCCGAGGAGGCGACTAAGGAGCGACTCGGCATGCTGATGGCGGGGGTGGCGGCGTGAAGCTGGTACCGCGGCCGGCGCCAAGCGCGTTCGAGGTGGTCTGGGTCTCGAGCCTCGCGGTCCTTCTTGCCTTCTTTGCAAGCCTGCTTCTGCTTTGGCTCTACGGTACCCCGCCCATGGAGGCCGCCCGGGCGATCGCGGGCGGTCTCTTTTCCGACCCCCGGGGGTTTGCCGAGGTGCTGCGCCGGGCGGTCCCCTTGATCCTGGTGGGGGCCGGGCTCGCCCTCGCTTTCCGGGCCCAGTTTTGGAACATCGGGGCCGAGGGCCAGCTGCTCCTGGGCGCGGTGGCCGCCAGCGGGGTGGCGCTCTTTTCTGGGATCCAGGGGCCAGCATTGCTTTTCGCCATGGCCCTCGCCGCCTTTTTCGCCGGGGGGCTCTGGGCGCTTTTCCCCGCCTTCTTAAAGGCCCGGCTTGGGGTCAACGACGTGATCACCACGCTCATGCTCAACTACGTCGCCATCTACCTGGTGGATTGGCTGATCCACGGCCCCTGGAAGGGGAAGAGCGCCTTCGGCTTTGCCTACACCGACCGATTTCCCGAAGCGGCAAGCCTTCCCCTATTCCCCGGCACCGCCCTGGCCTGGCCGGGGGTAGTGCTCGCCCTATTGCTCGCAGCGCTTTTCGCCTGGCTGCTCTTTGCCACCAAGCTTGGCTTCGAGGTACGGGTCCTCGGGGAGAACCCCGAGGCCGCCCGCTACGCCGGGGTGCGGGCGCTTTTTACCCTGAGCGGGGTGGCGCTCCTTTCCGGGGGTGCCGCCGGGCTCGCCGGCTTCGTCGAGGTGGCGGGGACCCACCACAAGCTGCTCGCGCCCCTGCAGATCTCGCTGGGCTACGGCTATACCGGGATCATCGTCGCCTGGCTGGGGCGGAACCATCCCCTGGTGGCGGTGCTCACGGGGCTCCTCGTCGGCTTCGTCTTCGCCGCTGGCGACGTGGCCAAGGTGGCGCTCGCCACCCCTTTCCAGCTGGTGCAGGTGGTGAACGGCCTGATCCTCTTCTTCCTGATCGCCGCCGAGGTCTTCCTCCGCTACCGGGTGGTCTGGGGGGTGCGCCGTGGTTGAGAGCTGGCTGGTGGCGACGCTGGCCCGGGGGCTCGCCTTCGCCGTGCCCCTGCTCTTCGCCGCTCTCGGCGAGCTGGTCGCGGAGCGGGCCGGGGTGATCAACCTCGGGGTCGAAGGGATGATGATCCTGGGGGCGCTTTCCGCCTTCGTGGTCGCCGACCTGAGCGGAAGCCCCTGGCTCGGGGTGCTGGCGGCGGCCGCGGTCGGGGCGGCGGCGGCCTTCTTCCACGCCTTCTTCGCGATCACCCTGAGGGCCAACCAGTACGTCTCGGGGCTCGCGCTTACCATGGTGGGGCTTGGGCTCTCGGGGCTTTTGGGCAAGCCCTTCGCCGGCCGTCCCCTCGAGCACCCCCTTCCCAAGTGGGACGTGCCGCTCCTTAAGGAGATTCCCTGGATCGGGCCGGGGGTCTTCGCGGGGCAGAGCGCGCTCCTTTACCTTGGCTTTCTCCTCGCTTTCTTGCTCTGGGTCTTCCTCTACCGTACCCGGGCGGGAATCCACCTGCGCTCGGTGGGGGAAAACCCCGCCGCCGCCGATGCCCTCGGGGTGAACGTCTACCTGGTTCGCTACCTTGCGGTGCTCTTCGGCGGGGCGATGGCCGGGGTGGCGGGGGCCTACCTCTCGGTCGCCTACCGCCCCTCCTGGACCGAGGGGATGACCGCGGGGATGGGCTGGATCGCGCTCGCGATCGTGATCTTTGCGGCCTGGGATCCCCTTCGGGCGGTGGCCACCTCGTTCCTCTTCGGGGCCTTCTACCACCTGGCTTACCGCTTCCAAGCCTATCTGGCCCCCGAGTTCTTGAAGATGACCCCCTACCTTTTCACGATCCTCTTCTTGGTCCTAAGCGCCCTTGGGAAAAGCGTCCGTCTGGGCGCCCCCGAGGCGCTGGGACGCCCCTATGTGCGGGGCGAGCGCTAGGAGGTTGGGGATGCGGAAGTTTTGGTTGGCGGCGGCAGTGGTTCTTTGGGCGCTGGCCTTCGGCCAGCGGGAGATCAAGGCCGGCTGGATCTACGTGGGGCCGATCGGGGACTACGGCTGGACCCACGCCCACGACGTCG
>CAYYAB010000096.1:0-5936 GCA_964469895.1 uncultured bacterium | reverse complement strand
GCGCGACCTGCACTTTTGGAGCGAGGTCCGGGAGCTCCTGCAAAGCGAAGATGCCCCGGTTTGCCCGGGGGAGGAGGCCGTAGTGCATCGCTTCCAGGTCGGCGAGCTCCCGCCCCCGGCGGGCTGCCTTGATGGGGTCGAGGTCGCCGACGAGGTCGGCGACGGTGACGTCCGGGGTAGCGAGTTTCTCGACGTAGCGCTCCTCGCGGGCGATCCAGACGATCGGGGCCTGGTCGCCGAGCTCCTGGACCATTCGCTTCCCTTCGGGGGAGACCGGGGCCAGCGGGTGATCCCGCATCGGTGTCGGGAGGGCCGGGATCGCCTCGTCGAGCAGGGTGACGAGGAGCCGGGTGATGCGGCTTTTCGCCTGTCCCCGGGTGCCCAGGAACACGAGGTCGTGCCCCGCCAAAATCGCGGCGGCAAGCGCGGGGAAAACGGTTTCCTCGTAGCCGTGGATGCCGGGGAGCAGGGGGGCCCCCGCCTTGAGCCGCGCGATCAGGTTCTCCCGCACCTCCTCCTTCACCGAGCGGCGGAGTTTGGCCTCGGGGTAGGTCGCCTTGAGTTCGCCCAGGGTCTTCGGCCTCACAGCCTCACTCTATGCCCTCGGGTGAGGGAAGGGCTCTGCCACGGTGTGTTTCTCCCCTGTCCGGGAAAGGTTTTGGTGCCGGGAAGTAGGATGGCCTCGTGGAGTTCATTCGGATGGCTCCGGAGGAGGCCGAAGCCCAAGCCGAGGCGCTCTTAGAGGTCTGGTTGCGAGCCTTTTCCGGCCCGCCCTACTTTGTCGAGCGGGGGGAGCTTCGGCGGGTACGGCGGCTTTTTGCCCGCCACCTGGCGGCGCCGGGGTTCCGGCTGATCGCGGCGCGGGCGGGGGATGCAATCGTGGGCTTTGCCTACGGCTTTCCCCGGACCCCGGGCGAGCCCTGGACCGAGGAGGTGGCGGCCTCCCTCCCCCCCGAGCTTCGGGCGCGCTGGCTCGAGGGGGCGTTCGGCTTCGTCGAGTTCGCGGTGGACCCGCGTTATCAGGGGCTCGGGGTGGGGAGCACCCTGCACGACCGCCTGCTCGCCAGCACCGACCGGCCCCGGGCGGTGCTCACCGTCCACGCCCACGCGCCCGCCGCCCGCTTTTACGCCCGGCGGGGATGGCAAAGGCTCGGTTGGTTGAAGGGCGCGCCTTACTGGATTTTGGGCAAGGAGCTCAGCAAAGACTAGGGCGCCGGGAACCCGGCGCCCTGTTTTGGGGTTTCGTCCCTAGCTGGGAAAGCCCACAAGGAGTTTCTCCACTTCCTCCTTGTGCTCGGTTTCGTCCTCGATCATCGCGTGGATGCGGGCGGCGAGCCCGAGGTCGCCGAGGGCCTCGGCCTGGCGCATCCGCTCGCCGTAGCGGGCCAGGGTCTCGGTCTCGGCCTTCAGGATGGCCTCGAGCATCGCCCGCGGGGTCTCGGCCTCGGGGATTCGTGCCGGCTGGGTCGTGGGCACGCCCCCGAGGGCGACGATCTTGTCGGCGAGGAACTGGGCGTGCTCGAGCTCTTCCTGGGCCTCTTTCAGGAAGAACTCCCTGAGTGCAGGGCGGTAGGGCCCCTTGACCCGGGCGGCGAAGGTGGTGTAGGTGATCACCGCTTCGTACTCGTGGGCGAGGTCTTCGTTCAATCCTTGGATAAGCGTTTCGCGATCCATCGTCTACCTCCGTTCAAAATCATAACCGATATGAGTGTAATCGTCAAGGGTGGGACTCGGTTGCACTTTATTCAAGGAGATGCACGATGGGCAGGATCTACGGCCGGGTTGGGGGGCCGAGGATATCCGGCGCATCCACTGCATCCTTCGCGACGAGATGCTCGAGGTCGAGGAGGAGGGCGAGCTCACCGACCTCAAGAAGCGTACCGACTGCCCTTGCACGCTCGCCTACTCGCCGTTTTGGAAAGAGCGCTTTGGCTCCATGGTGGAGGAGCTCCGCGAGGTCGCCTGCGAGGAGAACCGGGCGAGCGTGCGCCTCGCCAACTACGTTGCTCGCTACCGAGGCTGGGATAAGGTCTATGATCCCTGGGGCGGGAGGATCAAAGCTCGGAGGAGCGGCTGGCGGAGCTTCCCGAGGAGGCCGTTCGGGAAACCGCCGAGACCGCGGTGAGCCTGGAGCTTTCACCCCTAGGTGCTCGAGGAGCTAAGGCGCGCGTTCTGCCGGATCCGCAAGGCGATGGTCGTGGCCACGACGAGGAGGAGCTCCGGCGCCTGAAGCGGGCGAGCGACCTCCCCTAGGCTTTCGCGAGCACTTTGACGAGGAGCTCGTCGAGCTCGAGCAGGGCCGCACGGTGAAGCTCGCGAACCTCGTCGCCGAGGTCCAGGGCGGGCGGGTTTCCTTCGAGGTCTGGACGCTCGACGAGGTTCCGGTGGAGGAGAGCGTCGACGAGTACGTGGCGCGGGTGCTCGAGGGGGAGAAGGCGAGCCGCTACATCCCGAGCGAGGCCAAGTTCCCGGCCGGACGCACCCTCTGGATCGTCTACTACCACGAGGGGAAGAAGCGCCGCTACGCGAAGCGGGTCTACCTCCCCGGCTACGCCACCGACTTTGTGCTCGAGGGCCCGGGCGGGTTTGAAACCGGGTTCGGGAAGAAGGTCTGGGGGCGTCCGGCTCGTTTACCGTTCCCGCATCGCCCCCACCACCGCCCGCATTCGCGGCCACGTGGTGCACCTTCCCGAGCGCTGGGTGACCCGGAGCAGGGTGATCCCGCTCCCGCGGGAGGCGGGGAGATCGAGCTTCGCTTCGAGCATCCCCCCGAGGCCTACGACGTCGCTTGACGTTGGCGTCCTCCACGCCCATCTCGGATCCGGGCCTTCGTCGAGCGCGAGGAGGTGGGGGTGAAGGGGCTCGAGCTCGTCTTCGTGCGCAGGCTGCTCATCCCGAGGCCGGTTTCGGCACGCTCTCTGCGGGCGGGGAGGGGCTAGGGAACCCGGAGCTTGCGAACGCCCTCTCCCAAAGGGTGATCGGGGCCGAGCGCCAGCGAAAGCTTTGGAACTTTGGAGAAAGACGCCGGCGCAGCTTTCGGGTCGCGATCCTCACCGACGACGGCCTCGCCTCGGAGCACACGGTGCTGGTTGTAGGAGGCTCGGCGGCGGGGGCTGGGTGCGTGGGGGTGGCGGTAAAGACCGCTGTCGCCCGGATTTTCCCTGGGGTCGACACGCTCTACGTTGCCAACCTGCCCAGCGCTCCCTTCTTCGTGGTGGCCGACGCCTACCCACAGGGGCGGGACCTCGGTTTGGAGAAGGGGGTGGCGCTACGGACCGCGGCGCCGAAAGAGCCCCTCGAGCAAAAGGACGAGCACCCCGATCACCACCAGGGCGTCGGCGAGGTTGAAGACCGGCCATAGCCCGGGTCCGATGTCAAGGTAGTCGATGACGTAGCCGCGCCCGATCCGGTCGATGGCGTTCCCGAGCGCTCCGGCGGCGATCAGGGAGAGGGAGAACCGCGTCCAAAGGGCGCTTTTACCGTAGCCGAGGTAGAGCAGGATCAGCACTCCCACGAAGAGGCTCAGCCAGCCGAGGAGCTCGCTGTTTCCCTGAAAGAGGCCGAAGGCGATGCCGGTGTTTTTCACGTAGGTCAGATATAGGCCGGGGAGGAAGGGGTCCGGCACCGGGTCGAGGGTGCGCTCGGCCCAGAGCTTGAAGATCTGGTCGAGCACGATCAGGACCGGCACCAGGAAAGCGGTCACGCTCCGAGTCTAGCACGACGTTGCAGTCTCCTATATAATCGAGCGCTGAGACGCGCCGCGGGCGCGAGGGGAGAAGAACCATGTCCAGGATTTGCGAAGTGAGCGGAAAACGGCCGGTCGTGGCCAACAAGATCGTCCGCCGCGGTAAGGCCAAGCGCGAAGGCGGCGTGGGTAAGAAGACCACCGGCATTACGAAGCGCAAGCAGTATCCCAACCTCCGGAAGCTCCGGGTGCAGGTGGCGGGCAAGACGATCACCCTCAAGGTCGCGATGAGCCATGTGGACAAGGTCTACGAGGTCCTGCCCCGATTGCGGGGAATGAAGCTGGAGCAGATGAGCGAGGCCGAGATCAAGCGCGCCCTGCTCCGCCTGCTCCGCTAGCCGGAACGAAAAGGCCCCCCGGGGCGTAAGCCCCGGGGGGCCTTTGTATTCTTGCAGTAACCCTATACCCCCAAAAGTATGCGGCGGGTGCGAATATTGCGTATGAACATCAGGTGCGAATCCCGCATACGGGCCCCGATTAGGCCACGGCGCCCGGCCGGGCTTCCGAATAATACGTGCGTCTTTTTGGAGGGTTCTTGCAAGGAGGTGAGGTGTTTTGCACGCGGGTACGGTTCGGCGCCGGTTTCAGTGGCGGGCCTTTGCGGGCAACTTGCTCCTGATCGCGGCTCTCGTAGAGATCGTCTCTGGAATCTACCTCTACACGCCGGGTTTCATCGCAAACGTCATCAACTTCAACTTCTTGGGGCTTACCTTCCGCCAATGGGCGATGGCTCACACCGTCTTCGGCTTGGTCTTCCTGATTGTGGCGGTGTGGCACATCGTCTACAACTGGCGTCCCATCGTGCACTACATCACTGGGCGAGCGCGGGCCGCCCTCGGCTACCGGCGGGAGCACTTTTGGAGCCTTCTCGTGGTGCTCTTTTTCTCGGTGACCTCGATCGCGAACTGGCCGCCCTCCGGGCCGATCTGGGACTACCGGTACACCCTGCGGGAGTACTGGGTGGCCTGGGGTTTTACTCACATGACCGTGGCGGACCTCGCGAAGAACCGGAACGTTCCGGTGGAGAAGGCAATCGCGCGGCTCAAGAAGTACGGCATCGAGGCGAAGCCGGATAGCAACCTCGCGGAACTCGCAAGAAACTCCAAGTACACCGCTTACGACCTTTACCTGATTGTCCGGGGGCGGCGGCCCCAGACCCGTTAGGAGGGGATTGGGATGGCGGTGCTTAAGCACGAAAAGGATCGCTCCGTGGCTCGGAAGGCCTTCAACTGGCGGGTTTTCGTCGTGGACCTGCTCTTGTGGACGGCGTTCATCGACGTGCTCTCCGGGATCTTCCTGTACACCCCCGGGCACTTTGCCCATAGCCTTCACTTGAACCCCCTCGGGCTTGCCTTCCGGCAGTGGGCGGTTTGGCACACGATCGTGGGGTTTGTGCTCACCTTTGCCGTCCTTTACCACATGCTCCTGAACTGGCGACCTTTGGTGGCCTACATCCGGCGGCGGGCCCGGGCGCTCGCGCTCCGGAGCGAGTTCCTTTGGGCCTTGCTCATCTCCGCCTACCTCGTCGTCGCCACCGTGCTCTACTGGCCGCCGGTAAGCACGATCTGGGACTTCCGCACCACCTTGAACGGGGTCTGGGCCTACCAGGTCTGGAAGGACGAGACCGTGGCCGACCTCGCGGGGATCCGCCGCCTCAAGGTTGAGCAGGTCCTCGCGCGGTTTGAAAAGTACGGGATCGAGGCTGCCCCCGAGGAGAAGCTCGCCGAGGTGGCGAAGCGCTCCGGGTACCCCGTCTACGACCTTTACCTGATCGCCCGCGGGCGCGAGCCCGCCCTCCACCGCTAGCCGGCGGGTTCCTTGG
Organism: uncultured bacterium; assembly: GCA_964469895.1. Classification (GTDB taxonomy): domain Bacteria; phylum Deinococcota; class Deinococci; order Deinococcales; family Marinithermaceae; genus WFXV01. The sequence goes on along the minus strand of CAYYAB010000096.1, from coordinate 369 downwards.
CCGGGGCGGGGCGGGCGTCCCCGCCCCCCTTGCCTTCGGGGATAAAGGTCAGGCGGGGCTCGGCCTCGAAGCGAACCTCGCCTGGGATCTGGCCTTTTCGCTTGGCCCAGCGGTAAGCGTGGTCCCAGGTCTTGCAGAAGGCGCAGACCTCGCCGGTGGTGGGGTAGCCGCAGCGTTCGCATTCCCGGAGCGCAACCTCCTCGGCGGAAAGCCCTTTCTGCAAGACCGGCTCGATCTTCTTCAGGTACTGCTTGAGAAAGGTCTCTTTGGTGCCCGGCATCGCGGTCTCGAGCTTGTTGAGGGCTTCCTTGTAAAGGAGGCTCTTCGCCCCCACCGCGAAGGGGCACTCCTCGTGCTGGTAAGGAAGCC
>CAYYAB010000095.1:0-5950 GCA_964469895.1 uncultured bacterium | reverse complement strand
GTAGGTATAGCTCCCCACCCAGGTGAGCTCGGAGAACCAGTGGGGGGAAAAATCGTGGCGCACCTCCCCGGCGGCACCGAGGAGCAACACGAGGCCGCCCTCCCCGGCCCCCCAGGCGGCCTCGTCGAGGCTTCTTGCGCTCCCCGCGGCCTCGATCACCGCGGGATAGCCCCCCCGCCAGACCGGGGGCCCGAGAAGCGGCCGGTAGCGCCGGGCGCCGAAGGCCAAGAGCGCGGCCTCGGTCGAGGGGAAGACCGTGCTCGCCCCGAGGTCGCGGGCGAGCTCGGCCTGAAGGGAATGGCGGGCGACCACGTCGAGCCGGCCGGAAAAGCCGAGCTCTCGAAGCAGCCGCACCGAAAGCAGCCCGATCGTCCCCGCGCCGATGACCAAAACCGCTTCGGGAAACCCCCGGGGAAAGGCCCGCCGAATCCCCCGGAGGACCACCGCCAGCGGCTCGGCGAGCACCGCCCGGGCGTCGGGCACGGCGGCGGGAACCTCGACGAGGCGCTCGGGCCGCGCGAGCACGTACTCCCCCCAGCCCCCGGGGAGCTCCTTGTGGTAGCCGAGCATCCCGGGGGCGAGCGCCCCTTCGGCGAGGTTTTCGCAAAGCCCCTCCTCGCCCCGCTGGCAAGCGGGGCAAGGGTCGAGCCCCCTCTCGGCGCAGGCGAGGAGCGGGTTCACCGCCACCCGCGTTCCGCCGTACTCCCCCAGAATCTCGTGGCCGAGCACCGCGGGGAAGGAGAAAAACGGCGAGAGCCGGGGCGAGTTCTTGCCAAAGAGGAGCGCAAGGTCCGAGCCGCAGACCCCCGATAGCCGCACCCGCACCCGCACGAAGCCGCCCCCCTCCTCGGGCAGGGGGAGCTCCACGAGCTTAAGGGGCAGCGCCGAAACGGGATAACGTTTCCCCAAGCTCCGCGCCAGCAGGTAGCGGGGGATGGAAGGGAAGTAGAGAAGGGCTTTCATCCAAAACGCCCGCAGCTCCCCCTTAGCTCATCGGTACCTGGGGGATCAGCTTGCCCTCGATGCGCTCGAGGATGTCGTCGATCGAGCGGCCGGTGATGGTGAGGCCGTGGTTTTTGAGCCCCACCACCGCCCGCGCGGGATCCGGCGCCTCGCGCACCTTCTCGGCCACCGCCGCCGCCAGCTGGTAGGTGCCGCAGGGGTAGTTGAACTGGGTCGAGGGCACCCCCTCCATCCAGGCGTGAACGTGAATGATCGCCCCCACCTCGGGGTGCTCGCGGTAGATCATCCAGTGCTCGATCGCGTCCACGCTCACCCGCTTGGGGACGATGTTCGGGGGGACCTGGAGGATCATCGCGTTCTTCTCGGGGTCGTAGTCCTTGACCATCAGGATGTCGCGGCCGATCTCCCGGAGGTTGGACTTATCCACCCCGGAGGCGCTCATCCAAAAGCGCCGCTCGTCCTTACGGGCGGAGAGGTTTCCGTAGGAGAGCCCGCCGATGCCATAAAGCCGCTTCACGTGGCGCAGGTCCTCCGGCGGCAGGATGGTCTCGATCGGGAAGGGGGCGGGAAGGAGGTCCCACTCGGCGAGCTTCTTGCCCGCGCGGTAGAGGGCCTCGGTTTTGTCGTCGCCCTGCCAGAGCTCGGGCTCGAGGGTGGGTTCGAAGATGTTGTCGATGACCAGAACGCTGCAGGCGATGGGGTTGATGCGGGCGTAGACCCGCTCGAAGAAGTGCTCGCCCTCGGGCTCCATGTAGTGGCCGAGCTCGAGGGTGAGGAAGTGGGCCCCCTCGCCCGGGGTGTAGGCGATCATCATGTTGGAAAGCGCCCGGACCAGGTAGGGATAGAGGGCCTTGATCGGGTCTTGGGGCATCTCGGGAAGCTCCATGAGGCTCACCACGAAGGTGGCCTTGGCCCGGCGCCGGTAGGGCTTGGGTTTTTCCGGGGTGATGAAGTTGAGCACAAGCCGGGGTGCCTCGGGCTTTTCCTCGTACTGGTAGCCGTGTTCCAAAAAGACCCGCTTCAACCCTTCGGCAAACGGTACGAGCCCGGGGGTAGGTTCGCCATGAAAGGTAAAGACCGCGGCGTCGTTTCGCTCCATGCCCGCCTCCTTTACTTCTGGATCTAGTTTACTCCGAACCGCCGTCCCGACCCGGATAATGCGAGCGTGGTACCGCGGGCGGTGCGCATGGTGGGCAATCCCGGGGAGGCGCGGCGCTTCCTCAAAGCTTTTGGCCTCGTCGAGCACGGGGGGGCCTTCTTCGACCCCGAGGGAAATGCCCTTTGCTATGTGGAAAGCCCCGAGCCCCCTGGGGCGGTGCTGGTCTGGGAGGGGGCGCCCGGAGTTTTTTACGACCTTGAGGGGAACCTCCACCGCACCGACCGACCCCCAAAACCCCGCCCGGGCAGCGGCCCCCGGCTGCTCGGGGTGCTCTACGCGGTGGTCGACCTCGCGGACTCGGTGACCTGGTACCAGGAGCAAAGGGGGCTCTCCCTCGCGTTCTATGACCCCGCCTCGGACTGGGCCGAGCTCCGGGGAGCGGAGGGCCTCGCCGTGCTCCTCACCTTCGGGGCCGGGGACGAGCGCCGGGGGGTCGCGGTCTTCGAGGTGGCGGACGCGGCGCGCTGGGTCGAGGAGCTTAGGGACAAGGGGCTCGAGCCCGCCTGGACCCGCAGCACCGCCTGGGGCCGGCTTGCCGCTTACGCCGATCCCTTCGGCCAGCCCCTGCTCTTTATCGACCGTAGCGGTAGCGGTTTAGGTCCCTGAGGTGGCCGGCGAAGGTCTCGTTTAAGTAAAGCTTGCCGCGGGCGTGGAAGAAGTAGAGGTAGGGCTTTCCCTTTGGGGAAAGTCGCTTCGCGTTCAGCACCGAGGCAAGCGCCGCGCTGCCCGGGTTATTGATCGGCCCCGGGGGCAGGCCCGGGTAGCGGTAGGTGTTGTAGGGGGAGTCGGCCTCGAAGTCGCCGGCGCGGCGGTCGAGCTCGGGGAGATCCTTACCGAGGGCGTAGGCGACGGTAGGGTCGGATTGCAGGGGCATCCCGATCTCGAGGCGGTTTAGGAAGACCCCGGCGATCCAGGGCATCTCTTCTTCGCTTCCAGCCTCGGCCTGCACGATCGAGGCGAGCGTCACCCAGGCGTGCACGGAAAGCCCGAGCACGCTGAGCCGGGCCTCCCGCTCGGGGGTGAGCTCTTTTGCAAAGCGCCGGAGCATGAGCCGGACGATCGCCTCCGGCCCGGTGCCCAAGGGAATCTCGTAGGTGTCGGGGAAGAGGTAGCCCTCGAGCGTGGGCCCCTCGTCGTAGGGGGGCTTGAGCGCTTCCGGGGGACGCTCGGCGAGCGCCAGGAAGCCCTCGCCGTCAAAACCGGCCTCGCGAAGGCGGCGGGCGTAGTCCACCGCCCGCCAGCCCTCGGGGAAGGTGAGGCGCACGGTGAGGGGGCGGGGGGCCTCGAGCTCCTTTAGCACCGCGAGCGTGCCCCGGCCTTCCAGGCGGAAGACCCCGCTTTTGAGCTTTTTCTCCGCCCCGGTCGCCCGGGCAAGGAGGGCAAAGACCCAGCCCGAGCGCACGATCCCCTCGTGCTCGAGCAACGCCCCGATCGCCGCCGCCCCCGCCCCCTCGGGAACGCGAACGATCGCGGTGCGCCCGGTGGGGGCGGCGAGGTACCAAAACCCTCCCGCGAGGGAAGCGAGGAAAGCCGCCAGGAACAAAAACCCCAAAGCCCAAGGGAAGCCGCGACGCTGCCTCCGGGGTGGCGGCAAAGCGGGGAGTACCGGGTAGGGAAGCCTATCCATGCCGGGTCAGGTACCCTTCGAGCAAGAGGACGGCGGAGAGCTCGTCGAGCTTGCCCTTCTCGCGGCGGAGGCGGCGGGGGGCGTCCCTGAGCCGTTGGGCCGCCGCTTGGGTGGTGAAGCGCTCGTCCTCGTAGACGACCTCGAAACCCCGTCGCCTGAGCGCCTCGCCGAGCCCCCGGACCCGCGCCGCCTCGGGCCCCTCCTCGCCGCCGGTCCTTAGGGGAAGCCCCACCACCACCCGGCGCACGCCCTCTTCCTCGAGCCAGCGGGCGAGGGCCTCCAGGTCCTCCTCGAACCCCTTTCGCACCAGGTAGCCGCGACCGAAGGCGAAAGGGCGCCCAAGCTCGCCCACCGCCCGGCCGATCCGCGCCTCGCCGACGTCGAGCGCCGCCACCTTCACCGCCTTGATGGTATCAGCGCACAGGGTGAGGAAGGAAAAGGACGTAGACTCGAACTAGATGCTAAGCGGGAACCTAAGGGATCTCCCCTTCCCCTCGCTCTTGCAGGCCCTCGTGGGCAAGACGGGGGTGCTCGAGCTCTGGGCGCTCGAAAACGGGGCCCGCTACACCCTCTACCTAAAGCGCGGCGAGATCCGCTGCCTTGCGGGCGAACAGGGATTCCTCGACAAGGACCAGGCCAAGCGGGTCCTAAAGGAGCTCTTCACCGCCCGATCGGGGGCCTTCGAGTTCGCTTCCAAGGAGGATTACCGCACCCCCTGCCGGCCCGCCTTCCGCTGGCCGGTGGAGCGGGTGGTGCGGTCCTTAAACCTCCGGCTGACCCGCGAGAAGCTCCGCGAGACGCTGGAAAGCCTTTTCTAGGTCAAACCCCCCGCCCTGGGCGAGCTGGGGCTTGCCCCCGCCCCGGCCCCCGGCGACCTCGGCCAGGGCCCGGATCAACGCGCCGGCGGAGAGCCCCCGCTCGGTCGCGGCCTTGCTCGCCTTTAGGACCAGCATCCCTTCCGAACCGACCGCCACCAGGTCGGCGCCGGTCTCCTCCAAAAGGGCGTCGGCCGCCTTTCGGAGCCCGGGCATGTCAAGCCCCGAAAGCTCTACGGCGGCGTAGCGCCAGGGCCCCGCCTCCTTGACCTCGGCGCGGCGGGAGCTCCCGAGCTGGGCCCGGGCGAGCTCCTCCTTGAGGCGCTCCACCTCGCGCCCCCTCGCCCGGAGCTCCTCGCGGAGCTTCTCCACCCGATCGGCAAGCCCCTCGGGAGTGGCGCCGAGCCCCGCGGCAAGCATCGCCACCCGGTCGAAGAGCTCCCGGGCGTAGCGCACCGCGGCTTCCCCCGCGAGGGCCTCGATCCGCCGCACCCCGGCGGAGATCCCCTCCTCGCTCTTGATCAGGAAGTAGCCGATCTCGCCGGTCCGGCGCACGTGGCACCCGCCGCAGAGCTCCATCGAGCGCACCTCGCCCTCGACGATCCCCGCGCTCGGGGCCGCCCCCTCGACCCGGACCACCCGCACCTCCTCGCCGTACTTCTCGCCGAAAAGGGCCATCGCGCCCTGCCTCCTCGCCTCTTCGAGGGGCATGATCTCCCAGGTCACCGGGAAGTCGGCCTGGATCCAGCGGTTGACGAGGAGCTCGATCTTTTTGATCTCCTCCGGGGTGAGCGGCTCGGGGTGGGTGAAGTCGAAGCGGAGCCGGTCGGGGGCCACCAGGCTCCCCGCCTGGCGGGCGTGGGGCCCGAGCACCGCCCGGAGCGCGGCGTGGAGCAGGTGGGTGGCGGTGTGGTGACGCTCGGTTTCCCGCCGCCTGGGGTCCACCTTGGCCCGCACCCGCTCGCCGACCACGAGCTCGCCCTCCTCTACCTCGACGTGGTGCAGGTGGATGCCCTGGGGGCTTTTCTTGGTGGTCTCCACCCGGGCACGCCCGCCTTCCCACTCGAGCACCCCAAAGTCCCCGATCTGGCCGCCGCCCTCGGCGTAGAACGGGGTCTTCGAAAGCACCACCACGCCCTTCTCGCCGGTCCCGAGCTTTTCGACCGCCTCCTCCCCGATCAGGATGAGGAGCACCTCGCCCTCGTCCTCGAGGGTGTAGTAGCCGGTGAACTCGGGGAGCCCGTGGCGCTCGAGCAGCTCGTCCAGGGCCTCGGCGGTCCGGGTAAAGATCTCGTCGGCGAAGGCGGCGGCCTCGCGGGCCCTGCGCTGCTGCGCCTCCATCGCCCGCTTGAAGCCCTCCTCGTCCACCTTAATGCCGCGCTCGGC
>CAYYAB010000094.1:0-6050 GCA_964469895.1 uncultured bacterium | reverse complement strand
TACGCCGGGCCACCTGGCGGAAGATCTGGAGCTGGCGGAGGCTGAGCTTCAGGGTGCGCATGGCTTAGAGCCGGGCTAGGCGGCCGCTTGCGAGCAGGAACCCGGCCGAAAGGAGGAAGACTCCGACCGCTTCCAGGAGGGGAGCGCTCAGGATCTGGAAGATCACGCCCAGGAAGATGAGGCCGCCCGCAAGCTCTAAGCCGCTTCCCGGGCGGTCCCGGCCAAGCTCGTAGAGCAGCAGGCTAAAGGAAACCACCCCGAGCGCTTGGATCGCCACCTCGAGCAGCCCGAGACTGGGAAGGATTCCAAGGGCGGCGTTCGCGCTGAAAAAAGCGCTCGCGAGCAGCAGCATTCCCCCGAAGACGTGCTTTTGCTTTTGGCTTAAGGCGAATACGCAGAGCAGTCCCGCCCCCATGGCAAGCTGGGCAAGGCCCCAGTAAAGAAAGAGGGGTTTGAGCAGCGCGGTGGAGAGGAAGTTCACGTAGATCGCGCCCAGAAAGAGCCCAAAGAAGAAACCGAGCAGGCTGCCCAGCCGGAGCAGGTTCAGGCAGCGCGCGCCGGTGGCGGTGCGGTTTTTCTTGCTGGCCTTGCTCGTCATCTTGCTCCCTCCGTCGGTCCATGGTAAAGGCCGGGCGCCCTCGGGCGCCCGGCGAGCTAGGAGCAGGGTCAGGATCGCTGCGCCTCCTCGGCGAGCTCGCGCTCGATCCGGTCGATCTCCTCCCAGCGACCCTCCTTCTTGAGCTTCTCGATCCGGGCGAGGTACATCTCCTCGCTGGACATCGAGAGGATCTGGCTCGGGGTCACGCCCAGGAAGGCGGCCCCCTTCTTGGCCGCCCACCAGAACATGTAGGCCCAGAAGAGCACGTAGGCGAGGTAGATGAGGGACTGGAGGGCATGGCTCTGGGGCGCGATCAGCGCGGGGACGAAGGTGGTGGGGGCGTAGATGTAGTTGCCCATCAGGTTGTCCCAGAAGTCTCGGGCCAGGGTGTAGGGCAGGTAGCCGAGGTAGAAGGCGGGCCAGATCAAGAGACCGGTGAGGTAAAGGAGACCGGTCCGGCCGTAGTTCCGGAACTCACAGCCGATCATGAAGACGGTACCGAGGCCGAGCAGCAGCCCGCCGAAGATGTCCATCGGCCAGGAGGTCTTCTCGCGGATGTGCTTGAGACCCTCGGCGCTTACCTTGTGGAACTCTGGGCCCACGTACTTCTCGGCAAACTCGGGGGTGGCCCAGTGGTGGCCCTCCATGATGCCGAAGAAGGTGAAGCCCAGCCACATCACGAAGGCGGTGATCGCGATGTGCAGGCTCAGCGCGCCGAAGGGCTGCATCGAGCCGAAGACGGTGCGCAGGCTGAAGGGCATGCCCCAGCGGCGGGCGGCGTGCTCCTCGCCGGTGTGGACCTCGCGGCCCATCTCCGGGTTGATCAGACCGCACTCGGTGCCGAAGCCGGTCTTCGCCACCGCCGTGCCGAGCAGCGCGCCGACGAGGAGAAGGAGCAGGATGTTCGGCAAGTGCTTGGCGGTAAGCATGGCCTTGGCCATCATGGTCTTCTCGGGAGCCACGCCGAAGGCCTGCACCGCGAAGTCGTTGCCGGCGAAGGCGTTGTAAAGAATGACCACGAAGAAGAGCCCGAGGAAGGCGAGCAAGGCCGCGGTTAGCGCGGGGTAAGGGTTCTTCTCCGCGTAGGTGAGCCCGTCCGCCCAGCCGAGCTTGCGGGCTTGGGCGACGTACCACTTGGTGTCCTGGCTCTTGAAGTACTGGGAGAGCCGCAGCCGCCGGAAGATGATGAACGCGATCAGCGCGCCCACCGTGGCCGAGCCCATGACCACGAAGCTTTTCAGGTTGAAGGCGGCGAATCCACCGAGCAAGTGGTGGAGGGTGCAGCCCCCAGCGACGCGGGTGCCCCAGGCGAAGAGGGCGCCACCCAAGACGGTGAGGAAGAGCATGGGTTTGGGGTACTTCACCCAGGTACGCCACTCGCCCTCGAGCCAGGCGAAGACCAGCGCCGCGATCATCGCGCCGATGATGATCCACTGAATCGAGGGCTGATAGTCGGGCCGGGTGGCGATCAGGCTGCCGCCGAAGAGGGTGGTTTCAAAGGCGGCGTACATCCGCGCCATCCCGCTCGTCACCCCGATGAACTTGTGCTTGGGGTGCCCGAGGGGGATCAGGGTGTAGTTGATGACCTCGGCGATGCCGGTGAGCAGGCCCGCGGTCCACCAGGGCCACTGGCGCCTTAGCCAGTCTTTGCCTTTCCAGCCATTCGTAAACTCCGCCACTTGTCTCACCTCCCGACTCCTACGAGCCGGGCTCATTCTCAAAGACCTCATCTCGCGGGGGAATGACCGAATGGGTATACCCGGTATTGTGGGACGATTGTCCTAATCCGCCGCCTTAGCTGGGGAAGGCTGCCTCTGCTAAAATCAGCCTGGGGCGGGGATCGCCCCAAAACCAACCCCTCCTTCGGGGCAGGGTGGAATTCCCGACCGGCGGTGAAAGCCCGCGAAGCCCGAAAGGGCCCGACCCGGTGGAATTCCGGGGCCGACGGTGAAAGTCCGGATGGGAGAAGGAGGTGAGGCGGGGCTTGGCCCCGCGCTTCGTGGATCGGCTTTCGGAGTTCGACCGTCGTTTTCTGGAAAGGGCGCTTGTGCTCGCCGAGCGGGCCCGGGGGCACACCCACCCGAACCCGCTGGTGGGCGCGGTCTTGGTAAAGGACGGGAGGATCGTCGGGGAGGGGTTTCACCCCCGGGCCGGCGAGCCCCATGCCGAGATCTACGCGCTCAAAGAGGCGGGGGAGGCGGCGCGGGGCGCGACCCTCTATGTGAGCCTCGAGCCCTGCGATCACACCGGCCGCACCCCGCCTTGTTCTTTGGCGCTCATCCGGGCCGGGGTCGCCCGGGTGGTGATCGCCGCCCGGGACCCAAACCCCAAGGCCGCGGGCGGCGCGGTGCGGCTCTCGGGGGCGGGGATCGAGGTGGTGGAAGCGGGCTGGGACGCGCGCGTTCGCGAGCAGAACCTCGCTTTCTTCACCGCGCTGGAGAAGCGGCGCCCCTTCGTGCGGTTCAAGGCGGGTACCACCCTGGACGGGCGGGTGGCGGATGCCCGGGGTAAGAGCCGGTGGATCACCGGTGAGGCCGCCCGCCGGGTGGCCCACGCTTTCCGCCAGGAGGCGGCGGCGGTCGTGGTGGGAGTGGGGACGGTGCTCGCCGACGATCCCCGGCTCACCACCCGAGATCCCGACTTCCGCCCCTTTCCCGAGATGCGCGAGCCCCCGCCCCTGAAGGATCCCCTTCCCGTGGTCTTCGACACCGAGGCAAGAACGCCGCCTGGTGCGAAGGTGGTGGGCCGGGGGGCGCTGATCCTCGTCGGCGAGGGGGCCCTGAGGGCGCGGGTGGACGCGCTTCGGGCCGCCGGGGCCGAGGTCGTCATCCTTCCCCGGGACGAAGCGGGAAGGGTCTCGGTGCCGGCGGCGCTTCGAGTGCTTTTTGAGCGGGGGCTCACCTCGCTTTTGCTCGAGGGCGGGCCGCGGCTTGGGGGGGCCTTCTTCGAGGCGGGGGCGGTGGATCGGGTCTCGCTTTTCCTTGCCCCGAAGTTCCTCGGCGAGGGGCGGGGCTTGGTCGAGGGGTTTCGGCCCGGGCTCGATCGCGCCCCCCGGTTTGAGACGCTACGCGTGGAGCGGGTGGGCGAGGACCTTTGGCTCGAGCTCGTTCCCAGGGAGGAGGCCTAGGTGTTTACGGGATTGGTGGAAGAGGTGGGGCGGGTTCTCGAGGTGCGGCCGGGCCGGCCCACCTGGGTGCGGATTGGGGCCGGCAAGGTGCTCGAGGGCACCCGGGTGGGCGACTCGATCAGCGTCTCCGGCGCCTGCCTGACGGTGGTCGAGCTTTTTCCCGACGCCTTCGCGGTCGAGCTCGCCGAGGAGACCCTCCGCCGTACCGCGCCCCGCTGGCGGGCGGGGGCGCGGGTCAACCTGGAGCGGGCTTTGCAGGTGGGCGACCGGCTCGGCGGCCACTTCGTCACCGGCCACGTGGACGGGGTGGGCCGGGTGGTGCGCTTTGAGCGGCGGCCGGGGGCGACCGATCTTTTCGTCGAGGTACCGAGGGGTCTGGAGAAGTACGTGGCCGAGAAGGGTTCGATCGCGGTGGACGGGGTGAGCCTCACGGTGGTCTCGGTAAAGGGCCGGGTCTTTTCGGTGACGTTGATCCCCCACACCCTGGAGGTGACGACCCTGGGCGAGCTTCGGGTGGGGGATCCCGTGAACCTCGAGGTGGATCTGCTCGCCCGCTACCTCGAGCGGCTTAGGGAGGCAGGATGATCGCGACGATCGAAGAGGCACTGAAGGCGTTCCGCGAGGGCAAGCCCGTGGTGGTGGTGGACGACGAGGACCGGGAGAACGAGGGCGATCTGATCTTTCCCGCCCAGTTCGCGACCCCCGAGCTCGTGAACTTCGCCCTCAAGGAGGCGCGGGGGCTTTTGTGCGTCGCCATCACCGAGGAGCGGGCGGCGGAGCTCGAACTCCCCCCGATGGTCCGGGAAAACCGCGATCCCCACGGCACCGCCTTCACCGTGAGCGTGGACGCCGCCGACGCCACCACCGGGATCAGCGCCCACGAGCGGGCGCGGACGATCCGGCTCCTCGCCGATCCCGAGGCCGGGGCCAGGGACCTCCGGCGTCCCGGCCACGTCTTCCCGCTGGTGGCCCGGAAGGGGGGCGTGCTCCGCCGCGCCGGCCACACCGAGGCGGCGGTGGATCTCGCTCGGCTCGCCGGGCTTTTCCCCGCCGGGGCGCTGATCGAGATCATGAAGGAGGACGGGAGCATGGCGCGGCTTCCTGAGCTCGAGCGCTTCGCCGAGCGCCACGGCCTGCCCCTCGTCACCATCGCCGACCTGATCCGCTACCGCCTCGACCGGGGCGACCGCTTCGTCACCCGCGAGGCGGAGGCCCGACTCCCCACCCAGTACGGAGAGTTCAAGATCCTCGGCTACCGGGACCAAACCACCGGGGAGGAGCACGCCGCCTTGGTCATGGGCGACCTCTCGGGGGACGAGCCGGTGCTCGTGCGGATGCACTCCGAGTGCCTGACCGGCGACGCCCTCCACTCGCTCCGCTGCGACTGCGGCTTCCAGCGGGACCTCGCCATGCAGAAGATCGCCGAGGAGGGCCGGGGCGTGCTCGTGTATCTGCGCCAGGAGGGAAGGGGAATCGGCCTCGTCAACAAGATCAAGGCCTACCACCTGCAGGACACCGGTCTCGACACCGTGGAGGCGAACCTCGCCCTCGGTTTCCCGCCCGACCTCCGGGACTACGGGGTCGGGGCCCAGATCCTCTACGACCTGGGGGTTCGCAAGGTGCGGCTCCTCACCAACAACCCCCGCAAGATCCGGGCCCTTTCGGGCTACGGCATCGAGATCGTCGAGCGGGTGCCTTTGAGGGCGGGGGACAACGAGCACAACCGGGACTACCTGAGGACCAAGAAGGAGAAGCTGGGGCATTGGATGGAGTAGTAGGGCTTGTGGATGTGAGGATGGCTTTTCTACCTGCCACATGCTACGGGCCACGGGCTAGCTGGAGGTTTTTATGCTCGAGATCAAAGGCAACCTAAACGCGAAGGGCGTTCGGCTCGGGATCGCGGTGAGCCGGTTCAACGAACTGGTGACGAAGGAGCTCCTCGCCGGGGCGATCGAGGCCTACAAGCGACTCGGCGGGGATGAGGCCGACCTCGTCGTGGTCTGGGTTCCAGGGTCCTTGGAGCTTCCCTTGGCCGCCAAGAAGCTCGCCGAGCGCCCGGATATCCACGCGGTGGTGGCGATCGGGGCGGTGATCCGGGGGGCGACCTACCACTTCGAGGTGGTGGCGAACCAGTCCGCCGCCGGGCTCGCGAAGGCCCAGCTCGACACCGGCACCCCGATCGTGAACGCGATCCTCACCACGGACACCCTCGAGCAGGCCCTCGAGCGCGCCGGCACCAAGGCGGGCAACAAGGGCGCCGACGCGGTGATGGCAGCGGTCGAGATGGTTCGAGCGCTGGGCGAGCTGTAAGGGGTCGCTGACTTA
>CAYYAB010000093.1:0-6086 GCA_964469895.1 uncultured bacterium | reverse complement strand
GCTCCGCACCCCGCCCCCCACGGTGAAGGGGATGAAGACCGACTCCGCCACCTTCCTCACGATCTCGAGCAGGATCGAGCGGGCCTCGAAGGTGGCGGTGATGTCAAGAAAGACGAGTTCGTCGGCGCCGGCGGCGTCGTAGGCGCGGGCGGCCTCGACCGGGTCGCCGGCGTCCCGGAGGTTTACGAAGTTCACGCCCTTCACCACGCGGCCGTCGTGCACGTCGAGGCAGGGGATGATGCGCCGGGCGAGCACGGGGGCGATTTTACCAAAGCGGCGCCCGGCGAAAGCGTCGGGAGCGGAGCGAGGGGCTCGCTAGCGGTCCGGATGAACCTGGGGACGGCGTGGACGCCCGGCTAACGGGATCTCCCCTCCCTGGTTAGGAGCGAGAGCACCTCGACGTGGTGGGTGTAGGGGAAGAAGTCGTAGGGGCGAACGAAGGTGAGTTCGTAGCCTCCTTTTTGGACCAGCTCCCCCACGTCCCGGGCCCAGGTGGCGGGGTCGCAGGCGATGTAAAGGAGTTTTTCCGGGCCTTTTTCGATGAGCGCTTTTCGCATCTCCTTGGAGAGGCCGGCGCGGGGCGGGTCCAAGGCCACCAGATCGGCGGGGAGGAACTTCTCCAGGTTCTTGGCGTCGTCCCGGACGAAGGTGAGGTTTTTGACCCCCTGTTTTCGCGCGTTCTTCGCGCCGAGTTGAACCGAGCGCCAGTGGATCTCCACTGCCCGTACCTCTTGGAAACGGCGGGCGAGGTGGAGGGAGAGGACGCCCACTCCGGCGTAGAGCTCCACCGCCCGCGTACCCTCGCCCGCGAGGCTTGCCGCCTCGCGGTAGAGCGCGCCGGCGGCCGGGGGATTCACCTGGGAAAAGCTCACCGGGTCCACCGGGGCCAAGACGCCGCCGAAATCCTCCATCAGGATCGCCTTGCCCGCGACGTGCACGAGCCGGCCGCGGAACCGGCCCCGGGGATCCGGGGCGGCCCACCAGACGCCGGCGAGCCCCATCTCCACCAAGGCGGCGGCGGCGCGTTTGAGCTTTCCCGGGCTTCCCCCGATCAGGGCCGCGAGCGCCTGGCCCTCTTCGAGGCTCCCCTTGATCGCCACCTCCTCGACGTTGACAAGCGGCCAGGAGGCGAGCAGTCGTCGGGCCTCTTCCACCGGTTCCGCGGCCAGCAAGTCCTCCTCGATGCGCACTGGCTCGTGGCTGCCCGGGAGCCGGTAGCCGAGGCCCCCGGTGGGGAGGTAGACGTACTGGGCGGCGGTGCGATAGCGGAGCTCATGGGGGGAAGGGGCGATGGGCTCTATGGGCGCGGAGATTCCGGCGATGCGCGTGAGGGCTTCTTCTACGAAGCCCTGTTTAACCGCGAGCTGGGCGGGGTAGCGAAGGGGGAGGTCGGCGGTGGGGGGGAGGGGGAGGTCGACGCGATCGGGGGAGGGTTCGATGAGCTCGAGCACCTTCCCCTCGAAGTGGTTCTTGCGCCTTCTGAGTTCGGCGAGCACAACCTCCCCGGGGAGGGCGCCCTTGACCAGGGCCACCCCTTCCTCCAGGCGGGCGAGCGCCCAGCCGCCGGGGACCAGCTTTTCTACCCGTAGTCTTCTCCGCACCGCCTCAGTTTAGGCGAAGCCCGCGTGTATAATCATGCCTCGGAGGTACGGGTATGAGAAAAGTTTTGGCGATTTTGGCGCTCGGTTTACTGGTAGGTTCGCTGGCGACCGCGGCGAAGTTCCGGACCTTCGCCGAGATTCAGAAGTCGGGCAAGGTCATCATCGGGACCGAGGGGGAGTTTCCGCCCTTTAACTACTTCGACGAGAAGAACAACCTGGTGGGATTCGATATCGACATCGGCAACGCGCTGGCAAAAAAGCTGGGGCTCAAGCCCGAGTGGAAGGCGCAGCCCTTTGACACGCTGCTCATCGCCCTGAACCAGGGCCGCTTCGATTTCGTGATCGCCTCCCACACCATCACGCCCGAGCGGGCGAAGGCGGTAGACTTCACCAAGCCCTACTACTGCACCGGCAACGTGATCGTGGCGAAACCCGGCGGCCCCAAGACGCCGGAGGAGCTCAAGGGCAAGAAGGTGGCGGTTCAGGTAGGCACCACCTACTATGACTGGGTGGTGGAGAACGTGCCGGGGGTCGCCGAGGTGAAGACCTTCCCCACCAACCCGGCGGCGCTTGAGGCCCTGCTTTCGGGTCGGGTGGACGCCTGGGTCACCGACCAGTTCACCGCGCTCGAGGTCATCAAAAAGCGTGGCGTCAAGCTCCAGATCTCCGACCTTTTGAACAAGGAGGAGATCGGTATCGCGGTCGCGAAGGGCAACCAGGGGCTTCTGACCGCGCTCAATAACGCCTTGGACGCGATCCTCAAAGACGGCACCTACGAGCAGATCTCGATGAAGTGGTTTGGCAAGGACATCCGCTGTAAGTAAGCGGGATGCCGGGGGCCGCAAGGGCCCCCGGTTTTCTTTGGGGAGGACGCCTTGCGTTACCTTCGCCTCGCCTTCGTCGCCGCCCTCGGGGCGGCGGCGCTGGTGGCTTTGTGGTTCGCTTTTTTCTACCTGCTAGCCGAAGGCGTGCGCGTTTATCTCACCGCGGTGCAGTTCACCCCCGGTAAGGTGGCCTTCTACGCCGATTCGATCCGACGGGGTGCCGAGGTTACGCTCAAGCTCACCGTGATCAGCTCGCTGGCGGGCCTCGTTTTGGGTTTGGTGGCGGGGATTTCGAAGCTCTCCCGAAACCCGATCTTCCGCCATCCCGCCACCTTCTACGTTTGGCTGGTTCGGGGCACGCCGCTCTTGGTTCAGATCCTTTTCGCCTACAACGCGCTTCCCCAGCTTCTGGATCCCCTATGGAAGCCTTTCGAGCGCATGGGGGCGAGCCCCATCCAGGACGTCTTGACCGAGTATTGGGCCGCCTTCATCGCGCTCTCCTTCAACGTCGGTGCTTACAACGCCGAGGTAATCCGGGCGGGGATTTTAGCCATACCTAAGGGGCAGTGGGAGGCGGCGCAGTCCTTGGGGCTTTCCCAGGCTCAGGTGATGCGCTACGTGGTGATCCCCCAGGCTCTCCGGATCGTGATCCCGCCCCTGGTGAACAATGTGGTGGCCCTTTTGAAGGACTCTTCGCTCGCCTACACCATCGGGCTCTTCGAGCTCGTGATGGCCGGGCAGCGGATCATCTCCGCCACCTTCCGCCCGGTTCCGGTATATCTCGCGGTGGCAGGGGTGTACCTGCTCCTTACCACGGTCTTGACCTTCTTCACCAACTGGCTCGAGCGCCGCTTCCAGGCCCAGGGCGCCCGCTAGGGGCAAGTTTCCCCATGGCTCCCTCCTAGACTGGGTGCAAAGGGGGGAGCTATGCCTACGGATCTGCTCTTTCGGGTCTTTTACGCGCTCGGGTTCGTGGCCCTGGCGCTGGCGATCGCCGCCGGGGTCTACGCGGCCCTCGACGACTGGCGCGAGCGCAGAGAGGGGGCGGAAGATGGCCAGAATTGACGCGTTTGCCCGCCTTTCTGTGGAGGAGGCCCTCGCGCAGCTCGGGGTGGATCCAAAGCGCGGGCTGAGCGATTCGGAGGTC
Organism: uncultured bacterium; assembly: GCA_964469895.1. GTDB lineage: Bacteria > Deinococcota > Deinococci > Deinococcales > Marinithermaceae > WFXV01. Next base: position 2,514 of record CAYYAB010000093.1, on the reverse strand, counting down.
CGCGCCCGGCTCGAAAAATACGGCAAGAACGAGATCCCCGAAAAAGAAGAGCCCCTTTGGCACCGGATCTTACGCCGCTTCTGGGGTCCGATCCCTTGGATGATCGAGACCGCCGCCCTGCTCTCTGCCCTGGTGAGGAAGTGGGAGGACTTTGTCATCATCCTGGTCATGCTCTTCGTAAACGCCGGGGTCGACCTCTGGCAGGAGGGGCGGGCGCTTTCCGCCCTCAAGGTCCTCAAAGAGAAGCTCGCCAAGAAGGCGCTCGTGCTCCGGGAGGGGCGCTGGGTCGAGGTGGACGCCCGCGAGATCGTCCCCGGCGACATCTTGAAGCTCAAGATCGGCGACATCGTCCCCGCCGACGCGAAGCTGATCGGCGGAGGCGAGTTCCTCCTGGTGGACCAGTCGGCGCTCACGGGGGAGAGCCTTCCCGTCACCAAGAAACCCGGTGACGTGGTGTATGCGAACTCGGTGGTCAAGCAAGGTGAGATGCTGGCGGTCGCGGTGGCGACCGGACTCGAGACCTACTTCGGCCAGACCGTGCGGCTTGTGGCCCGGGCCGAGCGCGAGGAGCGGAGCCATTTCCAGCAGCTCGTGATTCAGGTCGGCAACTTCCTGATCGGGATGACCCTGGTGGTCGTCGGTGTGATGATCGTCGTCGAGCTCGGCCGGGGCACGCCTTGGAGTGAACTTCTGCGGTTTTCGTTGGTCCTCACCGTGGCCGCGATCCCGGTAGCCCTGCCGGCGGTGCTCACCGTGACCATGGCGGTGGGGGCCTTGTACCTGGCGAAGAAGCAGGTGATCGTGAGCCGGCTCGCCGCGATCGAGGAACTCGCGGGTGTCGACGTTCTAGCTTCGGATAAGACCGGAACCCTCACCCAAAACCGCATGACCGTGGCCGACCCCTATACGGCGGGGGGCTACCGTCCCGAGGACCTGATGTTCTTTGCCGCGCTTGCCTCCAAGGAGGAAAACCGCGATCCCATCGAGGAGCCGATCTTCGAGTGGCTGAAAAAGCGCGGTCTCTACGAGCGGCTGAAGCACTGGCGCCAGCTCAAGTTCGTCCCCTTCGACCCGGTGCGAAAGCGCACCGAGGCCGTAGTAGAGGGGGAAGGGAGGCGGCTCGTGGTCACCAAGGGGGCGCCGCAGGTAATCCTCGAGCTCTCCCAACCCTCTGGCATTGACCGCGAGGAAGTCTTGGCGAAGATCGAGGCTTTCGCCGAGGACGGGTTCCGCACGCTGGGCGTTGCCTTCCGCGAGGAGGGCGAGGAGGCCTACCGCTTCGTTGGGCTCATTCCCCTCTTTGACCCGCCCCGGCCTGATTCCAAGGACGCGGTGGCCGAGGCCAAGCGCTATGGCGTCGAGGTCAAGATGGTCACCGGAGATAACGTCGCCATCGCCCGCTACATCGCGCGCCTTTTGGGGATCGGCGATCGCATCCTCTCGGCCCGGGAGCTCAAGGGGGAGACCTACGAGGAGTACGCGGTGCTCGCCGAGGTGATCGCCGAGGCGCTTTATCGCGTCGAGGGGCTCGACGAAAAAGCCGCGGCCGAGAAGGCGGCGAGGATCGCCGAGCTCGTGAAGAAGGAGCTCGAGAACAAAAAACTCCCCCAGGGCTTCGTCAAGCGCCACGAGTCCGAGATCATTCGCCTCATCGAGGAAGCGAACGGTTTCGCCGAGGTCTTCCCCGAGGACAAGTACTTCATCGTCGACAAGCTCCAGCGGGCCGGGCACATCGTGGGCATGACCGGGGACGGCGTGAACGACGCCCCTGCCCTGCGCAAGGCCGACGCCGGCATCGCGGTCTCCGGGGCCACCGACGCGGCGCGGGCGGCGGCGGCGCTGGTACTCTTGGCCCCCGGGCTTCGGGTGATCGTGCGGGCGCTCGAGATCGCCCGGCAGATCTTCGGCCGGATGGAGGCCTACACCGTCTACCGCATCGCCGAGACCATCCGGGTGCTCTACTTCATGGCGTTCTCGATCCTCTTGCTCGGCTTCTACCCGGTGACCGCGTTGATGATCATCCTGCTCGCGCTCTTAAACGACATCCCTATTCTCGCGATTGCCTACGACCGGGCCAAGATCAGCCCCAAACCAGTTCGCTGGGACATGTACGAGCTTCTCGTAATGTCCACGGTTTTGGGCTTTGCCGGGGTGGCCTCCTCGTTTACCCTTTTCTTCCTCCTCGCCGAGTACTGGAAACTGCCCCACGATCTGATCCGCTCGATCATCTTCACCAAGCTGGTGGTGGCGGGGCACTACACCATCTTCAACACCCGGGTGAAGGACTGGTTCTGGAAGCGCCCCTGGCCTTCGGCGGCTTTGGTGCTCTCGAACCTCGGGACCAGCCTGCTCGGGACCCTGGTGGCGGTCTACGGCTTCGGGCTGGTCACGCCGGTGGGCTGGGGCTGGGGGATCTTCATCTGGGGCTATGCCACCGCCTGGTTCCTCTTCAACGACGTGGTGAAGATGTGGGTGCTCCGGATGTACTGGAAAAAGCGCTTCCTCTTCGCCCCC
>CAYYAB010000092.1:0-6112 GCA_964469895.1 uncultured bacterium | reverse complement strand
GTCCAGGCCCCCTCGATCCCGCTGGTGATGGTGTCGGCGCCCTTGCCGGTACCGTAGGAGTTCTTCCAGCCGAGGCCTTGCTGTTCGATGGGTGCGGCCTCGGGCTCGGGGCCAAGGTGCTCGGCGCTGGCCGCGCCGTGGGACTTGCCGAAGGTGTGTCCTCCGGCGATCAGGGCCACCGTCTCCTCGTCGTTCATCCCCATGCGCTTGAAGCTCTCGCGGATGTGCTTGGCCGCCTCCACCGCGTTAGGAACGCCCCCGGGACCCTCGGGGTTGACGTAGATCAGCCCCATGTGGTCGGCGGCGAGGGGCTTTTCCAGCTCGCCGCCGGCGTGCCGCTCGTCGGCGAGCCACTCGGACTCGGGGCCCCAGTAAACGCTCTCGTCGGGCTCCCAGGCGTCCACCCGGCCGCCCCCGAAGCCGAAGGTCTTGAAGCCCATCGACTCGAGGGCGACGTTTCCGGCGAGGATGATCAGGTCGGCCCAGGAGATCTTGCTGCCGTACTTCTTCTTCACCGGCCAAAGCAGGCGCCGGGCGCGGTCGAGGTTGACGTTGTCCGGCCAGCTGTTCTCGGGCGCGAAGCGCTGGAGCCCCCAGGCCGCGCCGCCCCGGCCGTCGAAGACCCGGTAGGTACCGGCGGCGTGCCAGGCCATGCGGATGAGGAGCGGCCCGTAGTGCCCCCAGTCCGGCGGCCACCATTCCTGGGCCTCGACCATCCGCTTTTTCAGGTCTTCCTTCAAAGCCCAGTAATCGAGGGATTCAAAGGCCTTCTTGTAGTCGAAGTCGGGGCCGGTGGGGCGGAGCTCGGCGGGGTTTTGGTGGAGGACCTTGAGGTTGGGTTTCTCGGGCCACCACTTCCGGATCGGGCTGCCTCCGAGCGTCAGGTGCTCGAAAGCACGGGCGTTCAAGGGGCATTTACCTTCGGCCATCGCGTACCTCCCATACGCATATCCATTATGGATACGCAACCGAAGGATACCCGGTCGCCCTCCGGAAACAAGTTGCGAGGGTTACATTTGGGCGGGACGGAGCCGGAGCAGGACGCCGGCGCCGAGGGCCGCGGCCACCACCGAGGCCGAAAGGACCCCGACCTTGGCCTGGTCCAAAAGGGTTCCCTCGAAAGCCAGCCCGGCGATGAAAAGCGCCATGGTAAAGCCGATTCCGGCCACCATGCCGGCGCCCAGGATCGCGTTCCAGCCGATGCCTGAGGGGAGCCGGGCGAGGCCGGCCTTGACCGCGAGGAAGGAAAAGAGCAGGATCCCGACCGGCTTGCCCACGAGCAGGCCGAAGAAGGCTCCAATAGCAACGGGGCCGAGGGCGAGCTCCCCGAGCGCGACCCCGGCGTTCATGAAGGCGAAGACCGGAAGGATCCCGTAGGCCACCCAGGGGTGGAGGAGATGCTCGAGCCGGTGGAGGGGGGACTGGGCGCTCGCGGCCTCGGCCTCGATTGCCTCGAGCCGGGCTTCCGCCTCCTCGGGGTCGGCCTCGGTTTCCGCCCCGACCGCGAGCGCTTTTCTACCTGCCGCGATGGGAATGGCGAAGGCGAGCAGCACCCCGGCGACGGTGGCGTGGACCCCGGATTTGAGCACGAAAAACCAGAGCACGAGCCCGAGGAGCAGGTAGGGGACGAGATTCCTCACCCCGAGCCGCCCCAGGATGAGGAGCCCGAGGTAGACGAGCCCCGCCTTTAAGAGCGCGGGGATGCTAAGCTTCGCGGTGTAGAAAAGGGCGATGACCAACACCGCCCCGAGGTCGTCCACGATCGCAAGCGCGGTGAGGAAGACCTTGAGGGCAAGCGGCACCCGCTTGCCTAAAAGGGCGAGCACGCCCAGGGCGAAGGCGATGTCGGTGGCCATGGGCACGCCCCAGCCCGCCGCGCCCGGGCCCCCGGCGTTCAAGGCGGTGTAGATGAGCGCGGGAGCGACCATGCCGCCGAGAGCGGCGGCGATGGCTAGGGCGGCGCGGCGCGGCTCCTTGAGCTCGCCGGTGATGAGCTCGCGCTTGAGCTCGAGCCCCACCAGTAAAAAAAAGATCGCCATTAGGAAGTCGTTGACGAAGAGCAGCAGGTTCTTCTCCAGGTAAAAATCCCCAAAACGCACCGCCACCGGGACTTCCCGAAGCGCAAAATAGGCGCTGGCGGCGGGCGAGTTGCTAAGGATAAAGGCGAAAAGGGCAGCGAGGAAGAGCAGTACGCCGCCCTTGGCCTCGCTTTCGAGGAACTGCTCAAGGAGCCGCTTCATGGCCGCCTAGGCCGAGGCCCGCTCCAGGCGCGCCTGGCAGGCGGGGCAGACCCCGGTGAACTCGACCTTCCTCGCCTTGATCCGCCAGCGGGCGAGCTCGGAGGCGTCCTCCTCGAAGACCGGCTCGGGCTGGAGGGCCTCGAGCGGCCCGGCGGCGCGCACGTCCACCATCCGGCCGCAGACCTCGCAGACCAGGTGGTGGTGAGGGTCGGTGACCGCGTCGTAGCGGCTCACGCCGTCGGGGCCTACGAAGCGGCCGATCACCCCGGCCTCGCTCAGCTTCGCCAGGTTTTGGTAGAGGGTGGCGATGCTCATCGGCTCGCCCCGGCGCCTTAGCTCCTCGAGCATCTCCTCCGGGGTGTAGTGCTCGTGGGTGTCGAGAAGCAGGGCCACGATCCGGCACCGGGCCGGGGTCGCCCGGAGCCCGTGGGCGGTAATGCGTTCGGTGACTTCGGGTCGTTCGCAGGTCATTGCCGTTTCCATTATGGCATAGGAAGGTAGGGGCGAAAGGGTTCTAGGGTACGAGGCGCGCTCGGTAGTAGCCCCAGGCCTGGGTGAGCGCCCGGACCGCGTTGGTGGCGGCCATCCCCCACCAGACCCCGACGAGCCCAAGGCCGAAGGCCAGGGCCCCGAAGAAGCAGAGCACCCCGACCAAGGCGGCGAGCACCATCGCCCCGGCCAGAAAACGAAAGCGCTCGGCGGCCATGAAGATCCCGTCCCATACGAAGACGAGGGCGTTTAGGGGGGTGGCGAGGACCACCACGGGCCAGACCTCCCGAACGGCGGAAAGCACCTTGGGGTCGGGGGTGAAGAGCCGGGGGAGGGGCTCGGCCAGCACGATGAGCCAAAGCGCGAGCAGGACGCCGGATACGAGTCCCCAAAAGAGCAGCCGGTCGGCGGCTTGCCGGGCTTTTCGGGGGTCCTCCCCCCGGTACTTGGCGACGAGGGCCTGGGCGGCGATCGCCAGGGCATCCAGGCCCATGGCAAGCAGCAGCCAGACCTGCCAGAGCACCTGGTGAGCGGCCATGGCCACCACCCCGATGCGGGCGGCCACCGCCGCCGCGATGGTGATCGCCCCCACCAAGCTCAGGGTGCGGACGAACATCTCCCCGCCCACCCGGAGGTAGGGGAGGAGGGGGCGAAGCCCGGGGAAGGGGCCAAAGGCCCCGAGCCGGCGAAGCCTTTGGAAGAAGATCCAGGCCCCGAGGCTCTGGGCGAGGACGCTCGCGGCCGCGGCGCCGGCGAGGCCAAGGCCGAACCCGAAGATGAAGAGCGGGTCGAGGAGGGCGTTTAGGACGTTCGCGAAGAGGGCGATCTTGAAGGGGGTCTGGGTGTCCTGGAGGCCGCGGTAGACGCCCTGGGCCGCGGTCATTACCAGAACCGCCGGTCCTGCGAGTGCCCGCAGGCGGAGGTAGCGGGTGGCGTCTTGGAAGATCGCCGGTTCCGCGCCCATCAGCTGCACGAGGAGGGGGGCGAAGAGCTCGAGGAGCAGGGTGGCGAGGGCGCCAAGGATCAGGGCGAGCCAGAGCGCTTCCGACGCCCGTCGGAAAGCGGTTTGCCGGTCGCCCCGGCCGAGGGCGTAGGCGACCCGCGGGGTGGTGGCGTAGGCGAGGAAGTTGAAGACCACGAAGAACAGGCCAAAGAGCGCGGTGGTGATGCCCAAAGCGGCGAGCGGCCCGGCCCCGAGCCGGCCCACGAAGGCGGTATCCACCACGCTGACCAGGGGCTCGACGAGGAGGGCGCCGAGGGCGGGGACGGCGAGGCGGAGGATGGCCCGGTCGAGCTCCCCCATCTAGAGCTCCACCCAGCGGACGGCCTTGGCGGTAGGGTCTTCTTGGAGGGCGCGCGCAAGCCGCTTAAGCACCTCTTCCCGGAGCCGGATGCGCCCCCGGCCAAGGAGCTGGTCGAGGAGGGAGGGGGGGCGGGTGAAGGCGCGGTAGGTGCCGGGTTCGTCCGGGAGCTCGGCGATTCCGAGGAGGGTTTTCCGGCCGCCGAGGGCGACGGTGAGCTCGAGCCCCCACCCGGTCTCCTTGGCGAGGGTGACCCGCACCCCTTCCCGGGCGAGGTGCTCGCCGAGCCAGGCGACCATCGCCTCCGCGTCCGCCCGCGGCCGCCTGAACTCGAGCACCCGCCAGCTCATGCCGTTTGCACCGCCCTTACCCAGGCGCCAGGGTAACGCAGCGAAAGCCGCTTTCCGAGCGCTTTGGCCGCCTCGGGCCCGGATACGGGAATGAGGAAGGTTGCCCCCGAGCCCGAGAGCAGGGGATAAAGCCCCTCTGCCTCGAGCTCTTCCTTGATCCTTTGGAGCTCGGGGAAGAGGCGGAAGGCAGGAGCCTCAAGGTCGTTCCTCCAGGGCGGCGGCGCGCCGCGTGCGAGCGCTTCTAAAATCGCTTCCACTTCCAGCTCGGGGCCGAAGTCCCCGGGGGTGAGCTCCCGGTAGACCGCCGCCGTGGGGACCTCGATCCCCGGGTTTAGGAGCACGAAAAAAAGCCTTTTTGGATGCAAAAAGCGGAGCGCTTCCCCCACTCCCCGGGCCTCGGCGAGGCCGCCCCGAAGAAGGAAGGGCACGTCGGCGCCGAGCTTTTTCGCGAGGGCAAAGAGGTCCACCCCGGCGCCAAAGAGCCGCTCGAGCCCCCTCAGCACCGCGGCGGCGTCGGCCGAGCCCCCGCCGAGCCCGGCGGCAAGGGGTATCTGTTTTTCCAAAACGATCTGGACCCCGCGGGAAAGACCCGCGGCGCGCAGGTAAAGAAAAGCGGCGCGGTAGGCGAGGTTTTCCATCCCGGAGGGGAGCTTTCCGCCTTTTACCTCAAGGTGGATTCCTTCCCCCCGAGGCTCGATGCGGATCCTATCGGCGAGGTCGAGGGTAGCGAAGACGGTGTGGAGTTCGTGGTACCCGTCCGGCCGCCGGCCGAGGACGGCAAGGCCCAGGTTCGTCTTCGCCCTTGCCTCCTCATAAACCACGCCCCCATCATAGGGGCGTGCGGCTTTTCGTCGCGCTCGGCTGGGCGGGCGGTAGCTGGGAGGTTTCAGGGAGCGAAGGAGAAGGCCTCCTCTACCGCCGGCGGGGGCATGACGGGAGTGTGCTCGAGGAGCGCCGGGTTCGCCCTTCCCCCGAGGCCTGGCGGGCTTTTTGGGAAAGGCTCCGGGCGCTCGGCGTCCCCGACTGGGAGGCCCGCTACGAGCCCGAGTACCCGGTCTGCGGCGGCACCACCTGGGCGGTGCGGGTGGACGGGTTCCAAAGCACCGGTGAGGACGCCTTCCCGCCGAACTGGCAGGCCTTTTTGGAGGCGTTAAGCGAACTCGCCGGCTTCCGCCTGGAGTAGGGCGGCGAAAAGCGCGAGGTCCTCAGGGTAGGTGACCTTGAACATCCGCCGGTCGCCGGGAACCAGGGCGACCGGGTGGCCGAGGGCGCGCACCAGCTGGGCGTCGTCGGTGGCGGTGCGGCCCTCCTTGAGGGCGGCTTCGTGGGCCTTTAAAAGGAGCTCGCGGTCGAAGGCCTGGGGGGTTTGCACCAGCCGGAGCCGGCTTCGGTCGAGCACGCGGCCGTATTCGGCCTGCCCCTCGACCAGGGTGTCGGGGACCGGGATCGCGGGCACCGCGGCCCCGGTCTCCCAGGCGGCTTTTCGCACGCGTTCCACCACCTCGGGCACGACGAAGGCCCGGGCGGCGTCGTGCACCAGGACGAGCTCGCCCCGGGCTTCCCGCAAGAGGCGGTAGACGCTTTCCTGCCTTGTCTTCCCCCCTTCGAGGAAGCGGGCTTCCAGCCCCTTGGGGGGCTCGGTTCCCGGGGGCAGGGCGACGAGGACCTCGTCCACCTCGGGAAACCGCAGCAGCGCCCACTCGAAGAGGGTCTTCCCGAGCACCCGGACGAG
>CAYYAB010000091.1:0-6133 GCA_964469895.1 uncultured bacterium | reverse complement strand
GGCTATGCCTGGCCTTCGAGCTCCGTTGCCGGCTCGTTCAGCCTGGCGGGATCGCTTTCCGACTACCTCTTCCTCGCCTCCGCCCTGAGTTGGGGCGGGTGGGGCCTGCCCCAGGCCCGCCTCTACCTCCTCTCCGAGGAGTGGTCGGCCGAGGTCTGGGCGGGATCGTATACCGCCGGCCGGCTCGCCCTTTGGGAGGGACCCGTTCGGGTCGACTTCGAGCTGGAGACCGCGCCGGAGCTGCGTTACCGGGCGGAGCTCGGCTGGCAGGAGGGAAGCCAGCGGCACGGGTTCGGGGTCTCGGGGGGTGAGGGCTTCGCCCTGCGCCTTGCCGGCTCCGGGGGAGGCCGGCTCAACTGGTCCTACGCCGTGGAGTACCTGCCCCTTCCGGGCGTGGGGCGCGTCCAGGGGGTGATCTCGGGTTCCGCTTCCGGCTTCGGATGGTCGCTCGGGTGGGACGGGGAGCGTTCCCCGGGCGGTTGGCGGGTGGGGACCCGTCTGGGGCTGAGCGCCCGGCGTCAGAGCCTGGGCGCGGCGGCCTCCCTCGACGCGGGCGGGCTGCGCGATTGGCGGGTGGCCTATGCCAGCAGCGGGGAGCGGCCGTGGAGCTTGGGATTGGAGGCAGGAAGCACGGGTCTTTCCGGCGAGCTTTGGCTCCGCGGCGCCGGGGGCCTCGAGCTCGAGCTCACGGCCGGCTGGCCCTGGACCGAGGGGCCCTACGCCGAGGCGGCGGCGAGCTGGGATCTCGCCCCCTATGGGCGGGCGAGCTTCGAGCTCCGGCTCGACGGGGAGGGAATCGGAGGTGGGCTCGGCTTTCGCTCCGATACCCGCTACCTCTACCCTGAGGCGTTCGGGGGCACCCCTCTCGGTTACGGCCTCGGCCTGCGGCTCGGCTGGCCGCTGGAAGAGAGCCTGCTCGGGATCGAGGCGCGCCTGGGGGACGACGTCGCTTACCTCGGGGGCTCGCTGGACCTGCGGCCGTTTGAACCCGGGGGGCGGGCCGCGCTCGAAGCCGCCCTGCCGCTGGCGCGTGTCCAGCTGATCGCGAGCGCCGTCTACCGCTGGCCCGAGGGCAGCGCCTCGGCGAGCCTGGGCGCCCGCTACCCCTTCCGCCTCCAGGTCCCCCCGGATTGGGTCGCGTTCTTCGGAGGCCGGAAGGTCGCCCGGGTGACGGGCCGCTTCCTGCCCGACGCCCCGGTTCCACCGGGGAGTCTTGAGGGGATCCGGGTGGAGGCGGATGGCGTGGTCGCCGAGACCGACCGTGAGGGGAGGTTCGTACTCGAGCTCCCCCCCGGCAAACGGCGGATCCGGGTCGATCCCGCGAGCCTGCCGGCGCTGTTCGTGCCCGCGTTTTTGGAGAGGGAGCTCACCCTCCGCGCACGCGAGACCGTGGCGCTCGAGATCCCCCTGGAAGTGCGCGCGCGGCTGGTGGGGCGGATCCGGGTGGAGGGCGGGGACCCCGACGGCCTGGCGGTGCCGGTCCTGGTGGAGGATGCCCGCGGTCGGGTGATCGCGCTGAGCGCGGTGGGAGGGCGTTTCGAGCTCTCGGGGCTCCGCCCCGGGCGTTACCGGGTACGCCTTCCGCAGGAACGGCTCCCCCCCGGTTACCGTCCCCTCCGGGGCGAGGTCGAGGTCGAGCTGCAACCGGGCCGCGAGACCGCGGTCGAGCTCATCATCGCCGCCCCGCCCCGGCGGGCGTTCCGGCCGGTGCCGGTCTCGATCCTCGCGGTGGAGCCCGAGGCCGAACGCGTGCCGCCGGGCTCGGCCCCGCTCGTGGAGGTCCGGGTGCGGGGCGGGCCCGAGCGGGTGGCGCTCTACCTGCGAGACCGGATCCTCGGCTGGCTCGCCCCCACCGAGGAGGAGGGGTTGTGGCGCGGCCGGGTACCCGTGCCCCGGGACCGGGCCGGGATCCGGGTATTCGAGGTGGTGGCCGAGCGGACGGGCAGCCCGCGCGCCCGCTACCCGTTCCTGCTCGACGTCGACCCCGAGGCGCCGTGGGGCACCCTGGAGACCCCGTTCCTGGTGAGGCCCGGAGACCGGCGGGTTCCCGCGCGGGTGCACCTGCTGGCCCCGGCCCGTGAGGCGGTGCTCTGGGTAGGGGACCGGCGGTTCCCCCTGGCCGGCGCGGGGGCCGATTGGCGGGGCGCCTTCGAGGTTCCCGAAAGCGCCCGGGGCAGGCTCGTCCTGCGCGTACGGGCGCGCCTTTGGAGCGATGCGGTGGTGGAGCTCGTGCGCGTGATCCTGGTGCGCTAGCGCAGGAGCGGGGGGGTCGGGGCTTCGGCGGGGACGAGCTCGAGACGCATCAGCCGTCCGCCTTGCACGCTGAGCGGGGCCGATCGCGGGACGATCGCATCCAGGGTGAGGACGAGGCGTCGGGTCCCCCGCTCGTCGCCGTGCACCCGCAGGCGTAGCGGCAGCTCCCACGCGCCGTAGTGGCACCAGCGGAAGCCAAGCCAGAAGCACCCGGAGCCCTGGGGAGGCTGGGAAAAGAGGAGCTCGAGGGGATCTTCCACCCTCCGCCAGCGAACCCGGCTCCAGGGGATCGCCCCAGGCGTCGCGAGCCCGCGGGCGCTCTCCAGGTCCATCCGGGCCCGGTCCCCGGTGACCCGGATCCGGAGGAGGTAGTGGTCCCTCAGGGCGCGGTAGATGAGGTCGAGCCCCGGGTCTTGCCCGTTCCCCGCGAAGAAGATGCCGAGGCGAAGGGTACGACGGGTCTCGGCCCGGTCCCGGGCGAGGGCGATCACCGGATCACCGGGATCTACGGGGGCGGGAAAAGGAGCGGGGTTCGTGCAACGCAACAGCTGGGTCCGGGGGACGAGGAAGCTTACCCCGGCCCTGGGCTCGCTCCCCGCCGGGGCCCGGGGCCGGGGGTCGAAGAGCGCCCCGCAGGCCATTTTTCCGGCGTCGAGGGCGGCGTCGGGGACGGTGGCGAGGCGCTCGTCGAATCGGAGCGTGCCCGGACTGGGGTCGTCGAAGTGGTAGAAGACGCGAATGCCGGGTCGCTGAGCCCCCGCGAGGGCGAGCAGGAGGAGCAGGGCCAGGAGCCGCTTCACCGCCCCGCCTCCCAAAGCAACCGCCCGGCTCCGGGGGCCTCGACCACGAGCCGTACGGCCCGGGCGCCCGGGGGAAGTTCCGCCTCGAGCTGCCGCGACGCCCCCGGGAAAAGGACGTCCTCCAGGACGAGCGCTTCCCGGATGCTTGCTCCGTCAGGGGCGAGTGCGGTGAGCCAAGCCCGGACCTTGAGGTAGACGTTGCCCCGGTTTTCGAGCAAGGCCTGCAGGCTGTCCCCCGCGATCCTCGCCTCGGCGAGCCGTAGCTCCGGGCGGGCGGTGCCCGGAACCCGCGCGTAGATCGGGTGCAGGATGGCCGCCTGCACGTCGAGGGCAAGCCCCGGGCCCCCCGCCCCCGGGGGGAGGTCCGGTACCAGGAGGAGGGCCGCGTGGTAGCTGCCCTCGGCCCCCGGGGGCAGGCGCAGCGTGAGGTTTAGCCGGGCCTCGGGACGGGGGACCAGGCGTCGTTCCCTGAGTTCGAGGTAGGGGGCGAGGCTCCGGGGGAGGCTCGCCGGGGGCAGGAGCTCGACCTCACCGTCGGGGTGGATGCGCCAGTCGACGAGGCGGGCACGCAGCGGGAGCGGGTCGGGGCTGAAGACGGTGATCCCGGCCGGGATGCGAACCCCAGGGGGAGCGATCAGCACGGTTTCCGCCGGGGCCACGCCGAAGCCTAGGGCGCGGGCCGGGGCCAGGCCGAGGAGGATTGCCAGCGCGATCGCTCTCATCTTGGCCTCACCAGGTAGCGGATCCCGAAGACGAACGAGCCCGGACCGGGGTCGCCGAGCTGGCGGAGGTTGAGCTCGAGGTAATAGAGCATGGGCAGGACCTGGATCCCTTCTTGATCGGTGAAAAAGGCAAGCCGGAGTCGGCGACGGGGATGGTCGGCGCTGCCAGCGAGCCTTCGGTTTCTGGGTAGGGTTCTCGGGGTCTTATCGTAGCGCGAGGGACGATCCACCACCCCCTTCCCCGCCGCGCAGAGGGTGTCCGGGTCACGGTAGACGAGGGGCAGCACGTGGGCCCGAACCCCCCGGGGCGGGCGTCGGGTGTAACCGAGGTAGGCCTCCCAGGGGCGATTGGAGAACACCAGCAGGTCGGCGTCGCTTGCCAGGCGGGCATCCCGACAGGTGGGTTTGCCCGTGTCCCGGTAGTCCACGCGGAAGGTTTCGATCCGAACCCGGGTGGGAGCGAAGTAGCAGGTTGCGCGGGGCGAGCCGCCGGGATCGACCGGGGTACCCCGGAGCCTGCCCCTGGGAGGATCGTTCAGGCCGAGGCAGGTGCGCCAGCCCTGGCGGTCGGCGGGGAGAATCCGATCGAAGGGGGAGGCGGCTCCCCGGTAACGGGCGAGCCAACCCGGGGCTTCCGCTCCGGGGGCCTCGAAGTCGTAGACCACCCGGGAGGCGTTCAGCTCGACGTATAGGTAGTCGGGGTAGTCCGCCTCGATCCCCGCCCTCTGGGCGGTGGCGGTGGAGAGGGCGGCGAGGAGCAGGAGCACCTGAACGCGCATACCCTACTTTAAAGGCAGCTCGGCATACAGCCGGTAGGGCAGGGGGACCGGCTTGGTGGAGACGAGCTCCACGGCCGCCAGCGCCGCCCCAGCCGGCCAGGACCCGGACAGTCGCATCCGGGCGATGCCCTCGCGCAGCACGACCCGCTCGGGGATCGGGAGCGAGCGCAGGACCTGGCCCTGTTCGTCGAGGAACCTGAGCTCGCCCCTGAGCCGGAGGTAGGTGTTGCCGGTATTGGCCACGTCGAGCACAAACCCGTCGTTTTCGCGATCGAAGCGCAGGATCCTGGCGCCCGGCCGTTCGCTCCCCGCGATCGTGACGTAGACGATGTAGTTGGCTGCCACCCGGATCACCACCGTGCTCGCCGGATCGGGATTCGGCGGTGTGGTGACAAACTGAAGGGCGGTCCAGTAGCTGCCCGAGAGGCCGGGATCGTCGGGGACCCGAACGGTCACCCGGATGGAGCGGTAACGGTCCTTGGCGATGGCGAAGGGATCGAGGCTGGTCTGAATCCAGTTTCGCGCGGAGTAGGGTTGTGATCCCCGGGGCACCTCCACCACCGTACCGTCGGGTTTCATCGTCCAGTCGATGATCCGGGAGGAAACTTGCAGCGCGGTCTCCTCGGTGGTGAACACCTTGACCTCGACGGTTTTGTAGGCGCCCGGGGAAAGCCTGAGTTCCTCCCGGGGGGGAGCGACCCCGATGCCCTGTAACGCGAACGAAAGCCCCCCCGCCAGGAGGAGCAGGGGGGCCGCAAGGTGCCTGCGCATTGGGATCAGGGGGCGTTTACCGTGTACTGCACGGTCAGGGTTTGGGGGCTCGCGAGCGGGTTGGCGGTGTCGGGGTCGACGACGAGCGCGAAGTTGATCGGCTGCAGGTACATCCAGAAGCGGTTTTGCACGTAGTAGCCCTTATCGCTCACGCCCCCCGAGAGCTGGGTGCTGGTGGTGGAAAGGGCGATCGCGTTCGGGTTGCCGAGGGTTACGGTCGCCCCGTTCTTGGCTTCGAGTTCGCCCTCGGCGGGGTCCCAGACGTAGGGGTAGAGCTCGAGGGTCATCCCGTTCGGGACGGAGCCGCTCGTGATCTGCACGTCCACCGTCCAGCCCCCGCCGCTGGAGACGATGAAGAGATCCGCGTCGGCGTAGTTCACGAAGCTATCGTCCCCGCCGTCGAGGTATTGGACCGTGTAGGAGCTCCCGCCGGAGGCGATCTCCGGGGCAAACCGGCAGGTCGGGGCGGTGGGGGCGTTCTTATCCCCAGTGTAGCCACTGCTCGGGGCAGTGAAGTCCAGCCCCGCGTTCAGGCACTTGAGCAGGCCGCTTAGCGTGGGATCGTAGACATTGTTCAGGTTGGCCAGGTACCCGATGGTTCCGCTCGTGTTGTCATCGCCCAGATCGAAGGTCAGATTCCCGACGTTGATCCAGAGGTAGGCAAAGCTCGGAAAGTTGATCTGCCAGTCGTGGCTTCGGTTGGTCTGCAACTGGGCAAGCCCGAGGCTCGCGCCGAACAGGGCAAAAAGTACGAACAGCCTCTTCATCCTCTCACCTCCGAGCGAAGAGGCCGTAAGCCGGTCGCGCC
>CAYYAB010000090.1:0-6173 GCA_964469895.1 uncultured bacterium | reverse complement strand
TGTGCTCGAAGACCTGCTGGAAGTAGACCTGGCTGGGGTCGGTGGCGGCCACGAAGCCGTACATCTGGGGCGGGTCGTGAAGCGCCTCGATCGCTCCCAGGATGGCGGCGAAGGTCTTGGGCTCGGAGAGCGAGTGGGCCTTGAAGAGGTCCTTGCGGAAAAGCAACAGCTGGGTCCAGCCGTCGGTGGGCACCGCGGTGTAGTTGCCCTGGTACTTGGCGAGCTCGAGCGCCCCCTTGAAGAAGGTCTTCTCCCCGAGCTTTTCGATGACCTCGGTGGCGGCCTCGGTGTCCAGGATGCCCTGGTCCGCCCAGCCCACCGTGTAGTCCACCGGGTGGAAGACCAGATCCGGCAGCTGACCGGCGGCGTAGGCCGCGGTGATCCGCTCGGCCAGCTGGTTCTCGGTGACCGGCACGACCTCGACCTTGATCCCGGTCTTTTGCTCAAACTTCGCGGCGATCGCCCGCTGGATCGCCATTCGCTTGGGCTGCTCCTCGGTGGTCCAAAGGACCAGCGTCTGCCCAAAAGCAAGGCCTAGAAAAAGAAGAACCCCGAAAACCTTTCTCATACTGCACCTCCCTTTCGTGCCACCGACGCGCGCGCCACGAACGCGCACGGAAGCACCGCGGACTCGGGGGTCTGGCCCCCCAGCATCGAAAGCACCGCCTCCCCCGCCCGGCGGCCGAGCTCGTAGGCCGGCTGGCGCAGGGTGGCAAGCGGCGGGGTGAGGTAGGCGGAAAACGCCAGGTCGTCAAACCCCACCACGCTCAGGTCCTCGGGGATCCGAAGGCCGGCCTCGAAGGCCGCCCGGTAGACCCCGAGGGCCATGCGGTCGTTGGCGGCAAAGATCGCGGTGAAGCCGCCCCGGGCGAGGAGGGCCCGGGCGGCCCGGTAGCCCCCCGCTTCGGTGAAGTCGCCGGCAGCGATCGCGGCGGGGCCTTGCCCCGCTTCGGCGAGCGCCCGTAAAAACCCGGCCTCGCGCTCGCGCCCGGCCCGGCGGAGCCCCTGGATGTGGGCGATCCGGGTATGGCCGGCCTCGATAAGGAACCGGGTGGCCCGGTAGGCGGCGGCCTCGTTCTCGATCTGGTAGGTGGGCACGCCGGCCGCGGCCCCTTCCCGTTCGATCAGGGCGAGCGGGGGGAGGGTGGAAAACCGGGCTCTTAGCGCCTCGACCGGAAGCCCCGAGCCCACCAGCACGAGCGCCTCCACCTTGCGGGCGAGCATCTCGTCGAGCAACGCGGCCTCGCGCTCCGGGTCGCGGCGGCTCTCGGTGGCGATGTAGCCGAAGCCGGCGGCGGTGAGCACGTCGGCGAGGCCCCTTTGCATCTGGCCGTAGAGGGGGCCGGTGGCGTCCGGGATGACCACCCCCACGGTGCGGCTCTTCCCGGTGGCGAGGCCCTGGGCGAGCCGGTCGGGGCGGTAGCCGAGGCGCCGGGCGGCCTCGAGCACCCGCGCCCGGGTGTCCGGGGCGACCGGCCCCCCATTGAGGGCCCGGGAAACGGTGGCCACCGAAACCCCGGCGGCCCGGGCGACCTCGTAGATGGTGACGCGCTCCATCGCCCTCCTTTGTAAGCGCTTACAGGGCCAGTTGCAGGGAAAGCGCCGCCTTTCCCACGAGGCTTTGAAAGCGCTTACGGCATCAGTTTACCAGATGCTCAGGGCGGGGTGGCGTCTTCTTCCTGCTTCTCCAGCCGGACGCCGAGCTCGAGCTCGAGCCCGATCACCTTCGCCTGCGGGTCCCTGGGGCTGAGCTGGTATTCCTCGATCCAGATCGGGTAGGCGAGGTGCGGGAGCCGGGCGAGGAAGCCGTAGACCCGATCAAAGGGGCCCTCGAGGGAGAGGCGAACGGCCTCCTCGGCGGGCTCGAGCGCGAGCAGCTTGAGCCCGAGCCCCTCGGCAAGCCCCACCAGCGCCTTGTAAAGCCGGGGGAGCGCGGAGCGCGGAAGGGGTTTCGCGGTCTCCGCGGGAGGGCGCTGGGCCGCCTCGAGCTCGGCGATTCTTGCGGTGAGCCTCGCCTCCTCGGCAAGCAGCGCCCGGATCGCGAGGTAGCGGGGTAGAAGCCAACCCCCCGCGAGGAAGAGCACGAGGAGCGGCAAGAGCCAGGGACGCCGACGGAAGGCGTTCATCGCCGGATCAACTTGGCCGGGAGCTCGAAAAGCGGCAGGTAGAGGGCGAGCGCCATCCCGAGAAGCATCGCCCCCACCACCACCGTGAGCGCCGGCTCGATCATCGCCGAAAGCCGCTTGGTGGCGTAGTCCACCTCGCGCTCGAGGTGGTTCGCCGCCTGCTCGACCATGTTCTCCAGGTTACCGGACTCCTCCCCCACGCTCACCATCCGCACGAATAGGGGCACGAAGACGTCGGGGTGCTTGGCCAGGGCCTGGGAGAGCGACTGCCCCTTGGTGACGTCCTCGAGGACCTCCTCGAGCGCGGCCCGCATGTAGGCGTTTCCCGTAAGATCCCGGGCGGCCTCGAGCCCGGCGAGGACGTGCACCCCGCTCGCGTAGAGGGCGGCGAAGGTCCGCCCAAAGCGCGCAAGCCCGCTTTTTTGCAGGATTCCGCCGAGAAGCGGCAGGCGCAAGAGCCACCGGTCTACCGTGAACGCTCCGGCAGGGGTCTTGTAGTAAGCGCGGAAGGCGTAGGCCGCCCCGGCGAGGCCCACCAGCAGGTAGAGCCCGTTGCGACGAAGAAAGGTGGCCCCTTCGATTAGCGCCCGGGTGAAAAGCGGAAGCTCCTCGCCGATCGTGCTGTAGATCCGGGCAAAGACCGGCACCACTACCACGAGGAGCACGATCACCGCGGCGAATACCACCAGGGTGACGAACGCGGGGTACATCAGGGCGGTCTTCACCTTTTGCTCGAGCTCATAGCTCCGATCCAGGTACCGGGCGATCCGCCGGAGCGTGGGCTCGAGCAACCCCCCGAGCTCGCCGGCGGCAATGAGCCGCACCATCATCGGGGGGAACGCCTCGGGGTAGTGGCTCATCGCCTCCGAGAGCGACTCCCCCGCCTCGATCCGGGCCCGCACCTCGCGGGCGGCGTAGCGAAGCGTGGGGTGCGGGCTCTCCAGGCTCAGGGTGGTGAGCGCCTGGGTGAGGGGCACCCCCGCCCCCACCAGGCTCGCGAACTGCTCGGCGAAGAGGACCAGGTCGCCCACCCCGGGCCGGCGCCGGCGCCCGCCCCGCTCGGGGGCGAGGGAGAGAGGGTAAAGCCCCATCTCGCGGAGCTTGACCCGGGCCTCCCGGAGGTCCTTCGCCTCCAGGTAGCCCTGGTAGATCCGCTCGCCGCTCGCGTCGGTGGCCTGGTAGGAAAACCGCACCCTAGTCCTCCAGCGCGCCCAGGACCCGCATCAGCTCGCTCACCGTGGTCTCGCCCCGGCGGACGAGCTCGAGCCCGACCTCCTTCAGGCCCCGGTGGCCCTTCGCCCGGGCGTGCTCCCGGAGCTTGAGCTCGTCCTCGCCCAGGGCGATCAGCTTGAGCGCCTCGCGGTCGGGGGCGAAGACCTCGTAGAGCCCCACCCGGCCCTTGTACCCGCTCCCCCGGCAGAAGCTGCAGCCCTCGCCCCGCTTCTCCCGGTCGAGGCCGGCCCCGCCAAGAAAGGCCTCCTCCTCCCCCGAAAGGGGCTGCCAGCGGCCGCACTGGGGGCAGACCCGCCGCACCAGCCGCTGGGCCACCGCCCCCACCAGCGTCGAGGCCACCAGGTGCCGCTCCGCCCCCATCTCGACGAGGCGGCTCACGGTGGAGAGGGCGTCGTTGGTGTGCAGGGTGGCGAGCACCAAGTGCCCGGTGAGCGCCGCCCGGAGCGCGGTCTCGAGGGTCTCGGCGTCCCGGATCTCCCCCACCAGGATGACGTCGGGGTCGAGCCGGAGCACCGCCCTTAGCACCTTGGCGAAGGTGAGCCCGATCCGGGGTTGGACCGGAATCTGGTTCACCCCCTCCAGGGGGAACTCGACCGGGTCCTCGATGGTGACGAAGTTCTTCTCCGGCGTGTAGATGTGGCGAAGGGCGGCGTAGAGGGTGGTGGTCTTTCCCGACCCGGTGGGACCGGTGACGAAGAGGATCCCGTAGGGGTGCTTGAGGAGCCGCTCGAACTTGGCCCGCTCCTCGGGGAGCATGCCGAGCTCGTCGAGCCCGAGCAGGGCGCCCGAGGGGTAGATCAACCGGAGCACCACCGCCTCGCCCCAAAGCGCCCCCACGCTGGCGATCCGGACCTCGACCCGCCGCCCCTGGTAGAGGTAGCTGAAGTGCCCATCCTGGGGGCGCCGGCGCTCGGCGATGTCGAGCCCGGCGAGGACCTTGTAGCGGGCGGCGAGGGGCGCCTCCATCTCCTTGGGCAGGGTGCGCAACACCTGCATTACCCCGTCCACCCGCATCCGAACGAGGAGGCGCTTCTCCTCGGGCTCGAGGTGGAGGTCCGAGGCCCGGGCGGCGATCGCCTCGCGCAGGATGGCGTCGGCGAGCTCCACCACCGGGGAGCCGGCGGCGGTGAGGTCGTGCTCCACCACCTCGGCGGGGGCCGGTTCCGCCTCTTCGGGGACCTCGGCGTAGGCCTCGCGGATCGCCTCGGCGATCTCGGAGTCGGGGGCGAGCTTGGGGACGATCTCCTTTCCGGTGCGAAAGCGAAGCTCGTCCAAAAGCCTTAGGTCCGAGGGCCTCGCCATCGCCACGTAGAGCCGGTTGCCCTCGAGCTTGTAGGGGAAGACCCGGTGCTCGGCGGCAAAGCGGGGGTCGAGCAGGCGGAGGGCCTCCTCCTCGGGCTCGATCTCCTTGAGGCTCACGAGCTCGGCCCGCTGCTGGTCGGCGAGCACCTGGGCGAGCGTTCGCTCGTCGATGAACCCCCGGCGAAGCAAAATCTGGCCGAGGGGCTCCTTGGTCCGGGCCTGCTCGGCCAGGGCCGCGTCCAGCTGGTCCTGGGTGATCTTCCCCAGACGCACGAGGAGCTCACCGAGCTTCGGGGGCAGTGCCACGGCGCACCTCCCAGTCGTAGAGCCCTCCCTCGGCCCGGGAGAGGGCGGTGAGGGTCGCTTCGAGCCGCTCGGCGAGCTCGAGGGGCGGGTAGGGGCTTTCGGCCCGGCCGGTGAGGGTCACTTGATCCCGGCCCGCCGAGAGCTCGGTCAGCCAAAGCCCCTTCGGGAGCCCGAGGGCGATCTCCCGGAGCTCCCGGGCGCCGGGCCCGGTGGGGAGAGGCGGATAGGCCTCCTCCACCCCCCGCTCCTCGAGCCTTGCC
Organism: uncultured bacterium; assembly: GCA_964469895.1. Taxonomy (GTDB): domain Bacteria; phylum Deinococcota; class Deinococci; order Deinococcales; family Marinithermaceae; genus WFXV01. The sequence continues at coordinate 946 of CAYYAB010000090.1, read as the reverse complement.
ACCTCGGCGCGGAGCGCTTCCACCCGGTCCGCCACCCGCGCCCGCTCGCTGCCCAGGTAGCTCGCCGCCACCAAGGCGGCGGCGACGATCAGGGCCGAGGCCAAAATGGCCCGCTGCTCGGCAGGGGGCATGCCCTCGCCGAGGTGGGTCCGGCGGGGGCGAAGGTCCAAAAAGGGCGGCTCCTTGCTCCAGGCCGCCTTCTTGAGCTCCTCAAGGGCTATTCCCCGGTCCACCGCCCCGGCGGGGAGCCCCCCAACCTCCGGGCTCTCGGGAAGCCCGAAGACGAGCGCCCGGTCGGCAGGGGGATGGGCCTCAAAGAGCTCGAGCGAGCGAAGCACCTCTTCGGCTAACGCCTCCCCGCCCTCGGCCACCGGCCGGGTGAGGCGGCGAAATCCGAGCATGCGCCCCCCCTCGAAGGCGGCCAGGGTGTTGGACACCGACTCCAGCACGAAAAACCGGAGCTCGCTCCCGTACCGCGCCTTCGCCGCCCGCCATAGCGGAAGCGGCCAGGGCTCGATCCGGCGGGCCCGTAGCCCCCGGGCCATCCGCCGGGCCACCTCCCGGGGCAAAGCGGCAAAAAGTACCCAGACCCGAGCGGGCCCCTCGGGCCGGAGGAGGTCGTAGTCCACCACCAGATCCAGGTCACGGAAAACGGGGTTGCGCTGGGCCTCGGCGAGGATCGCCTCGTCCAAGGGAAAGCCCTCGAACGAGGGGAAAGGAGCTTCGTGCAAAAGCAAAAGCTCGGGAGAGAGCGAAAGATAGACCGCGCCCCGCACCCGGTGCCGCGCGAGGGCCCGGCGGACCGCGAGGAAGAGCCGACCATAATCCGGCCGGCCCTCCTCGTCCACCACCCCCTCGCAGGGCTCCACGTGGAGCGTGTGGGTGTAGAGGAAAAGCCGCTCGGGGGTGCAAAGAAGCTCCGGCATGGCGTTTCGGCCGCTATTTT
>CAYYAB010000089.1:0-6202 GCA_964469895.1 uncultured bacterium | reverse complement strand
GGGCCGTCCAAGCCTTTTAAGTATAGGGAGAATAACCCGACGCTGGCAAGGCTTTATCCTCGAGCTCAAGCACCACCGCCGGTTCCCGGACCCGGACCCGGACCCCGTCCCCCTCCTTCCAGGGAAGACGGTAGTCGGCCTGCACCCGGAAGCGGCGTCCCCCTGCCTCGAGCACGAGGGTCAGGTCGTGGCCCTTGAAGGCCCGGGCCACCACCCGGGCAAACACCCCCGGGCCGCGCTCGGGATCCGTCACCTCGATGTGCTCCGGACGCACCGCGAGCACCACCCGGCCCCGGGCGGGGCGATCGAGCCGGACCCGGCCGAGGGGCGTGTCCGCTTCCTCCCCGAGGGCCTCGCCCAGGACCAGGTTCGCGCCCCCCAGGAACTGGGCGACGAAGGCCGTCTTCGGCCGCCGGTAGACCTCCTCCGGAGTCCCCTCCTGCACGATCCGGCCCTGGTGCAGCACGGCGAGACGGTCGGCGAGGGCGAGCGCCTCCTCTTGATCGTGGGTGACCAAAAGGGCCGCGGTCCCGGTGGCCCGGAGGACCCGGGCCACCTCCTCCCGGGTCCGCTCCCGGAGCCCCGCGTCCAGGCTCGAGAAGGGCTCGTCGAGCAGGACGACCCGGGGTCCCGGCGCGAGGGCGCGGGCGAGGGCGACCCGCTGTTGCTGGCCCCCCGAGAGCCGATCGGGGTAGCGGTCGCGAAAGGCGACGAGCCCGAGCAGGTCCAGAAGGTACTCGACCCGATCCCGCTCTTCCCTCCTCAGGCCGAAGGCGACGTTTTCGTAGACCGTGAGGTGGGGGAAAAGGGCGAGGTCCTGAAAGACGAAGCCGATCCCCCGCTTTTCCGGAGGAAGCCGGGTGGCATCCCGCCCCTGGAGCCAGACCCGCCCGCGATCCGGGGGCTCGAGCCCGGCGATCAGCCGGAGGAGGGTGGTCTTTCCCGAACCCGAGGGGCCGACCACCGCGAGCAGCTCGCCAGGGACAAGCCCGAGCGATACCCCACGGAGCACCCACTCGCGCCCGCGCCGCTTCCAGAGGTCCTTGAGCTCGAGCAGCTTCATCCCCGCCTCCCGTAACGGTAGAGCAAGAACGCGGCGGCGGTCCCTAAAGCGGTCAGCAAAAGGGCGAACGGAGCCGCCTCGACCAAGAACCCCTCGGCGGCGTAGGTCCAGGTGGCCACCGCCAGGGTCTCGTAGCCGATCGGGGCCAGCATCAAGGTAAGGGGCAGCTCCTTGATCGCGCCCAGAAAGACCAAAAGACCCCCCGAAAACACCCCGCTTTGCACCAGCGGCCACACCACCCGCACAAAGGCCACCGCAGGCGGCTTGCCGAGGGTACGGGCGGCCTCCTCGAGCCCCCTCGGCACCGCACCGAACGCCGCCCGAATCGGACCCAGCGCCTCCGCCAGGAAGTGCACCAGGTACCCGTAGATCAAAAGCGCCAAGGTCTGATAGAGCACCGGTACTCCGTAGAGGGCAAAAAAGACCAGGGCAAGCCCGAGCGCCGTCGGCGGAACCGCGTAGCCGAGGTAGGCCACCCGCTCAAGATAGGCGTAGCGCGGATACCGCGCCGCAAGATACCCGATCGCCAACGCGAGCAGCGCGGCCAGGCCGGCCGCCGGCATGGCCGCCAGGAGGGTGGCGAGCATCGCCCCATAGGGCAGCCCGATCCGGCCGAATCCCTCCCCCGCCCAGAGCAAAACCACCGCGAGCGGAACTCCGAGCCCAGCGGCGATGAAGAACCCAAGGTACGCCCAAGCCAACCACCGGTACGAACCGAGCGCGATCCGGATCCGGCCCCGGAGCTCGCCCGGGGCCGCCGGCCTGCGGAAACGGGCGTCCAGAAGGAGCACCCACAGGGCGAGCATCACGAGTACGAGCGCGTAAAGCGACGCCCGGTCGCGATCGTAGGCGGTCTCGTAGGCGTAGTAGAGCGCGTAACTTAACGTCTCGTAGCGCATCAGGCTGACCACGCCGAAGTCGCCGATCACGTGCAGCGCCACCACCGCGCCCCCCGCCCAGAGCGCCGGCGCGAGATAGGGAAGGATCACGCGGAAAAGCACCTTTCCCGCCCCGGCCCCGAGCGTTCGGGCGGCCTCGACCTGGGCCGGGTTCAACCGCGAAAGCGCGTTTTCCAAGGCCAAAAAGAGGTAGGGCGCGGTGTAGACGCTAAGCGTCCACCAGGCCCCCCAGAAGCCCTCGAGGCGGAACCCGAGGCCGGGGAAAAGCCCCCCCGCCCCGCTCGCCGCGAGCCAGGCGTAGGCCAGCACGTAAGGCGGTAGGGCCAGGGGCAAAAGCCCTACAAGCGCAAGCAGGCTTCGGGGCCGGAAATCGGTAAGGGCGGCGAGAAAGGCGAGCGGCAGCGCAAGCAAGAGCGCGGTGGGAACCACCGCCGCCACCAAACCCAGGGTCCGCAGAAAAAGCGCGAGTTCCCCGCCGAGGGAGAAAACCTCCTGGACCCCGGGGAGCGCCCGGAGCACCAGGTAAACCAGGGGTAGCAGGGGGAGGGTTACGGTGCCGAGAGCAAAGGCGAGGACCGCCGGCGAGGAGGGCATGCTAGTAGAGCCCGACCTCCCTGAGCAAGCGGAGGGTGACATCGGTGTCCGCGAAGACCTCGGGGTCCACCCACTGGCTCTTCCGCAACGCCGACTCGAGGGGCAGGAGGACCGGCGGGGTGGGCGTGTTGGGTCGGAGCGGGTACTCGTGCACCGCCTCGGCGAAGAAGCGCTGGGCCTCCTCCCCCAGCAAAAAGCGGAGAAACCGCTCGGCCAGGGCCGCTCTTTTGCTGCCCGCGAGCACCCCCGCCCCGGTGACGAGGGCGAGGTTCCCCACGTCCCCGTCCGCGAAGGCGTGAACCCGAACGGGGGCGCCTTCCGCCTTCGGGGCCGATTTGAGGTCCCCGTAGCGGACCCTGAGCACGTAGTAGTGGTTGGTAAGCGCGAGGTCGATCGCGCCCCGGGCGAGATCCAGGATCATCGGGACGTTCGTGGCATAGCTCCGGGGCCCGAGCGCCTTCATGCCGAGCAGCCACTTTCGGGCTTCGGCCTCGCCGTGCACCGCCCGCAGGGCGGTGACGAAGTCGACGAAGCTCGAATAGCGGGGGGTCCATCCGACCCGCCCCGCGTAGGCGGCGATCTTGGGGAGCTCGAGCACCGAGGCCGGGGGCTCGGGGTCCACGCCCTCCCGTACCGCGAGCACCCGCATCCGGAAGGTCACCGGGATCCACCGGCCCGAGGCGGGCACGAACCGGGCGGGAAGCTTGAGCACCTCCGGGGCAAGGGGGGCGAACAGCCCCGACCGCTCGGCCCGCACCAGCGCCCCTACGCTGTTCGCCCAGAAGACGTCGGCGGGGCTCCGCCGGCCCTCTTCGAGGAGCAGCTGGAAGAGCTGGGCGTCCTTGCCGTAACGGACCCGTACCGGGATCCCGGTCTCGGCCTCGAAGCGGCGCACGAGCGGATCCACCAGGACCTTCGAACGCCCGCTATAGACCACCAAGGGCTCGGCGTACGCTAAGGGCGCCGTAATCAAGAGGACCAGCGCCAGGATGACCCGATGCATGCGACCTCCCTCCGGCGGCAGGCTACCGGCGCAAACGACCAAATGTCAAGTATTCCGGTCGGATTTTGTCATATTGAGATTCGTTTTCGTTTCCAGACACGCCTCGCGTAGACTGCAACCCGTGCGGCGCATCGCGCTCACCCTGGAGTACGAGGGGACCCACTTCGCCGGCTTCCAGCGCCAGGCGAAGGGGGAGCGCACGGTGCAGGAGGTGCTCGAGGCCGCCCTCGCCGAGATCCCGGGTGCCCGCCCCCGGGTGGTTCCGGCCGGCCGCACCGACGCCGGCGTGCACGCCCTCGGCATGGTCGTCCACTACGACACCGAGGACGCGATCCCGCCGGAGCGGATCCCCGCCGCCCTCAACACCCGGCTGCCCGGGGACGTGCGGGTGCTCCGGGCGCGGGTGGCCCCGCCCGGCTTCCACGCGCGAAAAAGCGCCTACTGGCGGGCTTATCGCTACCGCATCCTGCTCCGTAAAACCCCGAGCGCCCTCCTCCGCCACCGGGTGCTTTGGTACCCCGGCCCGCTCGATCTGGAAGCGGTGCAAAGGAGCCTTGGCTACCTAGTGGGGCGGCACGATTTCCGCGCCTTCGCCACCCGGGAAAAGCGCGACACCGAACGCGTCCTCTACCTCGCCCGGCTGCGGCTTCACGGCCAGGAGGCCTGGCTCGAGTTCGTGGGGTCGGGGTTTCTCCGGGGCCAGGTCCGGGCGATGGTGGGGAGCCTGCTCGAGGTGGGGGCGGGCAAGAAGCCGCCCGAGTGGATCGCCGAGCTGCTCGCGGGCCGGCCCCGGGCCGAGGGCGGCCCCACCGCTCCACCCCAGGGGCTTTACTTCCTCGCCGCCGGCTACCGCCCCTGGCCGGCCGTGGGGGAGCCGTGAGGCTCCCCTGGGAAGCCGCCCTCGCGCTCGGCCTCCTGGTGGCGGCCGGATTTTTCCGAAAGCGCTGGCTCACCGGCCCCGGGGCCCTGGCCGCCGGCGGGCTCGGGGCCCTCGCGCTGCTTTGGGGCGGCCTGCCGGCGGCCTTGGTCCTCGTCGGCTTCGCCGCCCTCGGAAGCCTGCGGGGGAAGCCCGAACGACGCACCGCCGCCCAGGTGCTCGCCAACGGGCTTTTTCCGGTGCTCGCGCTTTGGCTCGACCCGGCGGGTTTCCTGGGCGGGCTGGGCGCGGCCGCCGCCGACACCCTGGCCACCGCCGAGGGCGGCCAGTCCCCCTGGGCCTGGCGCCCGGACCGGGGGCGGGTGCCGCCGGGGACGAACGCGGCGGTGAGCGTCCGGGGAAGCCTGGCAGCGTTATTCATAGCGCTTGCCTTCGCCGCCCTCGCCCCGCTTCTTTCCGCGAGCCCCCTGGCGGTCCTGGCTGGGGCCCTGGCGGGGGCATTGGCCGATACGCTGGTGGGGCTTTTGCTCGAGGAAAGGCTCGCTTTTTGGACCAACGACCTGACCAACGCCGCCGCGACCCTGACGGGTACGGCCGTCGCCCTCGCCCTTAGCGGCCCAGCGGGGTGAGCCAGAGCTCGCGGGTACGGGGGCCGTCGAACTCGGCCAGGAAGACCTGCTGCCAGGTGCCGAGGGCGAGCCGGCCGCCCACCACCGGCACCGTGACCGCGTTGCCGAGAAGCGCGGTCTTGATGTGGGCGTCGGAGTTGCCCTCGAGGTGGCGGTAGCCGGGGTGGTCCCGGGGCGCGAGCTCGGCGAGGCGCAATATCAGGTCCTCGGCCACCGCGGGATCGGCCCCCTCCTGGATCACCACCCCGGCGGTGGTGTGGGGGGAGTAAACGTGGAGCACGCCGTCGGTGAGGCCCATCTCGGAAAGGGCCTCGTTCAGGAGCCGGGTGACGTTCACGAGCGCTTCCCGCGAGGGCGTCCGCAGGGAAAGCCGCATCATCGTTCGGTCCTCCGAACCAAAAAACGCCAACGGATGGGGTAGGGTCGGTCCAAGTCCCGGTAATATTCCTCGGCCCAAGCGTAGAGCTCACGAAGCGAGTGAAGGTAGAGCTCCGGAGGGACCTGGCGGGTGTAGGAATAAAGCCGCTCGGCGATCGCCTCGAGGCTCTGCCTCGGGGTGCGCTCCTCGGTCCACTCGGCGACCACCTCGGTCTCGGGCTTGAGCCCAAGTCTGGTAAGCGCCCGCTCCACCTCGGCGAGCCGGGCCCGGTGGCGCCCCCGCACCAGCTCGAACCCCATCCCGGCGAGGATCGCCCGCCAGCGCTCCTGGATCCGGCAGTCCTCGCTCTCGCCCACGCTCTCGTCCCACCCCTCGAAGAGGTAGCCCCCGGGGGCGAGCACCCGGAGGGCCTCGAGAAGCGCCCGCTGCCAGTCGGGGACGAGATGCCAGAGGTGGACGCTGATCACCGCGTGAAAGCTCCCCTTCTCGAAGGGGAGCTCGCGGGCGTCGGCCTGGACCAGGCGGACCTTCCGGGCGACCCCGGCGATCTTGTAGCGGAAGACCTGGAGCATCGCGGGGTCGGTGTCCACCGCGGTGAAGCGAAAGCCCCGGGCGAGCACCGGGACCCCGATCCGGCCGGTACCGACCCCGAGCTCGAGGAAGTGGGGATCCCGGAAGCGGGCCTCCACCGGTGCGGTGAGGGCGGTGGCGATCCGCCCCGAGACCTCGGGGGGATGGTAGCGCATGCGATCGTAGGC
>CAYYAB010000088.1:0-6272 GCA_964469895.1 uncultured bacterium | reverse complement strand
AGCTCGCCTACCTCCTCGACCAAGCGGGCGAGCTGCAAAAGCGGTGGGAAATAGCCGGTCTTGAAGCTCCGGATCCAGGCGTCGACCTCGGCTTGTAGCTCGTCCAGGGTCACCTTCGCCCCTCGATCTCGGCGAGCTCGAGCCCATAGAGGGCCAGAAGCCTCACCGCGTGCTCCACATCACCGAGGTCCACCATCTCCGAGGGCGAGTGCATGTAGCGGTTCGGGATGCTCACCACCGCGGTCGGCACCCCCTCGCGGCTGAGCGCGATCGCGTCGGCGTTCGTTCGGGTATGGCTGGACTCAACGCTCACCGTGTAGGGGATCGCCTCCCGCTCGGCGATCGCCCGGAGCCGCCGCACCAGCTCGGGGTGGAGGTAGGGGCCCACCGAGAGGTCCGGCCCCTTGCCCAGCTCAGCCTGTCCGGCGGTCTTCTTCTCCACCCCGGGAATCCGGGTGCAGTGGGTCACGTCTACCACGATCGCCTGCTTGGGCCGGAGGCGGAACGCGGCCGCCAGCGCCCCGGCGCCCGAGACCTCCTCCTGGGTGCTGGCCACGGCGGTGACCTCGGCCTGGACGCCCGCGTCCCGGAGGTGGCGGAGCGCTTCCAGCACGACGAAGGCCCCGATCCGGTTGTCGAGGGCCTTGGAGACGATGCGCCGGCCGTGCAGGTAACGAAGCGGCGCCGAGAGGACGCCCACCGTACCCACTTCGACGTAGGAGAGCGCCTCCTCGCGACTGTCGGCTCCGAGGTCCACCCAAAGGTCCTCGACCCGGACCGCGCGCTTTTGGTCTTCTTCCTTCAAGAGGTGGGCGGCCTTTCGCCCCACCACCCCGATGACCTCGCCCTTCTTACCGAGAAACCGTACCCGCTGGCCGACCAGGACCTGGGGATCCCAGCCGCCGAGCCCCTGCACGTAGACGAAGCCCTTCTCGTCCACGTCGGTGACGATCAGGCCGATCTCGTCGATGTGTCCGTCGAGAAGGAGCTTTCCCCCCTTGCCGGGGTTCAGCTGGGCGTAGACGTTGCCGTTCGTGTCCTCCCAGACCTCGTCGGCGAACTCCTCGGCGGCCTTCTTCCAGACCTTGGCGGCTTCGCTTTCAAAACCACTCGGTCCGATGGATGTAAGCAGTTCTTCTAAGAAGGAAAGATCTAGTTCAACCTTCACGCTAGGCCTCCTTTCCAGAGGTGGCGAGCGCCCGGGCCAGCGCCTCGCGTCCGTCGGCGAGGAGCGCTTCGTCCCGGGACGCGCCCCGGATCGCGCCTGCCCGGGCGATTAAAACCCCTTGGGGATGTCCGGCGCCGTCGCGGAGAACGTAGACGAGGGCCCCCTCCCCGGCTTCGGCGAGGAGCCGGGCGGCCTCAGGGTGGACGAGGGCCAGGGCCTCGGCGTCCCCGGGGCGGAGCCGGGTCAGGATCGCGCGGCGACCAAAGAGCACATCCCGCATCCCAAGTTCCAGTCTACGGGTAAGTTAGGGGCGTGAAGGCCACGGTCATCGGCGTGGGAACCGAGCTTTTGGTAGGGCACACCCCGGACACGAACACCGCGGAACTCGCCGCCGACCTGATCGCGTCCGGGGCCGAGGTCGAGGTGAGCTTCCGGGTAGCGGACCGGCTGGAGCCGCTCGCACGTGAGCTCGAGCACGCGCTTTGCCACCACGACCTGGTGGTCACCACCGGCGGACTCGGCCCCACCCCCGACGACCTCACCCGGGAGGCCGTGGCCCGCGCGGTCGGAGCCCCGCTCGTAATGGACCCTGAAATGCTTGAGCAAATCCGCGCCTTCTTCGCCGAGATGGGACGGGAGATGCCCGAAGTGAACCGCCGCCAGGCGATGCGGCCCGAGGGAGCGGCCTGGATCGAAAACCCCAGGGGAACCGCCCCGGGGTTTTTCTGGCAGGGCGGGGGCCGCACCCTCGTGGCCCTGCCCGGGCCGCCCGAGGAGTGGCGCCCGATGTGGCAAGCCGTCAAACGGCGACTCGGGCTCACCCCAAAGCCCCGCTACCGCAAGGTGCTCAAGACCTTTGGGCTCGGGGAATCCCAGCTCGCGGAGATCCTCGGGCCCCTTTTCACCGAGGTGGGGAGCTACGCAAAGCCCTGGGGGGTGGAGCTCGTGGCCCACGACGAGGACCTGGTCAAGAAGATCCGCAAAAAACTCAAGGGGAAAATCTGGGGTGAGGACGAGGACACCCTCGCCGGCCTGGTCCACCGCCGGCTCGCCGCCGAGGGGAAAACCCTCGCGGTGATGGAGTCGGTGACCGGGGGTCTCGTAGCCGAGCTCCTCACCGACGTGCCCGGGGCCTCAAAAACCTTTAGGGGGGGTATGGTATCGTATACCCGTGAGGCGAAGGTGCGGTTCGGCGTGCCCGAGGAGGTGCTTTTGGCCCACGGCCAGGTGAGCGCGCCTACCGCGCGCGCCATGGCCGAGGCTGCCCGCCGCCAGCTCGACGCCGACTTTGGCCTCGCCGTCACCGGGGTGGCCGGCCCCGAAGCGCTGGAGGGCCACCCCGTGGGGACCGTGTTCGTGGGTCTGGCCACCGATCGCGGCGCGCAGGCAAGGGCTTACCGCTTCCCTGATCAGGGGCGCGAGCGGGTGCGTCTGCGAGCAGCTTACGCCGCGCTTGCCTATTTCTGGAGCGAAGCATGAGGCTTTTCTACGCCGTCTTCGTGCCTGAGGAGATCGCAAAAAAGCTCGCCGAGGCCCAGAGGAAGCTCGTGGGCAGGTGGAAGCCGGTCCCTCCCCACCAGATGCACGTGACCCTGCTCTTCCTGGGCGAGGTGCCCGAGGAGCGGCTCGGGGAGCTCGAGGGGATCGGGCGGGATATCGCCGGGAGCGTCCCCGCCTTCACCGCCCGTATCCGGGGAACGGGACACTTTCCCGAGGCAGGAAGCCCCCGGGTCTGGTTCGCCAAGGCCGAGGGGGAGGGGTTCGACGCGCTGGCGACCCGGCTCCGGGAAAGCCTTCCGGAGTTCGACGACGCCAAGGCGTTCAAACCCCACATCACCCTCGCCCGCAAGAAGGGGCCGGCGCCCCGGGTGCCGCCGGTGGTCTTCGACCTCACCTTCCCGGTGGACCGGATGAGCCTGGTGCGCTCGCGGCTTTCCCCCCGGGGACCCCACTACGAGAGGATCGCGACCTTCCCGCTTAAAGGAGCGTGAGGAACGTGGAAACGGACAAGGAACGGCAAAAGGTGCTGGAAAGCACGCTGAAGACGATCGAGAAGAAGTTTGGAACCGGGGCGATCATGCGCCTGGGCGAGGCCCCCCGGCAGAAGGTGGACGTGATCCCCACGGGAAGCCTCGCCCTTGACGTGGCGCTGGGCATCGGTGGGATCCCGCGGGGCCGGATTACCGAGATCTACGGTCCCGAGTCGGGCGGAAAGACCACCCTCGCCCTGCACGTGATCGCCCAGGCCCAGCGCCGGGGCGGGGTCGCCGCCTTCATCGACGCCGAGCACGCCCTCGACCCGAACTACGCCCAAGCGCTCGGGGTCGACACCGACGACCTTTTGATCAGCCAGCCCGACACCGGGGAGCAGGCGCTCGAGATCGCCGAGCTCCTGGTGCGCTCGGGGGCGGTGGACGTGATCGTGGTGGACTCGGTGGCGGCGCTCGTGCCAGCGGCCGAGATCGAGGGCGAGATGGGGGACGCCCACGTCGGCCTCCAAGCCCGGCTGATGAGCCAGGCGCTTAGGAAGCTCACCGCCGTGCTGGCGAAATCCAATACCGCCGCCATCTTCATCAACCAGCTCCGGGAAAAAGTGGGGGTGATGTACGGCAACCCCGAGACGACCCCGGGGGGCCGAGCGCTCAAGTTCTACGCCTCGATCCGGCTCGACGTGCGCCGAGTGGGTCAGCCGATCAAGAAAAAGGACACCGCCATCGGCAACCGGGTCAAGGTCAAGGTGACCAAGAACAAGCTGGCCCCGCCCTTTAAAGAGGTGGAGCTCGAGCTCTACTTCGGCCGCGGCATCGACCCCATGGCCGACCTGGTCACGGTAGCGGTGGACCAGGGTGTCATCGACAAGGCGGGCTCCTGGCTCTCCTACGGCGACCTCAGGCTCGGCCAGGGCAAGGAGCGGGCCGCCGAGTACCTGCGCGAGCACCCCGAGCTCGCCGAGGAGATCCGGGCCGAGGTCTTAAAGCGCGCGGGCATCGCCCCGGAAGCGGCGGAGTCCGCCGAGGCCTAGGAGGGCGCCATGGGGCTTACCGAGGTCCTGCTCATCGTCCTCCTCGTCCTGCTCTCGGGCGGGCTCATCGTCCTCCTCCGCCGGGGTCCGGCCGCCAGCCCAGCGGCCGGCGAGGAGCTCCGCCGCGCCGCCGAGGAGGAGGCGAGGCGCGTCGTCGAGGAGGCGAAGCGGGAGGCACGGGAGGTGCTCGAGGCCGCCCGCGCCGAGGTCCGCGAGCTCAAGGCCGAGGCCGAGGCCGAGGCGAAGGCTCGCCTCGCCGAGATCGAGGCCCGGCTCAAGGAGGAACGCGCCCGGATCGAGGCCGAGCTCGAGAAAGAGCGGGTGCGCCTCGCCGAGGAAGCTACCCGCGAACGCGAGCGCCTGCTCGCCGAGCTCGAGCGCGAACGCGCCGAGCTTGAAAAGGAAAGGCGCCGGCTCGAGGCCGCCTGGGAGGACTTAAGGCGCGAGCGCGAGGAGCTCAAAAAACTCGACGAGCGCCTGGTCCGCCGGGGGGAGCAGCTCGACGCCCGGGCGGCGAGGCTGGACGAGCTCGAGGAGAAGCTTTCGGCCAAGGAGGAATCGCTCAAGGCCTGGGAAGCGCGGCTCACGGAGAAGGAGCGCGAGATCGAGCTCAAGCTCGAGGAGGTCGCCGGCCTCACCCGGGAGGAGGCCACCAAGCGGCTCTTCGAGAAGCTCGAGGCCGAGCTCGAAGAGGAGCGGGCGCTCAAGGTCAAGGCGGCGATGGAGAAGGCCCGGCTCGAGGCCAAGAAGAAGGCCGCCGAGATCCTCGCCCAGGCGATCCAGCGCCAGGCCTCGGAGGTGGCGAGCCAGCTCGCGGTCAGCGTGGTCCCCATTCCCTCCGACGCGATGAAGGGACGAATCATCGGCCGCGAGGGGCGGAACATCCGGGCCTTCGAGGCGCTCACCGGGGTGGATCTGATCATCGACGACACCCCCGAGGCGGTGATCCTCTCCTCCTTCAACCCCCTGCGGCGGGAGATCGCCCGGATGGCGCTCGAGGAGCTGGTCGCCGACGGGCGCATCAACCCCACTCGGATCGAGGAGGTGGTGGAGAAGGCCAAGGAGGAGATGAAGCACTTCCTCTACGAGCGCGGCGAGGAGGCGGCGCTCGAGGCCGGGGTGGTGGGGCTCAAGCCCGGGCTCATCCAGCTCCTCGGCCGGCTCCACTTCCGCACCTCCTACGGGCAGAACGTGCTCGCCCACTCGATCCAGGTGGCCCACGTCGCCGGGATCCTCGCCGCCGAGCTCGGCTACGACCCGGCGATCGCCCGCCGCGCGGGCCTGCTCCACGACATCGGGAAAAGCGTGGACCGGGAGATCGAGGGGTCCCACGTCGAGATCGGCCTCCAGCTCGCCAAGCGCTTCGGCGAGGGCAAGGAGGTCCTGGACGCGATCGCCCACCACCACGACCCGGAGAACGCCGAGACCCCCTACGCCGTGCTGGTCGCCGCCGCCGACGCGGTGAGCGCGGCCCGGCCGGGCGCCCGGCGGGAAAGCCTCGAGGAATACATCAAGCGGCTCGAGCAACTCGAGAAGATCGCCACCAGCTTCCCCGGCGTCGAGCAGGCCTTCGCGGTCCAAGCGGGGCGGGAGGTGCGGGTGATCGTGGAGCCGAACCGGGTTAGCGACCAGAAAGCCGCCCTCCTCGCCCGGGAGATCGCCCGCCGCATCGAGCGCGACATGGAATACCCCGGCGAGGTCCAGGTGACCGTGGTGCGGGAGACCCGGGCGGTGGAACACGCCCGCTGAGGAGCCCGAAACGCACCCAGGCGGGGGTCAGGCGCCCCCGCTTTTTTTTCAAGGATAGAGGTCGAGCCCGAACGCGGGGGCGAGCCTAAGCTCCGGCCGCCGACCCTCGGCGGTGGGAAAGACCGCCTCCCCCACCGCCCCCAGAGGGTAGCGGGTACCGAGCACAAGCCCGAGACTCACCCCCTGGAGCCCCCCAGGGGTGGTGGGGGTGGCGAAGCCAAGGCCGGCCCCGAAGTAGCCGGTGAGGGTGTGCTGGTAGGCCTCGAGGTGAAAGAGCAGGCTCGAGCCCAGCTCGTAGTCGAGGGCGTAGACCAAGAGGTTCCGCCGCCCCCC
>CAYYAB010000087.1:0-6338 GCA_964469895.1 uncultured bacterium | reverse complement strand
GTGGCGCTTTTGACCTCACCGAGGAAGCGGTCGGCGACCGCTTCAAAGGGGAGGACGGAAAGCTTCGCCTCGAGCCCGCACTCTTCCCCTCTGGGAACGAGCCTCAACGAGAACCCGCTCGGCACCTGGCCCTGGGTCTGGATGAGGTAGATCAGCTCGTTCAAAAACCGTACGAGCAGGGTCTCGGGATCGGGGGCGCGAAGCCGGAGCTCGCGCACCTCCTTCCCCGGAGGAAGGGGACCCTCGAAAAGCTCGGCGAGCAGCCCCCGCGCCGCCCAGTAGAAGAGTCCCGGTAGGCTCCTTGCCCTTACCACAAAACCCACGTCGGCGGTGTGATCTAGTTCCGCGAGGTGCCGCATTGCAAGGTGATCTCCCCACATTTATCCACAGGTATGCATAGGGGAAGATTTGCCTTGGAGACGCGCATTCTCGCCTTTTCCACAAAGTTGTCCACAGGTTATCCACACCTTTCCACAGCCCGGAGGAAAGCCTCGACCCGGTCGCGATCCTTTACCCCGGGTTTGGACTCAACCCCAGAAGAGACGTCCACGGCATACGGGGCAAAGCGCTGCAACAACCCGCAGACGTTTTCAGGGGCAAGCCCGCCGGCGACGATCACCCGGGCCGAATCGGGCACGCTGGCGAGCCAGGACCAGTCGAAGGCGCGGCCGGAGCCGGGGCGGGGGCCGTCGAGGAGCAGGGCGTCGGCGGGGTAGGCAAAGACCTCAGGGGGTGGGGGGCCGGCAAGCCGGAAGGCCTTGATCACCGGATAGTGGCGGGAAAGGCGCCGGGCCACCTCCGGCGGCTCCTGGCCGTGGAGCTGGAGGGCGTCGAGCCGGACCGCGCGGGCGACCTCGAGCACCCAGTCCTCCGGCGCGTCCACGAAGACCCCGACCCTGGTGACGAAGGGGCCGAGCGCCGCCGCTACCCGCGCCGCCTCCTCCGGGGCGATCCTCCGCTTGGAAGGGGCAAAGACGAAGCCCACCGCGTGGACCCCGAGGGCTTCGAGCATCCGGGCGTCCTCCTCCCGGGTGACGCCGCAAACCTTGACCCGAACCACGCCCCCATCGTAGCTGAGCCCGGCTTCATCCCGGCCTCAGCCCCGCCGCCCGCGGGCGACGCATACTAGGGGTGATGCCCGCCTGGATTCTGACCCTGGCGCTCCTCGCCCTGCCCCTCCCGGGGGTACCCACCCTCGGCCCCGGCGCCGAGATTCGGGTGACCACCCCGGACCTCCGGGTCGTCTACCTGGCGATCCGGGTGACCGAGCAAGGGATCGCCGCCCGCCCGGCCCGCCCCCTGGTTCCGGGCCAACCGGTGGCGGTGGTGGTGCGGGTGGGGCGAAGGGTCGAGGTCTTCCCGGGGCGTGCCGGCGAGGGCGACGTGGTGCTCTTTTTGCCCCAGGGTCGGGCCTCGCTAATCCGTACCCTGAGGGAGGTCTACGGACTTCCCTGGCCCAAGGAGGTGCCCCTTGGCCCGCGTCCTCATAATCGAAGACGACCGTGAGCTGGGAAGGCTCCTGCTCGGGATCCTGGAGCGGGCGGGGCACGAGGCCCGGCTCGCCGAGAGCGGGGTCCGGGGCCTGGTGGCGCTCCGGGAGGACCCGCCCGAGCTGGTGGTGCTCGACCTCGGCCTCCCCGACCTCACCGGCGACGAGATCCTCGGCCGGATCCGGGCGAGTCAAGACCTCCCGGTGCTGGTGCTGACCGCAACCCGCGACCTCGAGCGCAAGGTGCGCCTCCTCCGCGAGGGGGCCGACGACTACCTGGAAAAGCCCTTCCACCCCGAGGAACTCCTCGCCCGCATCGAGGCCCTGCTCCGCCGCCGCGCCGCCGGAAAGCGGCTGGCGGTGGGGCCACTCGTACTTGATCTCGAGGCCGGCCGGGCCCGGCTTGAGGAGCACGAGGTCGCGCTCTCCCCCCGGGAACTCGCGATCGCCGCGCTGCTTGCCCGGCGCCCCGGCCGGGTCTACACCAAGGAGGAGATCCTCGAGGCGGTGTGGGAGGGGGAGCCGCCCAAGTCGAACGCGCTCGAGGTGCATCTTGCCAAGCTCCGGGCGAAGCTCGGCGAGATCGGGGCCGGGGGCTACCTCCGCACCGTGCGGGGGCGGGGATATGCCCTCTTGGAGCCGAGGGAATGAGGCTTGGGTTTGGCGCTCGGCTGCTCCTGCGTTTCGGTCTGCTCTGGGCGCTCTTTTGGGGGCTTGGCGCCCTCGGCGGCTACCTGGCCCTCCGGCACGGGCTGGTGCGCCACCTGGAGGAAGAGCTCCTCCTCGACGCCGCCCGGGTGGCGGCGTTTTACCGCCAGGGGGAGACCGGCCGGGTGGCCGCCACCGGGGGCACCGAGATCACCCTCTACGACTACCAGGGACGGCCGGTCTTGCCCCCTGACCCCCTCTATCGCGTGCCCGCCGAGGCCGTGGCCGGCGCCACCTCCGAGCCCCGGCTCTACCGGGGGCCGGGATTCCTCGCCGCCTACGCCGACGCCGGCGTGGGGGTGATCGCGGTGGCCCAGGGGACCGGGTTCATCGAGGAGGCGGCGGGGGCGGCGGCCCGGACGCTCGGGGCGTTCCTCCTCCTCGGGCTCGTGCTCGGAGGTGCGCTCGTCTACCTCCAGGCCCGGGCGGCGAGCGCCCCCCTCGAGGCCGCCGCCCGGGAGGTCGAACGAAGGGGATGGGAAAACCTCGAGCCCATTCCCTACCGCGGCCCCGACGACGAACTCGCCCGCATCGTCCACCGGTTCAACGCGCTGCTCGCCGAGCTGCGCTCGGCGCGGGAGCGGGAGCGGGCGTTCCTCGACGAGGTCGCCCACGAGCTCTTCACCCCGATGAGCGTGCTGCTGGCTGAGCTCGAGCGCGGCGAGCTCGCCGCCGCCCGGGAGAGCGCCCGGCACCTTTTGCGCCTTGCCGAGGACCTCTTCGCCCTCGCCCGGGGCGACCTTGCCCGCACCCTCGAGCCCCACCTCCTCGACCTCCGGGAGGTCGCCCGCGCCGTCGCCCGGGAGTTCCCCGGGGTGGCCACCGCGCTACCCGAGAAGCCGGTCTGGACGGTGGGCGACCCCGACCGGCTCCGGCAGCTTCTGCGCAACCTGGTGGCCAACGCGGTCCGGGCCGCCGGCGCCGGGAAAGTACGCATCCAGGTCGGGGAGGACGGATCCGGCCCCTGGCTCCGGGTCGAGGACCGGGGCCCCGGCATTCCCGCCGAGCTCCTCCCCCGGATCTTCGAGCGCTACCAAAAGGGCCCCCGCGGTCGCCAGGGGCTAGGGCTCGCGATCGCCCAGGAGATCGCGAAGGCGCACGGCGGCGAGATCCGGGTGCGCTCGGAGCCGGGGAATACGGTCTTCGAGGTCCGTCTTCCCGGCCTCGAGGAGGAGTAGGGCGGCCTTTCGCCAGGTCGCGGGCCCGTAGCGCCCGAGCCGCCCCCCAGAGGCCACCACCCGGTGGCAGGGGACGAAGAGGGGAAGGGGGTTTTCCGCCATCGCCCGACCCACCGCCCGGGCCGCCCCCGGCCGGCCCGCCCGGGCGGCGAGTTCGCCGTAGGTGAGGAGCTCGCCGGGGCGGCTCATGGCAAGCGTTTCCCATACCCGCCGGAAGAAGGGGGGCCCCTCAAGGCGAAGGGGGAAAGCGGGAAGCGGCATCCCTTCGAAGTAGCGGGCGACCGCCGCCACCGCCCGCCGGGCCAGGGGGCTTGGGGGAAGGGGCGGGGGCTCGCCGAAACCGCTTTGGACGAGCGCCCCCCCTTCGGCCACCACGTAGAAGGGGCCGAGGGGCGTCGCTACCCAGGCCGCGCCCCTCAAAGCCCCACCGCCCGGTAGAGTGCGGCCTCCTCTTCCTCGGAAAGGGGCCGGACCGCCCCCGGGGCAAGGTCGCCGAGCGCGAGGGGCCCAAGCCGCACCCGCACCAGCCGGAGCACCCGCCGGCCCACGGCGCGGAACATCCGCTTGACCTGGTGGTGCTTGCCCTCCATGAGGGTGACCCGGGCGCGGGCGCCGGGAAGGGGGACGAGCTCGGCCGGGGCGAACTCCAAAAGGCCCGCCGCGAAGGCCCGGACGGCGTCCTCGCCCACCGGCGCGTCGAGCTCGACCTCGTAGACCTTTTCCACCTTCCAGCGGGGGTGGGTGAGGCGGTGGGCGAGCGTGCCGTCGGTGGTGAGGAGCAAGAGCCCCTCGGCGTCCTTGTCGAGCCGGCCGGCGAGGCCGAACGCCTCCCGCCAGAGCGCCTCGGGGACGAGGTCCCGCACCGTGGGCTCCCGGGGGTCGCGGGTAGCAGAGAGCACCCCCGGGGGCTTATAGACGAGCAGGTGCCAGTGCTCCCGGTAGCCAAGCGGCGCGCCGTCCACGAAGACCGGGGTGGAGGTCGGGTCCACCCGCTCCTCTGGGCGGTGGGCCAATCGCCCCCCAATCCGCACCCGCCCGGCCTTGATGAGCTTTTTCGCCTCCTTCCGGCTCCAGGGCCCCTGGGAGGCGAGCAGGCGGTCTAGGCGAAGCGCCACGCCTTTAGGGTACGAAAAGGGGCCGCGCTCCGGGGCGCGGCCCCCTCCTTGAGGCCCGGGGTCAGTAGCGCACCCGGCGAAGGTGGACCCGGATCACCGCGTCCTGCCCGGGCTCGAGCACCACCTCCTCGACATAAGGCACGTACCCCGGCGCCATCACCACCAGCCAGCGCCGCCCGCCCCGGACCGAGGCGCTAAAGCGCCCGTCCTTCGTCCAGCCGAGCTCGTAGCCGTCGAGGAAGACCCGGGCGCGAACGTTGGTGTAGACCCTGAGCCGCGCCTTCTCCGGCGCGAGCCGGGCATAGACGTAGGTGGTCTCGCCGGCGCGGACCCGGACCCGCTCGCGGTACTCGGAATAGCCGGGAAGGGCGAGCCGGAGCTCGTAGGTGCCGGGGTCGAGCTCGAGCTCGATGGGCGTCCGCCCGCGATAGGCCCCGTCCACGTAAACCCGCGCCCCTCCGGGCTCCGAGCGCACCGCGAGCCGCCCGGCCACTACCTCGGGAACCAGGCGGGCGAAGACCCGGACCCGCTCCCCAGGAGCCACCCGCACGCTCGCCCGGTAGGGGGTGTAGCCCGCCTTCCGCACCTCGACCTGGTGCCGGCCAGGGCTCACCGAGACGATGAGCGGGGTGCGGCCCAGGTAGTCGCCGTCCAGGTAGACCTGGGCGTTCGAGGGGTCGCTCCGCACGTCCAGGGTGGCGTTTTGAGGCGCGGGCGGCGGGGGCGGAGCCCCCTCGCCCACCACCCGGAAGCGGGCCCAGTCGCTCGCCCAAGCATCCCCCGGGAGAGGGTCCACCACGATGGAGAGCGCCCGGGAAAGGGCCCTGAGCCCGCGGATCCTGACCTCGCCGCGCTCCAGGTCGCCGATCTCCCGCGAGGTGAGCGGCCTGCGGCTCGCCACCGCGAGGACCAGCTCCTCCCCCGGCGGCCCGTCGATGGTGAAGCGGTAGCGGGCCCCGGGCGGGGGGAAGCGGCGGGTTTCTCCGGCCCTGAGCCGGTTGCTATGGTCGTAGGGGTTCGGCAGGAAGAGGTCGATCTCGCCGTTCGGCTTGACGTCGAAGAGGTAGACGTAGGCGTCCCGGGTGACCGATACGTAGACGTAGATGGGATCGCCGATCCGGTAGCGGGCGTTCCCACTCTTCCCGGGGTCTTTGTCCACCCAGACCTTGACCCTGAGGTCGCCGGGGACCGGGTTCACCACGATCCCCTGGGGCGTGATCTTGGCCCCGGCGAAGGCCAGCGCGAAGAGGAAGAGAATCGGGGCAACCAAACGTTTCACCACCTCACCTCCTTCCCCTCCATGCTAAGGCCGTTTCCAAAAAGGCTCGGGTTGGAAGCGCTGAACGTTCCTTCAGGTTTCGGCGAATGCCCCGAGCGCCCGGAACTTCCGGTAGCGGTCCCACCAAAGCGCCTCGGCGTCCAGGTCTTCGAGCTCACCAAGCACCTCGACGAGCGCCTCCTTCAGGGCCCGGATTGCCCCCTCGGGGTTCCGGTGCGCCCCGCCCCCGGGCTCGGGGACGATCCGGTCCACCACCCCGAGCTCGAGCAGGTCCCGGGCGGTGAGCTTCAAGGCCGCCGCCGCCCGCTCTGCCTCCTTGGCGTCGCGCCAGAGGATGGCGGCGCAGGACTCGGGGCTGATCACCGAGTACCAGGCGTTTTCCATGATCAAGACCCGGTTCCCCACGCCGATCGCGAGCGCTCCACCCGAGCCCCCCTCGCCCAGGATCACCGCCACCGCCGGGACCTTGAGCCGGCTCATCCGCTGGATCGAGCGGGCGATCACCCAGGCCTGTCCCCGCTCCTCGGCGCTGATCCCGGGGTAGGCCCCGGGGGTGTCGATGAAGGCCA
>CAYYAB010000086.1:0-6342 GCA_964469895.1 uncultured bacterium | reverse complement strand
CGGTAGGTGCCGGCGGGGAGGTGGGTGGCGAAGGGTTCCCCGACCCGCACCGGCAGGCTCCGGGTCGCGGGGCCCTCGAAAACGACCCGCAGCCGGCCCGGCGGGGGCTCGACGCCGAGGGCGGCGGTGAGGTTCAAAAACCCCGCGCCGTAGTCGGGGTCGGGACCCGGGGGGCCGAGGTCGGTGGCGGTCTCGAGGAGGCGCGCGCCGGCCTCGGCGGGGCTTTCCGCTTCCCCGCTTGCGAGCAAGAGGGCGGCGGCGGCGGCGACCTGGGGGGCGGCCTGGGAGGTGCCCATGTAAAAGCCGTAGCTCGGGCGGCCTTCGCGGTAGTCCCAGGTGGTCGAGAGCACGCCGTCGGGGTGGCCGTCGCCGTTTGCGTCCTGGGTGAGGTCGCCGCCGGGGGCGGCGAGGGCGACCCGGTCGTTTCGCACGCTGTACCAGGCGGCGGCGGGCGGGTGCCAGCCGCCGAGGTCGGTGGCGGCCACCGAGAGCGCTCCCTCGCAGGCGGCGGGGTAGAAGACCCGGTTGCGATCGCCGAGGCTGTTGCCCGCCGCGGCCACCACCAGGGCACCGGCCCGCGTCGCGTCGGCCACCGCCTCGCAGAGGGTGCGGGAGGGTTCGGTCGTACCCAGGGAGAGGTTCAGGATCTGGGCGGGGTTCGGGTTGACCAGGGTCTCGGACCCCCGCACCACCGGCAGCCCGGCGGCGTAGCGGATCGCGTCGGCCACGTCGGCGACGGTGCCGGTACCGCCGGGGCCGATCACCCGAAGGGGAAGGACCCGGACCGGGGCGGGCCAGGCGACGCCCACCACGCCCTGGCCGTCGGCCCGGGCGGCGACGATGCCGGTGACGTGGGTGCCGTGGCTGCCCACCGGCCCGCTCCCGCCGGTGTCGGTGGGATCGGGGTCGTTTTCGACGAAGTCGTAGGCCCCCTCGGATCCGGTGAGAAGGGTTCCTTCGAGGTCGGGGTGGTCGTAGCGGACGCCGGTGTCGATGACCGCCACCACTACCCGCCGGGTGTAGGGCTTCAGGCCCGCGAAACGGGCCCCGGTGAGGAAGAGGTGGGACTCGAGGGGGTAGTAGGGGTCTTCGGGCTCGTAGGGCTCGCCGAGCGGCCACACAAAGGCGTTGGGCTCGGACCAAAGCGCCCCCGGCGGGGTGGGGGATTCCGCCGGTAGTCGGAGGATCCGGCCGTCTTTTAACTTGACGAGCTTTTCCCGGGGCTCGGGCAGGGAGGGCGGGGCGAGCGGTGCGGCGGGAAGGGCTTCTTCGGGGTTTGTTTCAGGATGGACCACGCCCCGCACGGGAACGAGGGGCCAGCGCAGATGGACCGGGTACCCGCTTCCCCGGGCGAAGACGGTGATCGTGCCGCGGATCTCGGGGAGGTCCGGGAGCCGCTCGCCGCGCCCGTGGAGGTAGACGGCGGCGGGCCCGCTGCCCGAGCGGGGGAAGACGGCGAGCCAGGGCGGGGCCTCGAGGCTCCAGGGGCCCTGGGCGCGGACTTCGAGCACCCCCGTGCCGTCCGGCCCAAGCTCCAGGTCAAGGGGAGCGGGCCGGGTGGCGCACCCGGCGAGGGCCAAAAGCAGAAAGAGGGCAAGGCGCCGCACTGGGGCCAGTCTATCGGAGCCGGCGGAGGAGGAGCTCGAGGATTAGCACCGCAAGCCCGGCCAGGGCGAGGGGAATGCGGAGCGGCGTGGGCACCCGGGGCGGGGGACCGAGTACCGGCGCTTCGAGCAAGGCCCCGCCCGAGGCCTCCGCCAGGTGCTCGAGCACCTCCCGCCCCTCTTCGGAGGGCCATTCCGGGGAGGTCTTCCGGGGGATGCGGAAGCGGAGCCGGCTCCCCTCGAAGACGAGCAGGTCTCCGCTTCCTGGGGGGACTCGCGCCTCGTAGCGGAAGGGGGCGACCGGGGCCAGGGGGAGCTCCTCGCCTCCGGTGCGGAGCCAGAGGTCTTCCCGAAAGCGGCCCATCACCGTGAGCCGGTCCCGGTAGAGGAAGACCCGGGGGCGGGCGGGGGTGTCGGAGAGCCAGCGGACGAGCCGGGCGAGGAGGCGGGGGGTCTCCGGCCAGTCCTTGAGGTCGTGCCCGAGGTCGAGGGCGAGCGCCGCCACCCGGCCGTAGCCCCGCTCGCCCACGGCCAGCACGTCAAGCGCGCCGCTTTTTAAAAGGGCTTTGGCCCAGGGCTTCCTGACCGCGGGGAGGAGCCGGGTGGCCGGGGGCGGGGGAGCGAGCTCCCGGGTCAGGGGGTCGGGCACGAGGGTGAGGGGATAGCGGCCCCTTTCGGCCTGGGCCCGGAAGGCCTCCCGGGCGGCCTCGGCGATCGCCCGGGCGAGGGCGGCGGGGTCGGCCTCGGCGTAGCGCCCCTGCCCCCGATCGGCGAGCGCTTGCAGGAACGCCCGGTCGGCGTCGGCCCCGAGCGCAAGCACGTGGATCTGGACGCCCTCGCGGGCGGCGGCCGCCGCTTCCGAAAGGGCCGCCTCCTTGCCGCCGGTGGCGCCGTCGGTGACCACGAGCACCGCCTTGGGGGCGGCGTCCTGACCGGCCAGCGCCTCCCTGGCGGCGCGGAGCGCCGGCGCGAGCTGGGTGCCGCCCCCGGCCCGGAGGGCGTCGAGCCGTTCTTCGGCTAGGCGCCGCTGGCGGTAGCTGGCGGGAGCCGGGGGCACCAGCCAGCGGGGCCGCTCGTTGAAGACCAGGATGCCGATCACGTCCTCCTCGCGGGCGGCGGCGAGGGCGGCCTTGGCTCCTTCCACCGCCCGGGCGAGCTTTTCTCCCGCCATCGAGCCGGAGACGTCGAGCACCAGCACGAAGGCCGCCCCCCGGTCGGGCTTCGGTCTTAGGGGGAGGTCGGCGAAGGCGCGGTGCCAGTCCCCGAAGAAAAGCCCCTTTGGGGTGGTGGTGAAAAGCAGCCCGCCGCCCTCCTCCAGGTGCTTTCGCAGCCGTTCGGGGGCGAGGGGGCCGAGGGCCTCGACCGAGGTGCCCACGACCACCACCCCGGGCAGGGTTTGGGGGAGGCGTTCGCCCTCGGTGACGGAAAACCCCTGGGCCTTCAGGTATCGGGCGGCGGAGGGGTCACCGAGGACCAGCACCTCCTCCCTTCCGGCGGGGGTGATGCGGGTGTTGAGGGTGTCGCGGCCGAAGGGGGTCTCCAGGGTGACCCGGAGCGGGGTGGGGGCTTCGAGGGTGAAGCGAAAGCCCACGCTGCTCGTTCCCGCCGGGAGCGTTCGCCGGATCTCGGCCTTTTGGCCGCCGGCCTCGAAGCGGAGGGTGGCCTCGGCGGGGTGGGTGAGGAAGACCCGGGCCCGGACCTCAACCTCTTCCCCGTAGGTGGGGAAGGGGGGAGCGAGGAGGCCGGTGAGGGCGGCATGGGGGCTCGGATCGAGGGGGAAGGCGTAGACCGGCGCGGGCGGGGGTGCCGGGGAAAAGAGCCCGTCCGAGAGCAAAAGGATGCGCGCGGGGCCGGCGGCGCGGGCGGCCTCGAAGGCGGCGGCGAGGTCGGTGGCCTCGCCGAGGCGGGGACGGACGTGGGGGTTTGGGACCCACTCGGCCCGTTCGGCGAAGGCCAGGTAGCGGACCGGCCCCTCGACCCGGAGGGCGCGGGCGGCTTCCCGGGTGGCGTCCCGGGCCGAGGGGCTTTGGTCGAGGAGGACCACGGTGAGGCCCGGGGAAAGAGGCGGCGCGGGGCCGGCGGCGGCGAGCAGGAGCAGGACCGCCGCAAGCCGCCGGAGCCAGCCCCGCGCGAAGAGCGCGAGGGGCAAAAGCCAAAGGACCCAGGGGGCCTCGAACATTCCCTGGGTTCAGGGTAGCGGTTAGAGCCGCTCGCCGGAAAAGCGCTCGGGGTACCGCCCGCGTTCCCGGATGAGGTGCCAGCGTTCCCCGTCCCAGACGTATTCCGCGGGGTGGGGGGTGTCGAGGTAGGGGCTCGCCATCGAGGATCCGTACGCGCCGGCCTCGAGGAGGGCGAGCGCGTCCCCTTCCTTGGGCACCGGGAGCCGGACGTCCCGGGCGAGCACGTCGGTGGACTCGCAGGCGGGGCCGGCGAGGTCGTACACCGCTTCTTCCTCGGCCTCGTAGAGGGGGAGGACCGGCGGCCGGGCGCCGTAGAGGGCGGGGCGCAGGAAGTGACTCATGCCTGCGTCGAGGAGGAGGTAGCGGCGGCGGGTTCGCTTTTCGCCCCAGACCCGGGTGACGAGGACCCCGGCGCGGGCGACGAGGAAGCGCCCGGGCTCGAGCCACACCTCGCCCGCGCGCTTTCGGAAGGCGCCTACCCGGTGGGAAAGGCCCCCGAGGTCGAGGTCGAGGCCGAAGCCGCCCCCGAGGTCCACCACCGGGAGCGGCCCCAGCGCGTCGAGGAGTTCCTCGATCACGCGGTATCCGGCCTCGAAGTCCTCGGGGCGGGAAAGCGCCGAGCCGAGGTGGAGGTGGAGGCCCGTGAGCTCGAGCCCAAGCCCCTTCGCCCGGCGGGCCGCTTCCGGGATCGCGTCCGGCAGCATGCCGAACTGGCTTTCCCCTTTACCTGTGGCGAGGTGGGGGTGGGTGGAGACCGGGAGGTCCGGGTTGACCCGGAGGAGAATCCGAGCGCCAGGGAGGTGATGGGCGATGCGCTCGAGCTCCGCCATCGAATCCACCCCGAGGTAGGGAACCCCGGCCCCGGCGAGCGCGGCCAGTACGCGCGGGGGCTTCACCGGGCCGTTTAGGAGCACTTCATCGGGCAAGAACCCAGCCCGGTACGCCCGGAAGACCTCGCCAAGCGAAACGGTCTCGGCAAAAAACCCCTTTTCGCGCAGAAAGCGGAGCAGGAAGAGCCTGGGGTTCGCCTTGACCGCGTAAAAGAACCGGACTCCGGGGAACGCCTTTCGAAGCCGCTCGGCTTGGGCTTCGATGGCAGCGAGGTCGTAGGCGTAAAAAGGGGTCTCGGCCTCGGCGAGGAGGGATCTCAGGGCTTCGCGAAACCGGGGATCAAGCATCGGCTTTTAGTTTAGGCCCCTGCCAGAGCCCTACCGCCACCATCAAATAGCCCACCAGCATCACCAAAAGGCCCACGAGCACGAGGGTCAAAAGGGCACCGATGAAGACCACCCGCCCGCCCCGGGCAATGAGCGGCACCCCGCCCACCTCGGCCAGGGCGGCGAGGCCCTTCATCTCCAGATAGGCGCCGTAGACAAACCCCAAAAACGCCAAAAGCGCCATGAGAAGGGCACCCGCGCTCGGGGTGAACTTTCCGGTCTCGATCCCGCTTCCCAGGAAAGCCATGCCCATGAGGAAGATGCTCGCGAACTGGATCGCACTGGCCCAAAGGTTTAGGGAGAAGACTTCCCGCCGGCCACTCGCGTTCGCCACGCGCCAAAGCCCGTAGAGGAAGTAGGCCAGTCCAAAAAGGGAAAGGAGCCCCAGGAAGGAGGAGTTCGGGAAGGCTCCGGAGAGAAAGCCCGCCACCAGGCTCGTGGTGTAGCCCACGGCGGCCGCTTGCCATGCCGAACGGATCGCGTCCACGAAGACCATCCTACCCGGGTTGCGCCCGGGCCCCGGTTCCCCTAGCTTGGGGCGTATGCGACTCGTTGGCTTAACGGCCCAGTACCGTTGGAACGACTCCCGGCGGATGCCGGCGCGGCACTGGGGGGTGCTCGAGCCTTACCTCAAGGCGGTGCGGGCGGTGGGAGGGGTGCCGGTCATCCTGCCTCCCATGGAGGAGGACCGGCTCGAAGCCGCCCTCCGCCGCCTCGACGGGGTGATTCTGACCGGCGGCGGCGACCCCGACCCCGCGCTCTACAACGAAGAGCCAGTTCCCGAGCTTGGCGAGGTCAGCGTCGAACGCGACCGGCAGGAGGTCTTCATCGCCCGCTGGGCGGCGGAGCACGGTCTTCCTCTGCTCGGCGTTTGCCGGGGGATGCAGGTGGCGGCGGTGGCGCTCGGGGGCAGCCTTTATCAGGATCTCGGCCGGGCGGGTTTTCGGGACATCGAGCATTATCAGGATTCGGCGCCGCCCGCGCTGGCGCACTCGGTCCGACTTCTGAAAAACGGCGTATTGGCTGAGCTCTTTGGGAAGCGTTTCCGCGTTAACTCCTACCACCACCAGGCGGTGAGGGCGCTGCCGGAGGGGTTAGAGCCGCTGGCCGAAGCGCCGGACGGGGTGCTCGAGGCCGCCCATCTCGTGGGTCACCCCTTTTACCTCCTCGTCCAGTGGCATCCTGAACTCCTCCCCGATCACTGGGGACTCTTCGAACAGTTGGTCTCAACCCCCCAATAAAAGCCCCGGGAGCTCCGGGGGTACAAGCTAGCTTTTCCGCGCCGGGGTTGCCGAAAAGGCCCATACCTTCTTTTCCCGTCCCAGAAGGAACGGTTTGAAC
>CAYYAB010000085.1:0-6367 GCA_964469895.1 uncultured bacterium | reverse complement strand
GCAAAAAGCCAGGCAAACCCTATGCTAGCCAAAACCCATGGGATTGGCAAGCAGGGCTAGCGGGTAGCGCCCCCTGCCATGGTCTCCGGAAGGAGCACGAGCACCGCCCGGCCACGAACGGTCTCGACGCCGCCCGCGAGAAGGCGGCTTTCCACGATCACCTTCCGCTCGCCCACCTCCACCGCCCGGCCGCGGACCCAAAGCTCGGGGCCCAGCGGGGTGGGCTTTCGGTAGTCGAGCTCGAGCCGGGCGGTGACGTAGCGGGGTGCCTCGGCCTCGCCCGGGGTCTTCCCCTCGGAAAGCAGCTTAAAGATCGCCGCCGAGCCCGAGGAGTGGCAGTCGATTAGGCTTGCGATCAACCCGCCGTAGACGAAGCCGGGCACGGCGGTGTGTTCGGGGCGGGGGGTGTAGCGGGTGACGGTCTCGCCGCTCGCCTCGTCGTAGTAGGTCTTGAAGCGGTAGCCCTTCGGGTTCTTGTAGCCACAGCCGTAGCAATGGGCGAAGTCCTCGGGGTAGGTGTCCTGGATCGCGATCCTCACCGCGCCACCTCCTTGAGGACTTCCCGGGCGATCACCAGCCGGAGGATCTCGCTCGTGCCCTCGCCGATCTCCATCAGCCGCACGTCGCGCCAGTAGCGCTGGGCGGGGTAGTCGAGCATGTAGCCGTAGCCGCCGAGGATCTGGATGGCGGCGTCGGCGGCCCGGGTGGCCGCCTCGCTCGCGAAGAGCTTCGCCTGGGCCGCCGCCAGGGTGTAGGGCCGGCCGGCGTCACGGAGCGCCGCCGCCTTCAGGTAGAGGAGCCTTGCCGCCTCGAGCTCCGTGGCCATGTCCGCGAGCTTGAAGGAAACCCCCTCGAACGCGGCGATGGGGCGGCCGAAGGCGGTGCGCTCCGACGCGTAGCGGGCGGCGAGCTCGAGGGCCGCCCGGCCGATCCCCACGCTGAGCGCGGCGATGCCGATCCGCCCCCCGTCCAGCACCTGGAGGACGTCATAAAAGGCCCGGCCGCGCTCGCCGAGCAGGGCGCCCTCGGGCACGAAGAGGCCATCGAAGAGGAGCTGGGCGGTGTCCGAGGCGCGAAGCCCGAGCTTTTCCTCCTTGCGGCCCACGGCAAAGCCCCGGCCCTCAGGGGGCCGCTCGAAGACGAAGGCGCTGATCCCGAGGTGGCGCTTTCCCTCGGGGGGCGGGTCGGTGCGGGCCATGACCACGTAGGCCCCGGCCACCGAGCCCTGGGTGATGAACTGCTTGGTGCCAAAGAGGCGAAAGCCCCCTTCAGTGGGCTCGGCCCGGGTCTTGAGGGCGGCGGCGTCGGAGCCGGCGTGGGGCTCGGTGAGCGCCCAGGCGCCGAGCCAGGCGCCGGAAGCGAGCTTCGGAAGAAACCGTTCCTTTTGCGCCTCGTTGCCGGCGAGCAGCACGTGGCCGGTGGCCAGCGAGTTGTGGCTCGCCACCGTGAGCCCGAGCGCCCCGTCGGCGTAGCCGATCGCCTCGACGATGCGCATGGCGGTGACCGCGGGCAAGCCCAGGCCGCCGTAGGCCTCGGGCACCATCAGGCCGAAGACCCCGAGCTCGCCAAGCTCGCGCACGAGCGCCTCGGGGAAGACGCCTTCGCGGTCGCGCTCGGCGGCGGTGGGGAGGACGCGGTCTTTTAAGAACGCCTCGACCGCGCCGAGGAGTGCCCGCTCGTCCGCGCTCGGCTCGAACCAAAGCGGGGAGGCTTGCATGCCTCCGAGTATAACGCCTTTTCGCCGGCGGCCTGTAAAAACGTCAGCACTTTCGCGAGGCCTGGAAGCGGAACTCGGTGAGCTTTTGCAGGTTGCCGCTCACGTAGTCGAGCTTGCGGCGGAGGTCGAAGCGCTTCAGGTTGAGCTCGAGCCCCAAAAAGTAGACCCGCTCGATCGCCCCCTGGGCCCGCTCGGCGAAGGCGAGGTCGCCCTTGACGAGCCGCTCGGTAGCGGCCCGGAGGAGCTCGCCGGTGGCGTCGAAGAGGCCGTGGACATAGGCGAAAAACCCCACCCGCCGGGGCAGCGCTTCGGGGTGGGGGATCGCCTCGCCGCGGACGAAGCGAACCACCACCTGGGCTTCGACCACCTCCCCCTCGGCGACCTGGGCGATCTCCTCACCCGCGAGCTCGGGGGCCTCGGCGAGGATCGCCTGGAGTGCCGCCACCTGGTCCCAGGCCTCGAGAAGGGCCGCCTGGGCCCCGTCCAGGTCCTCGCGGATCGCGGCGTAGATCGCGTTCTTGGAGTGCTTGATCGCCTTTCGCGCGGCCTCGATGAGGCGGTCCCGGGCTTCCTCGAGCCGCCGGCTTTCCTCCGCCAGGTACCGGGCGAGTTCATCCGCCATGCTCCGAGGATATGTGCTAGACTGAGCGGGCCGTGAAGCAAACCCCCAAGGCAGAACCCTCTTTTGGCCCGGTCCCCACGGAGGAACGTCGCCCATGGCGGTAGAAGCCGGCGAGATCGTCAAGGGCCGGGTCACCCGGATCATGGACTTCGGCGCCTTCGTCGAGCTGGAGACCGGGGAGTCGGGCCTCGTGCACATCAGCCAGATCGCCCACGAGTACGTCAAAAGGGTCGAGGACTTCCTCACCGAGGGGCAGGAGGTCGAGGTGATGGTGCTCGGCCGCGACGAGAAGGGCCGGCTCGACCTCTCGATCAAGGAGCTCCTGCCCAAGCCGGTGGCCCCGCCGCGCCCCCGGCGCCTGCCCCGGCAGGCCCCGGAGTTCGAGAACAAACTGAAAAGCTTCCTGCGCGGGGCGAGCGCCCCCGCCGAGGGGAAGAAGCGGGGCAAGGGCCGCAAGAAGCGCTAGCCGGGCGAGGCCTGCGCGGCCGGGCCCAAGGCCCGGCCGCTTCGTGTAGCATGGGCTTGCTACACGGAGGTCCCCATGCGCCGTTTGCTCTTTTCCCTGGTGCTTAGTCTCGGGCTCGCGCTCGCCGCAAGCCCCTTGCGGCTTGCCACCACCACCAGCGTCCACGACTCCGGGCTTTTGGACGCGATCCTCCCCGGGTTCACCGCCGAGACCGGGATCCCGGTGCAGGTGATCGCGGTAGGGACGGGCCAGGCGCTGGCCATCGCCGGCCGCGGGGACGCGGACGCGGTGCTGGTGCACGCACCCAGCCTCGAGGCCCGGTTCCTGGCCGAGAAAAAGGGCGTGCTTCACGCCTGCCTGGCGAAAAACCGTTTTTTGATCGTGGGGCCGCCCGAGGATCCGGCCGGCGTGCGCTGGGAGACGAGCGTTTTGAACGCCCTCCGGAAGATCTACCTGAAGGGGGCGCTTTTCGTCTCCCGGGGCGACCGCTCGGGGACGCATAAGAAGGAGCTCGAGCTCTGGCAGGCCGCAGGCCTCGACCCCCAGGGCAAGCGCTGGTACCTGGAGTCGGGCTCGGGGATGGGGGCGACCCTGACCCTGGCCAGCGAGAAGGGGGCCTACACCCTGACCGACCTCGGCACCTTCCTCTTCCTGCGGGATAAAGTCCGCCTGCAGGCGCTCTTTGACCGAGACGACCCCCGGATGCTCAACCAATATAGCTACATGGGGGTAAACCCCGAACGCTTTCCCTGGGTGAACTTTAAGGCGGCGAAAAAGCTTCGGGCTTATCTCCTGCGGCCGGAGGTGCAGGAGAAGATCGGGGACTACCTCAAGGATCGGTTCGGGCAGAGCCTCTTCGAGCCGCTTTTCGGTCGCTGCGCGATCCCGGTGCCTTGAACGAGCTCGTCGAAATCACCCTAAGAAGCCTTTTCGTAAGCGGAAGCGCCACCCTGCTCGCCGCCCTCTTCGGGCTTCCGCTTGGGCTCTGGCTCGGGGCCCAAGCGCGCCCCCAGCGGCTCGCGGCCAGCCTGCTCTACGCCGGGATGGGCCTTCCGCCGGTGGTGGTAGGGCTTTTCTTTTACTTCCTGCTCTCCCGCTCGGGGCCGCTTGGGTCTTTGGGGCTCCTCTACACCGTCCCCGGCATGATCCTCGCCGAGAGCGTCCTCGCCTTTCCCCTGATCGCCGGGTTCGCGATGGCCGGGGTGGCGGCGAAGGCGGAGCCGGTACGCAGGCTGGTAAAGAGCCTGGGGGGCAGCGAACTTCAGGTCCACCTCACCCTGCTCGCCGAGAGCCGGCGGGTGGTGGTGGCGGCGCTCGCCGCCGGGTTCGGGGCGGTGATCAGCGAGGTGGGGGCGGTGACCCTCGTCGGCGGAGACATCCGCCACGCCACGCGGGTGCTCACCACCGCGGTGGTGATTGAGACCCGGAAGGGGGAGCTCGAGCGCGCGGCGGCGCTCGGCGCGGTGCTCCTCGGGGTCACCCTCCTGATCACCGCCATCCTGGTGGTCTTTGGCGAACGGGAGGCGCGGTGATCACGGCCGAGGGTCTGGAAAAACGCTTTCCCGGCTTCACCCTCCGGATCCCCTTTCTGAAGGCCGAGCCCGGCGAGATTTTGGCCGTGCTCGGCCCCTCGGGAGCAGGCAAGAGCACGTTGCTCATGCTGCTTTCGGGGCTCCTCTCGCCGGACGCGGGGACGATCACCCGCGAAGGCCCCGCGGTCTACCTCGACCAGCACCCCTACCTGCTCGAGCGCAGCGTGCTCGAAAACGCCGCCTTCGGCCTCCGCTTGAAGGGCGTGCCCCGGGGGCGGGCGCGGGAGATCGCCCTTTTCTGGCTTACCCGGGTAGGCCTCGAGGCGCACGCCCCGCGGCCCGCCCGGGGGCTTTCCGGCGGCGAGCGGGTGCGGCTCGCGCTCGCCCGGGCGCTCGCCACCGAACCGAAAACCCTCCTCCTCGACGAGCCCACCGCCAACCTCGACCCCGGCAACGTCGCCCGGGTGGAAGCCCTGATTCAAGAGGAAAGGGCCCGCGGCCGGGCGATCGTGCTCGTCACCCACAACCTCTTCCAGGCCAAGAGGCTCGCCGACCGGGCGCTCTTTCTGCTCGAGGGCGAGGTGGTGGAGGAGGGCCCGGCTCCAAGCTTCTTCGACTCCCCCGAGGACCCCCGCACCCGGGCGTTCCTCTCGGGGGAGATGGTCTGGTAACTTGGCCTGTTCCTAGGGCGCGCAGTCTGGAAACCCCGGGCAGCGGAACCTACCGGGGCTCGTCCCCGCGTTCGCCCTCTTCCAGGGCCCGGATCTCCTCGATGAACCGCTCCACGCTGTCGAACTCCCGGTAGACGCTGGCAAACCGGATGTAGGCCACGGGGTCGAGCTCTTTCAAGAACGCCATGGCCCGGCGCCCGATCTCCTCCGAACTGATCTCGGGCCCTTCCACCTGGTCCTCGAAGGTGTAGGCAAAGCGCTTCAAGCGCTCGGGGTCCACCGGGCGCTTCTCGCAGGCGAGCAAAAGGCCGCGGAGGAGCTTGTCGGGGTCAAAGGCCTCGCGCTTGCCCGAGCGCTTTTTGACCATGAGGGGCTCAAGCTGGGGGCGCTCGTAGGTGGTAAAGCGCCGGCCGCACTGGACGCACTCCCGTCGGCGGCGGATGGCGAGACCCCCGTCCACCGGGCGACTGTCCACCACCCGGGTGTCCTGGGCACCGCAGTAGGGGCACTTCATGGCAGGTCGGCGAGCAGGTCGTAGAGCTCGGGCGGCGTGGGCGGTTCGGGAAGCCGTACCCTTAGCACCTCGCCGTGGACCCCCTCCGACGCCATCGAACCGAGGCCTAAGACGGCCCGGACCAGCGGGCGGTCGTACTCCTCCCCGGCGGGCTCACGGCTCGGGATCACGCCGTTCACCCGTACCTCCTCGGGAAAGACCGCGCTCGCCCCCTCAATCAGCCCCGCCACCGCCCCGCGCACCGCCGCCACGTGGGGCTCCTGGCGCTTCAAGGGGGGCAGGACGAGGACCACGAAGCCCCCGCCGGCCAGGTACTTGAGGCCGTGTTGCAAAACCAAGAGGCTCGACTTGACGTCGGCGTTTAAAAGCTCGTGCCACTCAGCCTCGAGGAGCTCGGTGAAGGAGGTCTGGCTTTGCCCCCGGGTCACGTGCACGATCCCGTCAAGGACGCCGAAGAGCTCATCCACCTTGGCGAAGGTGGTGACCACGTCGAGGGCCACCGAGAGGTCGCCGCGGATCGGAATCGCACCCCCGCCCTTTTCTTCCACCTCGCTCGCCACCTGGGTGGCGAGCTCGACGTCGGGATCCACCGCGATCACGGTGGCACCGGCGGCGCCGTAGGCCAGGGCCAGCTCGCGCCCGTAGCCGCGCCCGGCCCCGGTGATCATCACCACGCGCTTCTCTAGCCCGAGCAGGTCGGAATCCATGCTTACTGCATTCTTGCACGGCCGGGAACTTTACAAAAGACCGGCGGAAGGCTAAAATCGTATCTCGCCGGAGGGTTCCGGCTCGCGGGCCCGTAGCTCAGTTGGATAGAGCGGCTGACTACGGATCAGCAGGTCAGG
>CAYYAB010000084.1:0-6430 GCA_964469895.1 uncultured bacterium | reverse complement strand
CCGAGCGGGGCAAGTTCCTGGCGGTGGTGGAGGAGATCGCCGAGAAGTACGAGCGGGGCCAGCCGGTCCTCGTGGGTACGATCTCGATCGAGAAGTCCGAGCGGCTCTCGGCGATGCTCAAAGAGCCCCGGCACTACCTGCCCCGGCTCGAGCAGCGGGTCGAGGCCCTCCAAAAGGAGCTCAAGAACAAGTCCGGGGGCGAATGGGACGAGCTCAAGAAGCTCTTAAAGCGCCCGGCGGGCCTCAAGGACGAGGATCTCGCGCGCTTCGACCCCCTCTTCGAGGGAGCGAAGGGCAACCTCGCCTACGCCTGGGAGAACTTTAAGCGGGCGGTGCACACCCTGGGCACGATCCGAAAAGGGATTCCCCACCAGGTCCTAAACGCCAAGTACCACGAGAAAGAGGCCGAGATCGTTGCCCAGGCGGGGCGCTCGAAGACCGTCACCATCGCCACCAACATGGCGGGGCGGGGTACCGACATCAAGCTCGGGGGCAACGCCGAGTTTCTGGCCGCGGGCCTTCTCGAAAAGCACGGGTTCAACCGCTACGAGTGGGAGGTCGAGCTCTTCGTCAAAAAGCTCCTCATGGGAAAGGAGGAAGAGGCCAGGACGCTTGCCGAGAAGCTCGGGATCCCCGAAGAGCTGATCGAGGAGATCAAAAAGATCAAGCGCGAGGTCGAGGAGGACGAGAAGCGCGTCAAGGAGCTCGGGGGGCTCCACATCATCGGCACCGAGCGCCACGAGTCCCGTCGCATCGACAACCAGCTCCGGGGCCGCTCGGGCCGGCAGGGGGACCCGGGCTCGAGCCGCTTTTACGTCTCCTTCGACGACGATCTGATGCGGCTATTCGCCTCCGAGCGGGTGGTGGCGATGCTCGATCGCATGGGGTTCGACGACTCCGAGCCGATCGAGCACCGGATGGTGACCAACGCGATCGAGCGGGCTCAGAAGCGGGTCGAGGACCGGAACTTCGCGATCCGCAAACAGCTTCTCCAGTTCGACGACGTGATGGCCCGCCAGCGCGAGGTGATCTACGCCCAGCGCCGAAAGGTGTTGCTCGGCAAGGACGAGGAGGTCAAGGAGGCGGCCCTCGCCATGGTCGAGGACACGGTGGCGGGCCTCGCCGAGAACTTCCTGAATCCCCAGATCCACCCCGAGGACTGGGACCTCGCCGGGCTCAGGACCGCTCTACTCGACTTCGTGCCCGCGTTTGAGGCCTTCGACTTCGAAAAGCTCCGCGACCTAAAGGCTGAAGCGGCGGTGGAGGAGGTCGTCCGGTACGCGCTCGAGGCCTACGAGAAGCGGGAGGAGGAGCTCAGCCCGCCGGTGATGCGGGCGGTGGAGCGGTTCGTGATCCTCTCCATCGTGGACTCGGCCTGGAAAGAGCACCTCCATAACCTCGACGTGCTCCGGCAGGGCATCGGGCTCCGCTCCTACGCCCAAAAGGACCCCTTCCAGGAGTACAAGTTCGAGGCCACGCGGCTTTTCAACGAGATGATTGCCTTCATCAAGTCGGAGGCCACCAAGTTCCTCTTCCGCCTGCAGGTCGAGGCCGAGCCGCCGAAGCCTGAGGTCTACGTGCCGTTGCCCAAGAAGACGGGCGCTGCCCAAGCCGGGGAGCCGCAACAGCCTGAACCCAAGGGCAAGCGGGCCAAGCCGAAGCCCATCAAGAAGGAGAAGAAGCTTGGCCCCAACGACCCCTGCTGGTGCGGGAGCGGGAAGAAGTACAAGCATTGCCATGGGAAGATCGCCTGAGCTTGGGGCTCGTGGAAGGACCTCCACAGGCCACGGGTCACAAGCCTTTGCTAATCTTTTCCCATGGACCTCGAGCGCCTGATCGCTGACGCCGAGATCTGCGTGCGGTGCGGGCTCTGTACCTCGGTCTGTCCCACCTATAACCTCTTCCACGAGGAGATCCAGGGGCCGAGGGGGCGGGTTTTGCTCTACGCCGACTACGCAAAGGGGCTCGTGCCCGAGACCGAGAAAAACCTCGTGCTCGAGGCCGCTTACGACTGCCTGGACTGCCGGGCCTGCCAGACCGTTTGCCCGAACGGGGTCAAGCCCGGGGAGGCCGCGCTCGACGCCCGGGTGGCCCTGCAGGGGGGGAGGCCGAAGGACGCCTTTACCGCGATCGCGCTTCGCTTTTTCCATTACCCCCTGCTCATCGACCTCGCCAACCTCTTCCTCGTCTTCTATCAGCGCTCGGGGCTCCAGCGCCTGGTCCGGCGCACGCGGGTGCTGGAAAGGCTCGGGCTTAAGAAGCTCGCCTTCGCCGAGAGCCTTCTGCCGGAAAAGCCGGTCCGGCTCGCGCTTCGCCTTACCGGGCCAAAGAGGCTCGAGCCCGATAGCCCGCCCCGGGGTCGGGTCGCCTTCTTCCTCGGCTGCGTGATGAACCTGGTCTTTTCCGAGGCGAGCGAGGCCACGGTGAACGTGCTCCGGGCGGCGGGGTTTGAGGTGGTGATCCCCCGCGAGACCACCTGCTGCGGGGCGCCCCACATCGAGGAGGGGGACCTTCGGGGTTACGAGCGGCTCGCCAAGAAAAACTTGGACTTTTACGCTGAGCTCGAGGCCGACTACATCGTCACCGATTGCGCTGCGTGCGCCGCCGAGCTCAAGAAGTACGCCGAGCACTTTGAAGGCGATCCGGTCTATGGCCCGAAGGCGGAGCGGGTGGCGAAAAGGGTGCGGCTTTTCTCCGAGTTTTTAGACGAAGTGGGGCTCCCGGGCGACGTGCGCTTTCCCTTTGCTACCACCCACCAGCACGCCTGCCACGCCTGCCACGCGCAGGGGATCAAGGACGAACCCGAGCGCATCCTCACCTTTGCTACCGACTACCACCCGATGGAGGGGAGCACCGACTGCTGCGGTTCCGCCGGGGTCTATAACCTCACCCACACCGAGACCTCGATGAAGATTCTGGAGAAGAAGATGGCCTCGGTGCGGGCGACCGGGGCGAGCGTGCTCACGGTGGAGAACCCGGGCTGCCTGCTTCAGCTCGACCTCGGCGCCCGGAAGTTCGGGCCCCGGGTCGAGGTGAAACACCTTTCCCAGGTGGTCTGGGAAGGGCTCAAAGGCGGGGGAGTACCCGGTAAGCAATCCAGTTCTTGAACTCGCGTTCGCGGATCGCGGGCTCGAGCAGGGTGTCGTCGGCCCCGAGCTTTTTCCGAAGGGTGCGGTCCTTGGGCCGTTCGGCAAGGGCCTCGAGGTCCCTGGCGTAGGCAAGGACCGCCTCTTCGCTCGGGAAAAAGCCTTCCCGGACCATCGCCTCCTTGCGGGCGGCGAGGAGCTTCGCGTACTGGAGGGGGTCGTACTCAGGGTGGTACTGGGTCGCCCAAAAGCTCCCGGTCTCGGTTTCCACCGCGATCGCCTGGACCCGGGTGTGGCTTCCGGTGGCGAGCAGGGTGGCGGTTTCGGGTAGGCGGGTGACCTCGTCAAGGTGCATCTCGAAGCCTTGGTAGGGATCGGGCTTGCCCTCGGTGAGGGGGTGGTCTTTCCCCGCCTCGGTGAGGGTGAGGTCCTTGGCGAAGCCCCACTCGCGACCTTTCGGGTTCTTTGCCGCCTCGCCTCCCGCGGCCACCGCCGCCATCTGGGCCCCCCAGCAGCTTCCAAACTGGGGGATTCCGAGGGAGAGGAGGCGTTTTGCCAGCGTGATCTGGCGGGCGACCTCGGGTTTATGGTCATGGTAGATCGTCTGGTCGGACCCGGTCCAGATGACCGCGGAAAAGCGTTTAAGTTCGGCGTCCGTGGGTAAGGGATGTTCGGGATCGGCGACGAAGTAGGCCTGGACCTCGGCCCCCGGAAGGTAGCGCTCGACCAGCCGTTGGTAAAGGTAATGGGGTGGCGTGACCCCCTCGCGTTCGAAGCTCTCCCGGCTCGCCCGGGGGTAGCCGTTTACGATGAGCACGTTAGGCATGGGTACACCCTAACGCAAAAGCGGCACGATGCGCTGGGGGTAGTCGGTGAAGACCCCGGCGGCGCCGGCTTCGAAGTAGCGAAGAGCCTCCTCGGGGTCGTTTACGGTCCAGGGGTAGACGCGTTTTCCCGCCCTTGCCAGGGCGCGCACCTTTTCGAGAGGGGTGAGCGACGCCCGGGGGTTCAGCTCGTCGAAGTCGCGGGCGGCGTCCCAGTCGATCGGGCGGTCCCGGTGAAAGCCGAGCACCGCTTGCACCCGGAACTCGGGGGCGAGCCTTTTGGCCCTTCGCATCAGGTCGAGGTCGAAGGAGGAGAGCACCACCGTGTCCGGTCCCAGGCCGATCGCGCGGATCTCCTCCAGCGTGGACTCGAGAATGGGAAAGGTGTCCATGGGAGGGGGCTGGCGCTTGAGCTCGAGGTTGACCCGCCAGCCAAGCTCCTGGGTGAGGCGGAGGGCCTCTTCCACGGTGGGAATCCGTTCGCCCCGGTAGTTCTCGTGTACGTGGCCGGCGGCCACCTCGCCAAAGGGATCGGTCTCGTAAAACCAGCTGCCCGCGTCGAGGGTCCGGAGCGCTTTGAGCTCGAAGGTGGTGAAGATCCAGGGGGCGGCCTCAGGGAAACGAGTGGGCGCGTCGGTGGTGCGGGCCAGGCTGTCGTCGTGCATGAGGATTAGCGCACCGTCCTTGCTCACGCCGACGTCGGTCTCCCAGAGGTCGGCCCCGAGGGCGAAGGCCTTGCGCGCGGCGGCTAGGGTGTTTTCCGGGGCCAGGCTGCGGGCGCCCCGGTGTGCAATGACCACGGGTTCCACTCAAGACCTCGCAAGACGGACGATTTCTTCAAAGACCGCCTTGGGCACCGGCATGACCGAGAGGCGGTTTCCCCGCCTTAGGAGCAAGAGATCGTCGGGGGAGAAGCGGGCCCTTAACTCCTCGATCGGGACCATGCGGGGGAAGGTCTCCAGGTGCTCGAGCTCCACCGTGATCCAGCGAGGGTTCTCGGGCGTACTTTTGGGGTCGTAGTACTTGGACTCGGGGTCGAACTGGGTGGGGTCGGGGATCCGGGCCCGCGCTACCCGGGCGAGCCCTACCACCCCTGGGGGTTTTGTGTTCGAGTGGTAAAAGAGCACGAGATCGCCCTCCTCCATCTCCCTTAGGAAGTTCCGCGCCTGGTAGTTGCGCACCCCGTCCCAGACCGCGCGTTTTTCGGCTTCGAACTCCTGAATCGAATACTCGCCGGGCTCGGACTTCACCAGCCAGTACCGCATGCCGCTAGACTATCAAGAGATGTCGAACCTCAGGGCCCTGGCCGCCGAACTGGGAGAGGCGAAGGTCAAGCTCGACCTCGCCGACCGCGTGCTTCATCGCTACGACGCGATCACCGAGGGGGTCATCCCGCTTGCCGTGGTCTACCCCGAGACCACCGAGGAGGTGGTCCGGGTGGTGCGGTTTGCCCGGGAGGCGGGGCTTCCTCTCTTCGTTCGCGGCGGTGCCAGCGGACTTTCCGGCGGGGCGGTGCCTACCGAGGAGGGGATCGTACTCGCGACGAACCGCATGACCCGGCTCACGATCGACCCCGAGGCCCGGCTCGCCCGCGCCGAGGTGGGGGTGGTCACCGCCTGGGTAAGCGAGCGGGCGAAGCCCTTCGGACTCTACTACCCTCCCGATCCCGCGAGCTTCAAGATGAGCACGATCGGCGGGAACCTGGCGGAGAACGCGGGCGGCCCCCAGTGCTTCAAGAAGGGGGTCACCGGCGACTACGTAGTCGCGGCCAAGGTGGTGGACGCGGAGGGCCGGGTTCACGAGATCCCGGGGCGCGAGGCCCACGACCTGCTCGGCCTCTTGATCGGGAGTGAGGGGACGCTCGCGGTCTTTACCGAGGTCACCCTGCGGCTCGAGCCCCTGCCCAAGTACACCCGCACCTTAGCCGCCTTTTTCGGGAGCGTCGAGGACGCGGCCGCCGCCGCCTTCGAGGCGATCCGGCGGGGGGCGGTACCGGCGAAGCTTGAGTTTTTGGACCAGGGCTGCATCCGGGCCGTGGAGGCGGCGTTTGGCTACGGACTCGATACCGAGGCCGGAGCGATGCTCCTCGTGGATACCGACGGGGACGACGAGGAGATCGTGGAGGAGGAGCTCGCCCTGGTGGCCGACGCCTTCAAGGCCCATGGGGCCCGGGTCCAAAGGGCCCGGGACGCCGCCGAGGCGGAAAGGCTCTGGCAGGCCCGACGGGCGGTGAGCCCGGCGCTCGGGCGGATCAAGCCTTTTAAGCTCAACGAGGACATCGCCGTACCCCGTTCGAAACTCGTCGAGGTGGTCCACAAGATCCGCGACCTGGGCGAAGCCTTTGGTTTTCCCCTGGTGCAGTTCGGTCACATCGGCGACGGCAACCTCCACCCCAACATCCTCTACGGGCCCGGAGAGGACTTGGCGAAGGTCCACGAGCTCGCCCACGCGATCGCCCGCGTGGCCCTCGAGGCCGGCGGCGTGATCACCGGCGAGCACGGGGTGGGGCTTATGAAGCGG
>CAYYAB010000083.1:0-6431 GCA_964469895.1 uncultured bacterium | reverse complement strand
TCCCGCTTTCTAAGATGAAAGTCGCGCGTCGGCCTGCCGGGATGGCGGAATTGGTAGACGCGCTAGCTTGAGGGGCTAGTGGGCGCTTAGCCCGTAGGGGTTCAAGTCCCCTTCCCGGCACCAAGAAGACCCCCCGGGCCTCCGGGGGGTCCTTTGCTAAACTGGGGACAGGAAAAACCCCCGACCGGTATCAAGCATGCGCGAGGTCAGCGTCGAAACCCTCTGGCAACAGCTGGCGCCAAAGGTGGCCTACCTCTACCCCGAGGAGCAGGTCAGGCTCAAGGAGGCGCTGGCCTTCGCCTTCGAAGCCCACCAGGGGCAAAAGCGGAAAAGCGGCGAGCCCTACATCACCCACCCGGTGGCGGTGGCGGAGATCCTGGCCGGGCTTGGGATGGACCTCGAGACCCTTCAGGCCGGGCTCCTCCACGACACGGTGGAGGACACCCCGGTGACCTTCGAGGAGATCGAGGCGCGGTTCGGCCCCGGGGTGCGGCGCATCGTCGAGGGCGAGACCAAGGTCTCCAAGCTCCCCAAGATGGCGGAAAAGCTCGAGGACGAGCAGGCCGAGAACCTCCGCCAGATGTTCATCGCCATGACCGAGGACGTGCGCATCGTGATCGTCAAGCTCGCCGACCGGCTCCACAACATGCGCACCCTCGAGTTCATGCCCCCGGAAAAACAGCGCCGGATCAGCCAGGAGACCCTGGAGATCTTCGCGCCGCTCGCCCACCGGCTGGGCATGGGGCAGCTCAAGACCGAGCTAGAAGACCTCGCCTTTCGGTACCTCTACCCCGCCGAGTACCGGGCACTCAAAAAACGCCTCGAAGCCCACCGGGCCATCCGGGCCGAGGTGATCGAGCGGGCCCGGGAAAAGCTCGAGGCCCACCTGCAGAAGGACCCGATCCTGCGGGCGGGGATCCGGCGCTTCGAGATCAGCGGGCGGACCAAGCACCTCTACTCGATCTGGCGCAAGATGCAGCGGGACGGGAAGAGCCTCGAACAGATCTACGACCTGCTCGCGCTCCGGGTGATCCTCGAGCCCAAAGACGAAGAAAAACTCGGCAAACAGGTCTGCTACCACACCCTGGGACTCGTGCACCAGCTTTGGCAACCGATCCCTGGCCGGATCAAGGACTACCTCGCGATCCCGAAACCCAACGGCTACCAGAGCCTCCACACCACCGTGATCACCGAGGAGGGCACCCCCCTCGAGATCCAGATTCGCACCCTGGAGATGCACCGGCAAGCGGAGTACGGGATCGCCGCCCACTGGCTTTACAAGGAGGGGATCACCGACCCCCGCGAGGTGGAGAGGCGGGTCTCCTGGATGCGGGCGATCCAGGAGTGGCAGGCGGAGTTCTCGAGCTCCCGCGACTTCGTGGAGACGATCGCCCGGGAGATCTTCGGCAGCCGGGTCTTCGTCTTCACCCCCAAGGGCAAGGTGATCAACCTGCCCCGGGGGGCGACGGTGGTGGACTTCGCCTACCACATCCACACCGAGGTCGGCCACCGCATGATCGGGGCCAAGGTGAACGGCCGCATCGTGCCGTTTTCCTATGAACTGCAAAACGCCGACATGGTGGAGATCATCACCGGCAAGGCCCCGCAGCCCTCCAAGGACTGGCTGGCCTATGCCAGGACGCGAAGCGCCCGCCAGAAGATCCGCCACTTCTTCCGGGCGAAGGCACGCGAGGAGGAGCTCGAGAAGGGGCGGCGGATGCTCGAGCGCTACTTCAAGCGGCGGGGGCTCGCGTTTCCCAAGGAGTCGGAGCTCGAGCGCGCCGCCGGAGCCCTCGCCGGCACCCCGGCCCCGGAAGACCTCTTCCTCGCCCTCGCCCACGGCCGGGTCACCCCCCAGCAGGTGGCCCGCTACCTTTACCCGAAGCCCAAGGAGAGCCCCAAAAAGCCTAAGGCCCTCCCCGAAAGCCGCCTCCCGATCCGGCTCGAGGGCGACCTCAAGGCGCCCTTAAAACTCGCCGCCTGCTGCCGGCCGGTGCGAGGCGACGCGATCCTCGGCTACGTCACCCGCGGGCGGGGGGTGACGATCCACCGCGCCGACTGCCCCAACATGCGCCGCTTCCTTGAGACCGAGCCCGAGCGGGTGGTGGCCGCCCGCTGGGAGGAAGGTCAGGGGAACTACCCGGTGGTGCTCAGGCTCGAGGCCGACGACCGGGCCGGGCTGCTTCGGGACGTGATGGACGTATTCGCCGGCATGGGGAAGTCGGTGCAGGGGGCCCACACCCAGGTGAACGGGACCACCGCCCGGATGCAGATCCACTTCGAGGTCAAAGACGAGGAGGAGCTCGAGCGCATCAAGGCGCGGCTCCTCGAGATCCCCGAGATCCGCAGGGTCGCCCGGGCCTAGCCGAGCGCCCGCTCCACCTCCTCGCGGTACGCGCCTAGGTCGAGCTCAGCCCGCTTGCCCCCTGCACCCTCATAGGCCCGCACTGCGTCGAGGAGGGCCGCAAAGACACGGGCGCAAGGGTCGGGGGCCGGCCCCTCGTCTTCCATCTCGGTGACCTCGAGGTACTCCTCGCCGTACTCCGCCTCCTCCCGTTCCCGGCAGCGGCGGTAGGCCGCAAGGGCCTCGGCGACCCGGTCTCTAAGTTCGTGAAGGCCCGCCATCCCCCTTATCCTAGGACCATGCAAACCCTGCGCGCCGAGGACCGGGGAGGAGTGCGGGTTTTCACCCTGAACGAGCCCGAGCGCCGAAACCCCCTCTCCCGGAAGCTGGTGGCCGAGCTCATGGCCGCGCTGGAGGCGGCCGAGGCCGAGCCCGGGGTGCGGGCGGTGGTGCTCACCGGGGCGGGCAAGGCTTTTTCCGCCGGGGCCGACCTCGACTACCTGAAAAAGCTCACCGAGCTTTCGGCCGAGGCCAACCTTGCCCACTCCGAGGAGCTCGCCGCCCTCTTCCTCCGGCTCTACACCTTCCCCAAGCCCACGATCGCGGCGGTGAACGGCCCGGCGGTGGCCGGGGGCGCGGGGCTCGTGCTCGCCTCGGACCTCGCGGTCTTCGCCGAGGACGCGAGGATTGGCTTCACCGAGGTCAAGATCGGCTTCGTCGCCGCGCTGGTGGCGGTCCTCCTCTTGCGCCACCTCGGGGAGAAGCCTGCCCGGGAGTTGCTCCTTACCGGCGAGCT
The DNA here is from genome assembly GCA_964469895.1 of uncultured bacterium. GTDB lineage: Bacteria > Deinococcota > Deinococci > Deinococcales > Marinithermaceae > WFXV01. The sequence goes on along the minus strand of CAYYAB010000083.1, from coordinate 3,291 downwards.
CATTCCCGCCCGGCGGGCGCTCGAGCTCGGCCTCGCGAACCGGGTGGTGCCCGGGGAACAGCTGCTCGACGCCGCCCTCGAGCTCGCCGAACGGGCCTCTGCCGGCGCCCCCACCTCGATCCGGCTCACCAAGGCCCTCCTCGCCGAACTCCCGGGAATGGGCCTTTTCGAGGCCTTTGCCCACGCCACCCTGGCCAACGCCTGGGCTCGGGAAAGCGAAAATCTAAAGGAGGGCATCGCCGCGTTCTTCGAGCGTCGCGCGCCCCGCTTCGCCCCCCAAGTGGGGGTAGGCGGAAAGAAATCCAGGGATTAAACTGGAAACCGTGCATCCTAGCTGGATCCGCGCGCCGATTCTGGAAAGCCCGCACGCCTTCACCACCCGGGCGGGCGGGGTTTCGGAGGGCCCCTATGCCACCCTGAATCTTTCCCCTGCCGTAGGCGACGAGCCCGCGCGCGTCGCCGAGAACCGGCGCCGGGTCCGGGCCGCCTTCGGAGATCCCCCGGAGTTCGGCCTCGACCAGGTCCACGGAAACCGGGTGGTGGTGGCCGAGGGACCGGGGATTGGGGAGGGAGACGGAGCGGTGACCCGCGTGCCGGGGCTCCTGCTCCGCGTCTCGGTGGCCGACTGCTACCCCGTGCTCCTCGAGGACCCGGAAACCGGCGCGGTGGGCGCGGTCCACGCCGGTTGGCGCGGGGTGGCCGCGGGGATCGTGGAGAACGCGGTGCGCACCCTGCAGGAGGCCTTCGGCAGCGATCCGAGACGACTCCGGGTCGCCATCGGTCCGGGCATCTGCGGCAAGTGCTACCAGGTGGGCCCGGAGGTGGTGGAGGCGGTGGGGGGGTTCGCCTTCCCCGATCCCCTCGAACCCGGCCGCTTTCGCCTCGATCTCGCCGCCGCCATCGAGGCCCGGCTCGAATCGCTCGGGGTCACGCAGGTCTGGAACGTGCGCCGCTGTACCTTCGAAAGCGAAGACCTCTTTTCCTACCGGCGCCAGGGGAAAAGAAGCGGGCGCATGTGGGGGGTGATCCAGCGTGCGCCTTGAGCCCGAGCTCCGGCTTGCCCGGGTCACCGAGCTCACCCCAAAGCGCCTTTCGGAGCTCGGGGTCCGGGGGCTCTTGCTCGACCTCGACAACACCCTGCTCCCCCCCAAGGACGCGGGCCCGCTCCCCGAGGAAGTCCGCCGCTGGGCCGAAGCGCTCAAGGCCCACGGAATCCGCCTCGCACTGGTCACCAACGCCAAGCCCCACCGGGTGCGGCGGGCGGCCGCGGTCCTCGGTGTCCCCGGGGCGGGGCCGGTGGCCAAACCGCTACCCTTTGGCTTCCTCTGGGGCCTGAAGGCGCTCGGGCTCCCCAAGGACGAGGTGCTCGCGGTGGGGGATCAGGTCTTCACCGATCTCCTGGGGGCGCGGCTTTTGGGCCTTCGCTTCGCGCTGGTGGAACCCCTCGCCGAAGACGCCCTCCCCCATACCCGTTGGCTGCGCCGATTTGAACGACACCACCGGAGCAAGGGAAATAGTATGAAAGGAACGCCATACGAGGGAGGCAAGGGCTAGGATGAGCACGCTGACCATTGCCGACAAACGGCTTGGTGCCGCACTAATCGAAAGCGGAATTGTCTCCGACGAGGATTTGCAGCGGGCGCTCGAACGCCAGGCCGCCGTCGGCGGACGCCTCGCCGACACCCTGGTCGAGATGGGCCTCCTCTCCGAGCAACGGATCGCCCAAGCGATTGAGGAGAAGTTCGGCATCCCGCTGGTGGACCTTCACGAGCTCGAGATTCCACCCGAGGTCCGGGCCCTTCTGCCGGCGGAGCGGGCCCGGGAGCTCGAGGCCATCCCCTTCGCCCGGGAGGGAGACAAGCTGCGGGTCGCCTTCACCGATCCCCTCGACAACCTCAAGATTGAAGAGGTGGAGGACCTGACCGGGCTCGAGGTCGAGCCCTACCAGACCCTCCGCTCCTCCTTTCAATACGCCCTCGCCAAGAACTACCCCGAGCTCGGGCTAAAACTCCCAGAGAAACCCCAAACCACCCCCGAGGGCCAGGTCCGACTCGGGGAGTTCCTGGTGCAGAAAGGTTTGATCACCCCGGAACAGCTTGAGGGGGCGCTGGCCGAGCAGGAAAAGACCGGCGAGCTCCTGGGTCGGGTCCTCATCAAACAGGGGTGGTTGAACGAGATCGATCTCTATCGGGCGATCGCCGAGAAGGAGGGGCTCGAGTTCCTCCCCGAAACCGACGACCTGGATCCCGACCCAGCGGTCGCCTCCTACCTCCTCCGGGCCGACGCGCTCCGCTACCAGGCGATTCCGGTGGAAGAGAAAAAGGGCGAGGTCACCGTCATCCTCGGCGACCCCCGGCACCGGGACGAGGTCAAGGACCTCTTGAAACGCAAGGTCCGCTTCCTCCTCACCACTCCCACGGCCTGGGACGCGCTCTTTAAACGAGTCTATCCCGAGCGGCCCCGACTCGGGGAAGCCCTGGTCGAATCCGGCAAGCTGGGCCGCGAAGAGCTCGCCGAAGCATTGATGGTACAGACCAAGCTCGGCCGCACCCGTCCTCTCGGCGAGATCCTGGTCGAGCTCGGTTTCGTAAGTCCCGAAGACATCGAGGAAGCGCTCAGGCGTCAGCGGGCGGGGGGTGGGAAGCTCGAGGACACCCTGATTCAATCGGGAAAGATCAGCCCCGAGATGCTGGCCCAGTCGCTGGCGATCCAGCTCGGCTATCCCTACATCGACCCCGACGAGAACCCACCCGACCCCCGGGCCGCCGAGATGATTCCCGAGGCCACCGCCCGACGTTATACCGTCTTCCCCCACCACCTCGAGGACGATCGCCTTGTCGTCCTGATGAAGGACCCCCGCAACATCTTCGCCATCGACGACCTCCGCATCCTCACCGGCAAGGAGATACAACCCGCGGTAGCCACCGAGCACAAAATCGTCAAACTGATCGAGCGTTATTTCGGCGGGGGCGATCTCTCCGAGCTCGCCCGCGAGCTCGCCCAAAGCCGGGCCGAGGAGGAAGCCGAGGAAGAAACCGCCCTCGACGACAACGCGGTCGTCCGCCTCGTCAACCAGATCATCCGGGACGCCTACCTGCAGGAGGCCTCGGACATCCACGTCGAGCCCCGCGAGGACCACGTACTGGTGCGCATCCGTGTGGACGGCACCCTCCGGGAATACACCAAGCTCCCCAAAAGCGCCGCCAACGCCATCATCGCCCGAATCAAGATCATGGGGCGGCTCAACATCGCGGAAAAACGCGTCCCCCAGGACGGCCGGGTGCGCTTTAA
>CAYYAB010000082.1:0-6484 GCA_964469895.1 uncultured bacterium | reverse complement strand
CGGGGCTCGAGGTCGTCGGCGTGGGCAAGATCCCCGATATCTACGCCCACCGGGGATTCACCCGCGAGGTCCACACCGACGACAACACCGACGGCATCAAGAAGACCCTCGCCCTCCTCGAGGAGGATTTCACCGGCCTCGTGTTCACCAACCTGGTGGACTTCGACTCGAAATACGGCCACCGGCGCGACCCCTTTGGCTACGCCGCCGCGCTCTACGAGTTCGACCGCGCCCTGCCGAAGTTCCTGGAGCGGCTCGGGCCGGAGGATCACCTTTGGATCGTCTCCGACCACGGCAACGACCCCACCTATCGGGGCACCGATCACACCCGGGAGTACGGGATGCTGCTCGCGGCGGGCCCGGGCCTCGCCGGGCGCGACCTCGGGACCCGCGAGACCTTCGCCGACCTCGCCGCGAGCCTCGCGAAGGCGTTCGGCATTGCTTGGGACGGACCGGGGGAGGCCTTCGTGTAGATGGACTGGCGCGACGTCCTCGACATCCTCGCCGTCGCCGTACTCTTTTACTACCTCTACGAGCTGATCGCTGAAACCCGGGCCTTGAACCTGATCCGGGGCCTGGTGGTCTACGTCGCGGTCTGGTTCGTCGCCGACAAGCTTGGGCTCCGGGCGCTCGGCTGGCTGCTCGGCAACGCCGCGACGCTCGGTATGTTCGCCCTGATCGTCGTCTTCCAGCCCGAGCTCCGGGGGCTCCTCGAGCACCTGGGCCGGGGCCGGATCGGGCCCGGGGGCGCCGGTTCCGAGGCGCTTGAGGAGCTGGTGCGTGGGGTCGAGCGGATGGCCGCCCGGCGGCTCGGGGCCCTGATCGCGGTCGAGCGCCGCACCCCCCTCGGCGAGTACGCGGCGAGCGGCGAGGTGCTGGACGCCCGGATCTCGGCGCGGCTGCTCGAGACGATCTTCACCGTGGGCACGCCCCTCCACGACGGGGGGGTGATCGTCCGGGGCGGGCGGCTCTACGCCGCCGCCTGCGTGTTTCCCCTTTCCGACCGCGAGGACCTCGTCTACCTCGGCACCCGGCACCGGGCGGCGGTGGGGCTTTCCGAGGAGAGCGACGCGCTGGTGATCGTGGTCAGCGAGGAACGGGGCACGATTCGCTTGGCCGAGCGGGGGGAGCTCTCCGGCAACCTGACCCCGAGCGAGCTCCGCCAACGGCTTTTGGAGGTCTTCGGTGCCGCCGCTTAGGCTCTGGGAACGGCTCAAGCACCGCTGGCAGGCAAAGGTGCTCGCGGTGCTGGCGGCGTTTTTGCTCTGGTATCAGCTTAAGGAGACCGGGCCGGTGGTGGAGCGGGCGCTCGAGCGCCCGCTGGAGGTCATCGGGCTCGGGCCCGACCGGGTGGCGGTGGGAGTGCCCGAGCGGGTGCTGGTCCGGGTCCGCGGCGAGGCCCGGATCGTCGAGGGGCTGAAGCCCGAGGCGGTGCTCGCCTACCTCGACCTCTCGGGGGTGGAGGAGGGGCCGTTTGACCGTCCGGTGCGGGTGCAGCTTCCGGCCGGGGTGGCGCTTTCCGAGGTGGTGCCCGCCCGGGTCGAGGCCCGGGTGGAGCGGGTGCTCGAGCGCGAGCTCAACCTCTACGCGTTCCGACCGAACCAGGCGCTCGTTCCCGAGCCCCGGCGGGTGCGCATCCGCGGTCCCGCGACCGAGGTGCGGCGGGCGGCTTTTGCCCTCGCCCTCGGGGGGGAGCCCCTCGCGGTGGCGGCGGTGGACGCAGACGGCGCCGTGCTCCCCGGGGTCGTGGTGGAGCCGGCCGAGGCCGGGGTGCACTTCGCCGGCCCGCTCCTCACTCTGAAGACCTTGCCGCTTGCGCTTCCCGGACCGCCCCCCGAGCTCAGCGTGGAAAAGGTCGAGGTGCCCCGCACCGTGCGGGTGGTGGGTCCCCCTCGGCTCCTCGCCGACCTCGCCTTCGTCGCCGGCGAGGTGGAGTGGCGCGTCGGGAGCTACCTGGCCCCGATCAAGCTCAAGCTCCCCAAGGGGGTCTACGCGCTGGATTCGCCCTGGGGCCGGTTCGTGGTCGTCCCCGCCCGGTAGTGCCAAAATGGGGGCGTGGCCGAGGTCTTGCCGATTCGGCTTTACGGAGATCCCATCCTGCGCAAAAAGGCGCGGCCGGTGACCGATTTCTCGGAGATTCCGCGCCTTGCGGAGAACATGCTCGAGACGATGTTCGAGGCCGGCGGGGTGGGCCTCGCCGGGCCTCAGGTGGGGGAGGCTAAGCGCATCTTCGTCGCCGCCCTTTACCAGGATCTCCCGGAGGAGGAAGAGGAGCGGGTTCCGCTGAAGAAGCGGGTCAAGGAAACCTTCGTCATGGTGAATCCCCGCATCACCTTCGCTGAGGGGGAGCAGGTGGGTACCGAGGGCTGCCTCTCGCTCCCCGGGCTTTACTCCGACGACGTGCCCCGGAAGTTCCGGGTGCGCCTTGAGTACCAGGACGAGTACGGAAACCCCAAGGTCCTGGAAGCCGAGGACTACCTGGCCCGGATCATCCAGCACGAGTTCGATCACCTGGAAGGGATCCTCTTCTTCGACCGCCTGCCGACCCCTTTGAGAAAGCGGTTCCTAGAGGAAAACCGCGCCGAGCTTGCTCGGATGCAGAGGGAGGCGAAGGCGTTCTTGCGGGAGCTTGCCCGTTGAGGCGGATCGTTTTCTTCGGGAGCCCGGCCTGGGCGGTGCCGGTGCTCGAGGCCCTGGCCGAGCACCACGAGGTAGCCCTCGCCGTCACCCAGCCGGATAAGCCCGCGGGCCGTGGGATGAGGCTAAAGGAAAGCCCGGTCGCGGCCCGGGCAAGGGAGCTCGGCATCCCGGTCTCAAAGCCGAAGCGGCTTAAGAAAAACCCCGAGTTCCTCAAGGCTCTAAAGGCACTTTCGCCCGAAGCCGCGGTGGTCGCGGCCTACGGCAAGCTCATCCCGCCCGAGGTGCTCGCGGTACCCCGGTTTGGGTTTTTGAACCTACACCCCTCGCTCCTGCCCAAGTACCGCGGGGCGGCCCCGGTGAACTGGGCGCTGATCGAGGGGGAGACCGAGACCGGGGTGAGCATCATGCGGCTCGATGAAGGAATGGATACCGGTCCCCTCTACCGCCAGCTCCGGGTGCCCATTTTTCCGGAGGAGACCGCCGCCGAGCTCTCCGAGCGCCTTCGGGACCTCGGGATTCCCCTTTTACTCGAGGTGCTCGAAAACCTCGAGCACGAGAGCCCAAGGCCCCAGGAGGGCGAGCCGAGTTATGCTCCCTTGCTCACCAAGGAGGATGGGCGGATCCGATTTGAGGAGCCGGCGGAAAAAATCCTCGCTCGCCACCGCGGGGTCCAGCCCTGGCCGGGGAGCTGGTTTTGGCACCGGGGAAAAAGGGTCAAGGTCCACGCCCTTCGCCCCGAGCCCGGCGAGGGGATGCCGGGGGAGGTGCTCGCGGTGGAACCCGAGGGGGTCCGGGTCGCCGCCGGCGCGGGGGCGGTGCGCCTAATCGAGGTTCAGCCGGAGGGCAAGCGCCCCATGCCGGCTGAGGCCTGGGCCCGGGGGTACCGGATCGCCCCCGGCGATAGACTGGGTGCCGAATCTTAACCCCAGAGGTTTCGTAGGAGGGCGTTGCCAGAAAGAAAAGAAGGGGCGGGGTACCCCGCCCCTTTTCCTGGCACTTCCGCTAGAGGATTCCCAGCTCCTTGAGCTTCTCCTCTGGCACCACGCCGTTCTTCCACCCGCGCTTTTCGTAGTACTCGGCGAGCATCTCCGCAAGCTCGGTGACGTGGCCCTTGGAGCCACCGGAGTCGGAAGGCTCTTTGAGGAAACGTTCGGGCAGGTAGTCCGAGCCCTCGCCCCAGCCCGCCAGGTTGTTGTAGTAGCGCTCCAGGTTGTAGATCCGCTCGCCGATTTTGAGAACGTCCTCGGCCGTGATCTTCATCCCGGTGTAGGCGGAGAACTGCTCCGCAAACTCCTCCGGGCCCTCGGCGAACTGGGCAAACTTGCAGACGTCGAGCGAGTCGGTGAAGCCCGAGAGGTCCTGGAGCAGGATGGTGAGCTCGGCCTTGCCCTTCCACTCCAGGGGGTCGGATTTGTAGGGCACGCCAAGGAGCTCCGAAGCCGGGGTGTAGGCCCGGAGGTGGCAGGCGCCGCGGTTACTGGTGGCGTAGGCAATGCCCATCCCCTTGAGCCCGCGGGGGTCGTAGGCGGGGATCGCCTGTCCCTTGACGCTCATCGCCAGCTCCTCGTGGCCGAGAAGCTTGGCAAAGCCCGCGGCGCCTTCACCAGCTTTCTCGTAGAAGCCCTCGCGCAGGGCGATCTTCTTGATGATCTCGGCCTCTTTCTGTTTGTCACCCCACTTGAGGCCGTCGGCTTCGGAGACATAGCCGCGCTGGGTGGCCTCGGCGAGCACCGCGAGCACGTTGCCCAGCTCGATCGTGTCCATGCCATAGGCGTTCGCCAGATAGATCGCGTAACCCACCCAGTGGATATCGCCGTTGCCCACGTCGGCGCCAAGCCCCCAGGCGGATTCGTACTCCACCGACTCGAACACGATCTCCTCGCCGTTGACCCGGATCTTGACCATCTTCTTACAGGCCACCGGGCAGGCGTGGCAGGTGTTGTCTTTCTCCAGAATGTGCTCGCGGACGTACTCGCCGGAGATCTTATCGGCGTCGGCGAACTGGGTGTGTTGGGCGTTCAGCGTGGGCAGGGCGCCGATCGAGTTGACGATGTTCATCAGCACGTTGGTGCCGTACACGCTGAGGCCGCCCTTTTTCGGCGCGGTGACGTTCTTCTCGTCGACGATGCCGGCAAGCGCATGCTTGTCGGCTTCGCGCCAGGCCTCTTTGTCCACCGGCTTGGGAACGTTGTTTTTGTCCCCAATGATGACGATGGCCTTGAGTTTTTTCGACCCCGCGACCGCGCCGGTGCCGTTCCGGCCGGCGGCGCGCTCGTCGTTATTAACCCAGTTCGCGAACTTGACCAGGTTCTCCCCGGCGGGTCCGATCGCCATCACGTCGGCTTCCTCGCCGTGGCGGCGCCTTAGGATTTCGTGGACCTCGTGGGTGGTCTTGCCCCAGAGGTCGGAGGCGTCCTCAATCGAGACCTTGCCGTCCTTGACCAAGAGGTAGACCGGCTCACGGGCCGCCCCCTTGATCAAAAGGCCGTCGAAGCCGGCCCACTTAAGCTTGGCCCCGGTCCAGCCGCCCATGTGGCTGTCGGCGATCGTCCCGGTGAGGGGGCTTTTGGTCACCACCGCGATCCGTCCGCTCATCTTGGCGAGGGTGCCGGTGAGGGGGCCGATCATGATGGCGAGCAAGTTGTCGGGGGAAAGGGGATCCACCTCTGGGCCGTTCTCAAAGACGTACTTCACCCCGAGGCCCCGACCCCCGATGTATCGCTTGAGGTCCTCCTCTTTCGGCGCCTCGTACTCAACGGTCCGGTTGGTCAAGTCGATTTTGGCCAACCGGTGTGCGTACCCTCCGAGCATTTGCCACCTCCTTCTGTTTGTACCGCCCCTATGCTACTTCGTGGGGAAAAGGGGCGGCAAGTCCGTGTTGCAAATCGGTGCAAAACGCTCAGGGGGCGGCTTGTTCTTGAAGTCTTTCCAGTTCCAAAGAGAGGGAGACCGGATAACGAGGGGCTTCCGATCGGTCGATAATCCGCTGATCCTCGGGGAGGGCGAAGATCCGCTCACGGGTGATCCGGCGCAGGGTAGCGAGGTCGGGCGAGGGGAGGAGGCGGCGGCCCCGTTCCATGGCCCGGACGAGAAGCGGCCGCCCTTCGTGCACCTCGTGCCGGAGGGCCACGAGATCTCCCTCCGGCCGGCGCCAGACCTGCTTTTTGCCCGGAAGGGTGCGCTTGCCCGGGCTCTTCTTGATGCGCGGTCCCTCGGTGTCCTCTACCAGCTTGTAGACCCCGCCAAGGGCGGGAAGGTCGAAGGAGGTGCCGAGCCGGGTACCGACCCCGTAGCCCCAGGCCACGCCTCCCGCGGCTTTGAAGTCGCGAATCTTGTACTCGTCGAGGTCGCCCGAGATGAAGATCTGGACGTAGGAGAGCCCGGCCTCGTCGAGGCGAGCGCGGACCCTTCGGGTGAGTTCGGGGAGGTCCCCGGAGTCGATGCGTACGCCGAGAAGCCGGCGGCCCCTCGCCTCGAGCTCCCTGGCCACCACGATCGCGTGCTCCAGGCCCACCATGGTGTCGTAGGTGTCGATCAGGAGGATCGGCCTCGGGTGGTCCTCGGCGAAGGCGCGGAAGGCGGAGAGCTCGTCGGGGAAGCTCATCACATAGCTGTGGGCCATCGTGCCCACCACCGGGATGCCGAATCGCTTTCCCGCTTCGACGTTCGAGGTTCCGTCGAACCCGGCGAGGTAGGCGGAGCGGGCGACCTTCAATGCGGCGTCCTCGCCTTGGTCCCGGCGGGGGGAGAAGTCGACGACGCTCGCCTCCTCCCCGGCCGCGAGCAACACCCGGGCCGCCTTGCTCGCGATCAGGGTCTCGAAGTTCACCGTGTTCAAGAGGTA
>CAYYAB010000081.1:3220-6514 GCA_964469895.1 uncultured bacterium | reverse complement strand
GCCCTGGGGGCCTACGGGGCCAAGCTCACCGGGGCGGGGTTCGGCGGGGCGGTGGTAGCGCTGGTGCCCGAGGAAGCCTTCCCCGCCTTCGCCCGGAAAATCCGGGCGGCGGGGCCCGAAACCCGCATCTACTAGCCACGCCCGGCGACGCCGCTCCGAAATATCACCGGGAATTCTAGCTAGCAGTATTACTATGCGGTCAAACGCGAGGTGAACCGCATGGGAAAGGGCTATCTACTCCTTATCAACATCGGTCCGGTGCAGGGCTTCATCGCCACCGCCCGGAGAACGCGGGATCTTTACGCGGGGAGCCGGCTGCTCTCGGAAGCGGCAGGGAAAATCGCCGAGCGCCTGCTCGAACGCGACGTCGTGCTCGTCTTTCCCGCGGTCCAAAACAGGGACGAGCTCGAGGCCCTGCGGAAGGCCGGCATCCCCAACGCGATCATGGGGATCGTGAACGAACCGGACCCCGGCAGGGTCGCCGACCTCGCCGAGGCCGCCCGGGAGGCCATGCGAACCTTCTTGGAAGAGACGATGGCGTCCGTTTTCGGCAGAAAGAAGACCCAAGCGGTTCTCAAAAACCCCGACGCCGCCCGCCGCCAGGTCCTCGACAGCCTGGAGTTCTACTGGGCGGCGGTTCCCCTCAACGGGGATTACCCCGCCGCCCGCGCTCGGGTCCAGCGCCTGATGGGGGCGCGCAAGAATACCCGCGATTTTGCCCCGGTCGCCTGGGGCGGGCCGGTGCCCAAAAGCTCGCTCAGCGGTTCCCTCGAGAGCGTGACCTACGGCGCGAACGATGCGGACAAGTATCGGGCCGGCCTCCGCGAGGGGGAGGAGCTCTCCGGCGTGGACCTCCTCAAGCGGCGGTACCTGGCCCTGGAGGAAGGCTCGCCTCGCGGAACGCTCGCCTTCGCCAGCACCACCCACATGGCCCTCTTACCCTTCCTGGCGGGACAGAAAAAGGAAGACCTTGAAACGGCGGAGGCCAAGGCCCGCGCCCTGCAATCGAAGCTTGGCGTCCGCTACGACGGCTGGCCCCCCGATCACCTGGTCCGGGCCTTCCCCTTCCTGAAGGAAATCGACCCCCGGCTGTTCTTCCCGAGCCGCCACCGTGAACTCGCACACGAAGGCGGTCACGTTGGAGAAAAAGCCCCCCTCTGGGAGGAAACCCAAAGGGAGCTCGCCGATTTTTACCGGCAGCTGAAACGCGAACCCTACCCCTACTACGCCCTCCTCCTCGCCGACGGCGATCGCATGGGCAAGGCCATCGACCACCAGCAAAGCATGGAGGGTCATCAGCGGATCTCGGCGCGGCTTACCGAGTTCTCCAAGAAGGTGAAGGAAATCGTGGAAAAGCACCTGGGCTCGCTGATCTATTCCGGCGGCGACGACGTGCTCGCCCTCCTGCCCCTCCACACCGCTCTGCAATGCGCCAGCGAGCTGGCCCGAGCCTTCGAGGACGCCCTGGCGGAGTTCACCACCGGCACCGGCCGGTCCCCCACCCTCTCGGTAGGGATCGCGGTGGTCCACCACCTCTTTGACCTCGGCGAGGCCCTGAACCTGGCAAGAAAAGCGGAAAAAGAGGCCAAGAAGACGCGCAACGCACTGGCGGTGGTCTTCTCCCCCCGTTCGGGCGCGGAGACGGCGGTCAGCGGCAGCTGGGACGAGGCGCCTCCGCTCAACGAGCGGCTTGAACGGTTCGCCCGCTGGCTCAACCAAGACCGGATCCCCGGCGGCTTTGCCTACGAGCTTCGCGAAGCCGCTTCGGCGCTGCTCTCGAGCGGAGACGAAGAGGAAAAAGCGCTTCTGGCCGAGGAAGCCGTGCGCATCCTCAAAAGAAAGGCCATCGCGGAAAAGGAAGTGGTCGGCGAAATACGAAAGCACATCCAGTGCATCGGCCCCGACCGGCTCACCGGGGAGCTCGTCGCTGCCCGCCCCTTCGCCGCGGCCATGGCGCTGGCCGGTAAGGAGGACCAATGATCCTGCTCATCCAGCCCCGCGATCCGCTGATCGTCCGCGACGGCCGCCCCTTCGCCGCCTTTCCCGGGGCCAAGGTGCGCGGCTACCCCTTCCCCCCGCCCCAGGTGATCGCCGGCGCCGTTCGCGGGCGGGTGGGGTATGCCTGCGGTTACCAAAAGGGCGACCGGGACAAATGGAGGCACCTTCTGTCCCTCGTCCGCGTCGAAGGCCCCCTGCTTCTGGACCGGGCGGCGGGCGGGGTGCTCTTCCCCGCGCCGCTGGACGCGGTGCTTAAACGGATGGAAGACGCGGTGCTTAAACGGATGGAAGAGGAGCCCTGCCCAGAGCACCGGAAGAAGAAAGGCGCCGGCTACCGGCTCTACCGCCTCGGGCCGGAACCGATCGAGGAGGGGGCGGGCACCAACCTTCCCGCCGGCCTTGAGCCGGTGTTCGCTCCCCAAAGCATGCCCAAGGTCAAGTCGGCCGCGATGCCCGCCTTCTGGTACGCCGAGCGGTTCCTCGCGTGGCTCGGCGGGAAACCCGAGGCGTACCTGGAGCTAGGCAGCCCCGGCGAGCTCGGCTTCCGCGGGCTGCCCACCGAGTACCGCACCCACGTCAAGATCGAGGCCGAAACCCAAACCGCCGAGGAATCGAAGCTGTTCGAGACGAGCGGCCTCGAGTTCCTCTACCCTGAGGAGGAAGCCGCCCCCACGGGAAACGGTCTGAATGGCCAGAACACCCGCCTGTCCGGGGTGCGCGACCTGGCCCTTTTGGTCCGGGTGACGGCCGACCTCCCGGCAAGCTGCCCCGGCAGCCTGGAAGCGGCCCTAACCGGCATCCATCCCCTCGGCGGCGAGCGCCGGCTCGCCCTCTGGGAGCCCCAAGCGCAAGAAGCGCTCTGGCTCGCGGAGCCACCCGGCGAGCTGCTTCGTGAAATCGAAAGAACGAAACGGGCCCGCCTCGTCCTCCTCACTCCGGCCGACTTCAACACCGGCGGGAACGAACGCCCGTACCTGCCCCCTGGTGGCGCCTTCGGCGGGGCCAGGGTGGTCGCCGCCGCGGTGGACCGGCCCCTCGTGGTCTCGGGCTGGGACATGCTGGCGGGCCAACCCAAGCCCAGCCGCCGGCTCGTTCCGGCGGGCTCGGTCTACTTCGTGGACCTGAGCGAGGTGGGGGACGTCGAAACCTGGGTCAAGGGTCGCTGGATGAGCGTGCTTCCCGAGCAGCCCGAACAAAGCCAGCGCGACGGCTACGGGCTCGCCGTAGTGGGGGTTTGGAGGTAGCCATGCCGCGGAAAGTGGAGCTTCCCAAGGAGGGGTTCGAGCCGAAAGACCC
>CAYYAB010000081.1:0-3120 GCA_964469895.1 uncultured bacterium | reverse complement strand
TCGGCGCCCGCACCCGCAGGGGGTTCGGGGCCGTGGTGCCGGAGGGTTTCAAGCCTCCGTCCGAACAGGGGATACGGGAAAAGTTGCGCGATCTCCTAAAAGGCGACGGCTGGCCGGAAGGTGTGCCCCACTTGCGACCGGATAGCCTCTTCTACCTTTACCCGGGCTCATGGCGGAACCTGGCGGAGGCCTACAAGAACTTCCGTCAGTGGCGAAACGGCGCCCGGGGGCGGAGCAAGTGGCCCGAGCCCGACGAAATACGGCGGATCACCCGGAAAAACAGCCCGGGCCACGAACCCCGGCATCCCGTGAACAAGTTTCCTAGAGGCCAGTTCGGACTTCCTATTATCTTTCATTTCAAGGATAAAGACAAAGGAGATCCCCCCGATACCACGCTCAAAGGCCAGGCTTACGAACGCCTGGCGAGCCCCCTCGGGTTCAAACCCTACGGGGAAAAAGGGCCGGTGCTCGTCTACGTGCTCGAGGGCAACCGGAAACTGCCCGAACCCTACATCCTCGATACGCCTATGGGCCCAAAGCAGGTTTCCGTAGAACTCACGCCTGAAGAAGCCCGCGAAATCGAGCCGCTGAAGGCCGTGGGTGGCGAGACGGATCCGTTACGTGCGTTCATCGAATGGCTGAAGCAAGGAGGTAGAAAATGAGCAAGAGCGCGGTTTACTTCATCCACGCCCTGAGCCCGCTGCACCCGGGCGTGGGGCAAGGCGTCGGCAGCGTGGACCTTCCGGTCGCCCGGGAAAAGGCCACCGGGATCCCCTACCTGCCCGGAAGCTCGGTGAAGGGCGTCCTCCGCGACGCCGCCAGGAACGCGTGGGGGGAAAACGGAAAAACCAAGGCGATCTTCGGCCCCGACACCGACCACGCCGCGGATCACGCCGGCGCCGCCTACTTCGGCGACGCCAAGCTTCTGCTGCTCCCGGTCCGGAGCTACGCCGGCGTCTTCGCCTACGCCACCAGCCCCTACCTGCTCCGGCGGTTCAAGCGCGAGGCGGAGATGGCGGGGCTAACCCCCCCCGAGCTCCCAGCAAACCCCGAAAGCCAGGCAAAGGCGCTGGTGGGCAAAGAGAACGAGGTCGTAAATAACGGGAAGGTCTACCTCGAGGACCTCGACTTCACCGCCCAAACGAGCGACGGGGTCACCGCCTGGGAGACGTGGCTTTTGGAACACAGCCAGGGCCTCGACCTACCCTTGAAGGGACGGCTGCTCTTCCTTGACGACGACGTGATGAGCTTTCTCCTCGAGACCGCCCTCGAGGTCGTCACCCGCATCCGCATTGACGAAAACACCAAGACCGTAGCCAAGGGGGCGCTCTGGTTCGAGGAGAACATCCCCGCCGAGAGCGTGCTCTACGGCCTGCTGAGCGTGGCCCCAAAGACCTTCGGCCCGGCAAACGGCGCGGCCCTTCCGGGCGAGGAAGTCCTCGAGCAGCTCAAAGGCCTGGCCGCCCGTACCCTTCAGTTCGGCGGCAACGCCACCGTGGGCCGCGGGCTTTCCAAGCTGGCCTTCGCCTTGCCGAAGGAGGCCTGAGCCATGACCCGGGAGCAAAAACGGGCAACCCTCGTCTATCAAAAGGTCAAGCCATACGAACAAAAGGAGGACCGCAAGGACTACGGCAGCATGGCGCTCCGCTTCCCTGCCCTCTTGCGAAGCGCCGGGCTGGTGCAAGCGATCGCCTTCGTCGAGGCCCGGGGCAACGAGGCGCATAAGCGCTTCATTCACGACTTCGCCTCCGTCCTTGGCGAGCTCGATGGAGCGAATCAAAGCGGCCAAAACGCGTATGACCGCTTCTTCCAGCAAGCCCGCACGGCCGAGCTCCCCGAGTACCTCCGCATGACCCGCGAGGCCCTGGCGGTGGCCGACTGGTTCAAGCGCTTCGCCCAGAGCGTGCTCAAGGTGGAGCCCGGGGAGGAGGACTAGCCGTGGGAAACGCGCGGGGAAAGTCCAGCCGGCGAAAAGCGCTTGACTCGCTCAAGGAACCCGGCAACGCCACCCACCCCGGCCTCTGGCTCGATAAATACCTCTGGAGCTCGGACAAGGAGGACACCGAGTCCAAGCCCAAGCTTGTCAAAGAGGTCATCAAAGCAGCGCGCAGCTCGAAGGTAAAGAACGCCTACCAAAGCTACTTCGATCGCCATAAAGCGGCCCTCGCCCACCGTCCGGGCCTCACCTACGGCGCGGTCGCGAAAACGCAGGGCCGGCTGAGCGTGGGGCTCGGGGCGAACGCGGTGCTCGAGACCTCGATCCTGCTCCACCGCGCCTACGGCGTGCCCTACATTCCGGGCTCCGCCCTCAAGGGCCTCGCCAGCAGCTACGCGGCGAAATACCTGAAGGACGAACGCCTGTGGAAGAGGTCCTTTGACGGCGGGAAGACCCAGCGCGGCGAACTGCAAAGACTGATCTTCGGCGACACCGAGGAAAGCGGCCTGGTGATCTTCTTCGACGCCCTTCCCGACCCCAAGGACTTCCAGCTCGACCCCGACGTGATCACCGTTCACCACCCCGAGTATTACCAGGGAAAAGGCAAGCCCCCGGCCGACTGGGATTCTCCCACCCCGGTGCCCTTCATCACCGCGCGGGGAACCTTCCACTTTTACCTGGGCTTGGTGCCGCTCCCCGAGGCGGAACTTGAAAAGGGGCGGCAACTCCTTGGGCTCGCCGCCCGCCTGCTCAAAACGGCCCTCGAGGAGGAAGGCGTCGGCGCGAAGACCGTCCTGGGCTACGGGCGCTTCGCTTTCGAAGGGGATTTTGAAGCACTGCGCCCCCCTTCCCCCCCTAAAAGCCAAGCATTGCTCGATGCCCTCGAAAAAGTGGGGTTCCTGCGCTGGTCCAACGACATAGGCCAACGCATGAAAGAGATCGCAGCTCTCTGGGCCGAACTCAAGGAAGAGGAAAAAACGGAGCTGGAACAAGCGCTGAGGACCCAAAAGGCAAGAGAGCTCGGCCACCACCTCCTAAAGCGCGCGCGAAAGCAAGACGCCAACCTCGAGGCACTGATGAAAAAGCTCGGGTTCTAGCCCCATGCCCGCTGCCCTCGTCATCCTGCTCGACACCCCCCGCCCCCCTTCCCCGGTCCACCTCAGGGGCTGGCTCTACCATACGCT
>CAYYAB010000080.1:0-6599 GCA_964469895.1 uncultured bacterium | reverse complement strand
CGAGGATCACCTGCCGGGTCGAGGAGGCCTTGATCCCCATCTTGTGCTCCTCGGGCCCGAAGGAGAGCCCCGGGGTGTCGCGCTCGACCAGGAAGGCGGTAAAGTCCTCGCCGTTCACCTTGGCGAAGACGATGAAAAGCTTGGCGAAGCCCGCGTTCGAGATGAACTGCTTGGTGCCGTTCAGGACATAGTACTTCCCGTCTTCAGTGGGGGTGGCGGTGGCCTTGATGCCGAGCGCGTCCGAACCCGCCCCGGGCTCGGTGAGGGCGTAAGCGCTCACCCACTCCCCGGAGGCAAGCTTCGGAAGGTACTTCTTCTTCTGTTCCTCGGTACCGAAATAGACGATCGGCAAGGTGCCAATGCCGGTATGGGCGCCCACGGTGACGGCAAAGCCCCCGGCCTCGGCGAGGTTTTCCGCGATCACCGAGGAGACCACCTTGGGGAGCTCGAGCCCGCCATATTCCTCCGGAATGTCGGGGGCGAGCAGGCCGAGCTCGCCGGCCTTCTTCATGAGCTTTGGGTTTTCCTCGAGCATCCGCTCCTTGGATTCCTCCATCTCAGGGAGGACCGGGAGCACCTCGCGCTCGACGAAGGTCCGGGTGGTCTCGGCGATCATGCGGACGGTGTCGTCGAAGTCCTCCGGTGCGTAGACCTGCTCCGCGCGGGCGAGGAGGAAGCCCCCGCCCTTTTTCCAAAGGGGTTTCTCGCTCATCGCTTCCCTCCTTCGGGGTAGACCTCAAAGAGCCCCGCGGCCCCCATGCCGCCGCCGATGCACATGGTCACGAGCCCAAGCCCCCCGCCCCGGCGGCCGAGCTCGTGGACGAGCTGGGTGGTGAGCTTGGCCCCGGTGGCGCCCAAGGGATGGCCGAGGGCGATCGCGCCGCCGTTGACGTTGGTAATCTCTTCGGGCATCCCTAGCTCCCGCATCACCGCCAGCACCTGGGCGGCAAAGGCCTCATTGAACTCGATCAGGTCAAGGTCCTTCATCGTCACCCCGGCCTTCTCGAAGGCCTTGGGGACGGCGTACACGGGACCGATGCCCATGATGTCGGGCTCGACCCCCGCCACCTGGAAGGTGAGGAACTTGGCGAGGATGGGGAGGCCCAAAGCCTCGGCCTTCTCCCGGCTCATCACCAATACGGCGGCGGAGCCGTCGGAGTAGGGCGAAGCGTTTCCGGCGGTGACGGTGCCGCCCTCCTTGAAGGCGGGCCGGAGGCCCGCGAGTTTTTCCAGGCTGGTGTCGGGGCGGACGGTCTCGTCTTTCTCGAAGAGCACCTTCTCCACCCGCTTCTTGGTGCCCTTATAGGTCACTTTCTCCACCGGGATCTTGACGATCTCGGGCGCGAACCTTCCCTCTTCCCACGCCTTGGCCGCCCGCTGATGGCTCCTCAGCGCCCACTTGTCCTGGTCTTCCCGGGAGATGCCGAAGCGCTCGGCGACCCGCTCGGCGGTATAGCCCATGCCGATGTAGGCGGAGTAGGTGTCCGGGCTCCAGGTATCCGGGGTGAGGTCGGGGTGGAGCCGGTAGTGGTAGCCACTCATCGGCACTTGGCTCATCATCTCCACCCCGCCGGCGAGCACCGCGTCGGCCATCCCGGTCATCACCGCCTGGGCGGCCATGGCGATGGTCTGGAGGCCCGAGGAGCAAAAGCGGTTGATGGTAGCGCCAGGAACCTCCACCGGGAACCCTGCCCGAAGCAGGGCGAGCCGGGCGATGTTGAGCCCCTGGGAGGCCTCGGGCATGGCGCAGCCCCAGAGGACGTCGTCGAGCTCCTTGGGATTGAACGCGACCCGATCAAGGGCGGCCTTCATCACGGTCGCCGAGAGGTCTACCGGGTGGACGGTGGCGAGCGCCCCGTTCTTCTTGCCCCGGGCCACGGGGCTCCGAACCGCGCTTACGATGACGGCTTCGCGCATACCTGCCTCCTAGTTCCGAATCGGCTTGCCGGTTTTCAACACGGCAAGCACCCGCTCGAGGGTCTTCTTGGTCCCGGCGAGCTTCAGGAAGGCCTCGCGCTCGAGGTCCAAAATCTCCTCCTCGCCCACCTCGCGCGGCGGCCCGTCGCCGCCCGAGAGGACGTAGGCGAGCTCGTGGGCGATCTTGACCTCGTGGTCGGTGATCTGACCCGCCTCCCTAAACTGCCAGATGGCGTACTTCAGGTTGCCGAAGGCCTCCTTGCCGAGCACGCGAATGCGGCGGTAGCCCCGCACCGGGGGCACGTAGTTCTCGGCCAGGTGGAGGACCGCCGCTTTCGCCCGGCCGATGAGCCGGTCGCGGTTCATGACGATCTCGTCGCTTGCGCGCAGGTATCCGAGCTTTTTCGCCTCCAGCGCGCTGGTCGAGGTCTTGGCCATGGCAATGGTCTCAAATGCCCGCCGCACGGCGGCGAAGGGGTCGGCCTCGTCGTAAGGGGCGAGCTCCTCGCTGAAGCGGAAGAGGAGCTCCTTGGTGCCGCCGCCCGCGGGGATCAGCCCCACGCCCACCTCGACGAGCCCCATGTAAAGCTCGGCGTGGGCCACCACCCGATCGGCGTGGAGGGTGTACTCGGCGCCGCCACCCAGGGTGAGCCCGGCGGGCGCCACCACCACCGGGAAGGGGGCGTATTTGAGCCCCATCGTGGCCCGCTGGAAGGTGCGCACGGCGAGGTCGAGCTCGTCCCAGTCGCCCTCCTGGATGAGCATGGCGATGAGCCCCAGGTTGGCGCCGGCGGAGAAGGTGCGGGGGTCGTCGTTCCCCACGACCAGGCCCACGAGGCCTTCCTTCTCGATGTACCGAAGGGCCCAGTCGGTGAGCGAGAGGACGCCCTCGCCGATCGCGTTCATCTTGCCGCGGAACTCAAGGAGGAGGACGCCGTCGCCCAGGTCCAAGAGGGCCGCCTCCTTGTTCTCCTTGACCACGCGGCCCGCTTCGTGGAGCTCGGCGAGGGTGATCTGGCCGGGTACCGGGGGCACCGGGGCGTAGCCCCCTTCGAAGGTTAGGAAAAGCTTCTTGCCACCCTCTTTCTTGTAAAAATTACCTTCGGCTTTTTCGAGCAGTGCCGGCGCACCGAGCCCGAACTCCTCGAAAAGCCCCGCCACGCGGTCAAGCCCCACCGCGTCCATCTGCTCGAAGGGCCCGAGCTCAAAGCCAAAGCCCCAGCGCATCGCCCGGTCCACGCTCACCAGGTCGTAGGCGATCTCGGGGGCCTTTTCGAGGGCGTAGTGGCTGGTGAGGGCGAAGAACTTCCGCATGAAGGGGCCGTAAGGATCGGGGAGCTCGAGCACCTTCTTTAGCCGCTCGGAAAGCGGCCGGTCCTTGATCTCGGAGAATCCCGGAATCTTGGGCTTTACCCGCGGGCGGTACTCGAGGGTCTTGGGATCGAGGGCGTAGATCTCCTTACCCTCTTTCTTGTAAAAACCGGCCTTGGTCTTCTCGCCGAGCCGGCCCATCTCGACGAGCTTTTTCACCCACTCGGGGAGGGCGAAGTCCTCGCCGGTCGCTTCCGCAAGCTCGCCCGCGACAAAAAGGAGCACGTCGAGACCGGTGAGGTCGGCGGTGCGGAAGATCGCGCTCTTCGGCCGGCCGGTGAGGGGGCCAAGGAGGGTGTCCACCTCCTCGATGGAAAGCCCGAATTCCTCCATCAGCCGCACCGCCTGGACCATGCCATAGACGCCGAGGCGGTTTGCGATGAATCCGGGCACGTCCTTCGCCCGCACCACGCCCTTACCAAGGACGCGGTCAGCGAAGGACTCCATCGCCCGGACGAGCTCGGGGTCGGTCTCTTCGCCCGGGATGATCTCTAAAAGGTGCAAATAGCGGGGCGGGTTGAAGAAGTGGGTGCCGAGGAAGCGCCTTTTAAAATCCTCGCTCCGCCCCTCGGTGAGCACCTTCATGGGAATGCCCGAGGTGTTTGAGGAGACGATCGCGCCCGGCTTCAGGACCTTCTCGAGCCGAGCGAAGAGCTCCTGCTTGGGAG
Organism: uncultured bacterium; assembly: GCA_964469895.1. GTDB lineage: Bacteria > Deinococcota > Deinococci > Deinococcales > Marinithermaceae > WFXV01. Next base: position 2,643 of record CAYYAB010000080.1, on the reverse strand, counting down.
CGGGTTTTTCGATGATCGCCTCGACGACCCAGTCCGCATCCTTGAGCTTTTCCAGGTCGTCCTCGGTATTCCCGATCTCGATGAGGCGTGCCCGATCGGGGTCCATGAACGCGGCTGGGCGCGCCTTCAAGGCCCGCTCCAGGCCCTTTTTCACGATGGCGTTTCGGTCTTCCCCCTCGGCGGGAATGTCGAGGAGGACCACCGGGACCCCGGCGCTGGCAGCGAGGGCCGCGATCCCTGCCCCCATCGTGCCCGCGCCGACGACGCCGATCTTCTTGATGCGCATGCCCACCTCCTTATACCGAGTATAAATTTATACCGCGTAGAGCCTCGAGGGCAACCCGCGACCAGCCCTCGAGCTCCTCGGCCTCCTCCTCCACCTGGGCTAGGGGCACGAGCTCACCGGATAGCTTTTCCACTTCCCGCACCACTGGCTTTCGGTCGGGCACCACCAGGTAGAGCACCCCGACGTGCACCCGCTCCACCGGGGTGGCGTCGGTGAGGATCAGCCCCAGCCGACGTGCGCGCCTCGCCCGCACCCCGGCCTCTTCGAAGAGCTCACGGTAGAGCGCCCAGGTGACCGGCTCACGGCAGAGGTCCTCAGGGTTCACGTGGCCGCCAACTCCGATCGACTGCCGGCCGACCAAGCGTTTTTCTCCTCCCCTTGGCTTGCGCCGCATGCGCCAAACCTTCCCCTCAAAGACGAGCACCGCGTAGGGTATCGGCTGGCGGTAGCGCTCGTCCTCCTCGACTCGCTCCCGGGGGTAAAACGCCCCCTCCCGGTTGATTCGCGCCCAAAGCGCGTCGTCGAGCGGCTGCAGGTGGCTAGAAGGCCGGGGGAGGCGAATCGCTTCCAGCGCGTAGACCAGTTCCACGCGCTCAAAGTACCCCGGGGAAAAAGCGTTATACTAGACTCGGTAAAAACTTATACCGAGGCTAAAACGCTAGACTCGGTGGCAATAACCCATAGGAGGTTGGCGATGGATCGGCCCTGGTACGCCCACTACGACCCCGGTGTCCCCCACGAGGTGGACTACCCGAAAAAGCCCCTCTATCACCTCCTACAAGCCTCAGCCGAGCGCTTTCCAAACCATCCCGCGGTGGACTTCCTCGGCCGCCGCATCCACTACCAGGAGCTCTGGCAGCGTACTCAGCGTTTTGCCCGAGCGCTTCAAGACCTGGGCCTCAAACCCGGGGACCGGGTGGCGGTGATGCTCCCCAACAGCCCCCAGTTCCTCATCGCCTTTTACGGCACCCTGCTCGCGGGTGGGGTGGTGGTGAACACCAACCCGCTCTACACCGCCCACGAGCTCGCCCACCAGCTCCGAGACTCAGAAGCGCGTTTTCTTATCATGCTCGACCTGCTTTGGCCCCGCTTCGCCGAGGTGGAGGGCGAGGTGCCCACCGAGTTCGTGATCACGACCGGAATCCAAGACGCCCTTCCCTTTCCCAAGAACCTCCTTTACCCCTTGAAGATGAAGCGGGAGGGGAAGTGGGTCGAAGTTCCCGAACACCCAAAGCGCCGCGATTGGAAGACCCTCCTGCGGAACACCCCGCCCGAGCCCACCCCTGCGGAACCCGAGATCGACGAGCTCGCCCTGCTGCAATACACCGGCGGCACCACCGGCACCCCCAAGGGGGCGATGCTCACCCACCGGAACCTGATGGCGAACGTCCACCAGGTGCTCGCCTGGGCGCCGGGCCTACAGCCGGGGAGAGAGGTCATGCTCGGGGTGCTTCCCTACTTCCACGTCTACGGCATGACCGTCTCGATGAACTTTGGCATCGCGCTCGCGGCCAAACTGGTGCTCCTGCCGCGCTTCGAGATCCAGCAGGTGATCCGGGCGATCGAGCGCCACAAGGTCACGCTCTTCCCCGGCGTGCCGACGATGTACGTCGCCTTCAACACCTTCCCCGGAATCGAAAAGCGCGACATCCGCTCGATCAAGGTCTGCATCTCGGGGGCGGCGCCCTTGCCCGTCGAGGTGGCGGAGCGCTTCGAAAAGCTCACCGGGGCGAAGCTCGTCGAGGGCTACGGGCTCTCGGAGGCCGCCCCAGTGACCCACTGCAACCCCCTCTACGGCAAGCGCAAGAAGGGTTCGATCGGACTTCCCCTCCCCAGCGTGGACGCGAAGGTCGTGGACTCCGAGTTCCGCCCCCTCCCCCCTGGCGAGGCCGGAGAGCTCGCGGTGGCGGGCCCGAACGTGATGAAGGGTTACTGGAACCGGCCCGAGGAGTCCGCTGCCGCTCTCCGGGAAGGCTGGCTTTTGACCGGCGACATCGCCCGGATGGACGAGGAGGGGTTCTTCTACATCGTCGACCGCAAGAAGGACATGATCATCGCCGGGGGCTACAACATCTACCCCCGGGAGGTCGAGGAGGTGCTCTACCAGCACGAAGCGGTGCGCGAGGCGGCGGTGGCCGGCGTACCCGACCCCTACCGCGGTGAGACGGTGAAGGCCTTTATCGTACTCAAAGACGAGTACAAGGGCAAGGTGACCGAGAAAGACCTGGAGACCTTCGTGCGCGAGCGGCTCGCTCCCTATAAGGTGCCCAAGCTCTGGGAGTTTCGCGACGAGCTCCCAAAGACCGCGGTGGGCAAGATCCTGAGGCGGAGGCTGCGGGAGGAGGAGGTCAAAAAGC
>CAYYAB010000079.1:0-6692 GCA_964469895.1 uncultured bacterium | reverse complement strand
GCAGGGCTCGCCCACGGTGAGGGGGATCTCGCCGCAGGGGTTGGTGGCCCGGATCTCCCAACGCTTGCCAAGGCCCTTGAGCGCCGACTTCTCGTTCACCCGATCGATGAAGATGAGCCCTGGTTCGCCGGTGGCCCAGGCGTGCCAGGCGATCTCGTGCCAGATCCACTTGGCGGGAACCCCGCCTTCAAAGACCGGAACCGGCCGGGCGCCGTCCTCCCGCTCGGGGAGGTCGGGGATCGTGCCGGTGTATTCCCCCTCCAGGAAGACCGGGTAGTACTTCCCCGGAACCTCCTTGGGCTCAATGGGCCAAAGGGCGTCCTGCTCGAGGGCCTCGATGAAGCGATTCGTGATCAGGACCGAGATGTTGAAGGTCGAGATATCCCCCTCGGCGGCCTCGCGGTCCAGGTCTTTCGCGGTGAGGAAGTCGAGCAGGTCGGGGTGGGCTACGTCGAGGGTGGCCATGCCGGCGCCGCGGCGGGTGCCCCCCTGGCGCACGACTCGGAGGACGGGGGCGTATACGTAGCGAAGCGTGGCCACCGGGCCGGCGTTCGGACCGCCGCGGTTCGCCCACTCGAGGAAGTTGTCGTAGATCTCGATCAGATAGCTGGTGGGGCCGCTGGCGGTGCCGCCCGAGCTCTTCACCGGGGCGCCCTCGGGGCGGAGCTTGGAGAAGTCCACGTGGGGTTCCTCCCCGGCGAGGGCGAGCCGGGTGGCCTCGGCGGCGGCGTCCATGATCCCGCCCATGTCGTCCTCGATCTCGATCACGTTCCCGGGACGCTCGCGCACGGTGAGCACGCCGTGCTCGCGGGCGAGGGCGGCAAGCTCGGGGGAGAGGGCGCCGTAGACCACCCTCGTCCAGTTGCGCACCGCGTGGGGGAGTTTCTCGCCGTCGGGGTTGGTGGAAGGCCGCATCAGACCCTTGATGAAGTCCTCGACGTCCTTGTGGTCCGCGCGCATGTAGGCGAAGCCCCGGACCAGCCCCATTCGCTGCCCCTTGGGAGCGGAGCGGTAGGGGTCGAGGTTGACGCCGTTGCCCCCGCCCACCTTGGTGACCAGGGCGAGCTTCTTGGCCACCTCCATAATCCCTTCGAAGCTTTCAGGGGGGTTCTCGGTGGCCCCTTGCACGAAGCAGTTCAACACGTTGCCGTGGGCGGTGGCAGCGCCCGCGAGCACCCGACCCCCGGGGCAGAAGCGCTTTTCCTTCATGAGCTCAAAAAAGCGCTCGGCCCAGACCTCGCGCTCGGGCTCCTTCTCGGGGAGCGCGACCCAGTTCGCGACCCGGCGGAACATGCCAAAGATGTCGCCGTCTCCGGGCTGCAGGTACTGGCGTTTGGCGATGGCAATGGCGTGTTCGTCGAATTGCGGTTGGTTCATGTTTGATCCCCCTTCTCCCGTGTTGAGCACAAGATGTTGTGCCCCTAAAAGGGGAGGCTACTACGTGTTGGGGCTCTTCGCAAGCGGAGATGACCCGGCGGGACCCACTGAGTTTACCACGCGAGGCGGGCTTTGCTAGGATGGGTCCGCTTGGAGGGGGCTTTGCCGCAGGGAACGCTCTTCGTGATGACCGGGGCCTCGGGGGTGGGGAAGGGAACGCTAAGGGCCCGCCTCTTGGAGCGGGTGAAGCTCTACTACTCGATCTCGATGACCACCCGCCCCGCGCGCCCTGGCGAGCGGCACGGGGTGGACTACTGGTTCGTGGATCGGGCGCGCTTTCAGGCCGCGATCGAGGCGGAGGCGTTCCTGGAGTACGCGGAATACGTGGGCAACTACTACGGAACGCCCCGGGCGCCGGTCGAGCGCCACCTCTCCCGGGGCGAGGACGTGCTGCTTGAGATCGAGGTCGAAGGGGCGAAGCAGGTCAGGGAAAAAGCGCCCAAGCTTGGCATCCCGGCGGTCTTCATCTTCATCGTTCCCCCCTCGCTCACCGAGCTGCGCCGGCGGCTTTTGCTCCGTTCGGGGGACGGCGATCCCGCCAAACTGAAGGAGATCGCCGCCCGCCTGGCCCGGGCCGAGCGGGAGATCCGCGAGGCCGGGGAGGTGGGGTTTGACTACGTGGTCACAAACGACGTGCTCGAGGAGGCGACCGCCGACCTCGAGCGCATCGTGCGAGCCGAGCGCCTTCGGGCCTACCGTAGGGGGGACGCGCTTAGGGCGGCGCTTTCCCGGGATCCTGCGCTCGAGGCCGAGCTGGATGAGATGGAAAGGTGGTTGATGGAACATGGCCGAACCCGGAATTGACAAGCTGCTCGAGATCGTGGACTCGAAGTACCGGCTCACCGTGGTGGTGGCCAAAAGGGCTCAGCAACTCCTGCGCTACAACTTTAAAAACACCGTGCTCGAGCCCAAGGAGTGGCCCAAGATGCGCACCCTCGAGGGCGAGGTCCCCGACCCCAACCCGGTGACCTGGGCGATGAAGGAACTCCAAACCGGTCAGTTCGTGATCGGCGAGAACCTGGTGCCCGAGGACAAGCTCTCGCGGGTGCTCGACCAGCTCTACCCCGGCGACCTGGAGGAGGAGGAGGCCTAGCTTGGGCCAGCGGGTCCTCCTCGCGGTGGGCGGGGGCGCTGCGGCGATCAAGGCACCCCTCGTCGTGCGCCGTCTCCGCGAGGCTGGGTTTGAGGTTCGCACCCTGGCCACACCCCGGGCCCTTTCCTTCACTACCGAGCTCGCGCTGGCCACCGTGAGCGGCCACCCGGTCGCCACCGAGGGGCGCTGGTTCGCCCCCAGCGGGCGGGTCTTGCACCTTGAGCTCGCGGCCTGGGCCGACCTCGTACTGGTGGCGCCGGCCACCGCCGCCGACCTCGCCCGGGCGGCCGCCGGCCTCGCCGAGGACCTACTCTCGGCGACGATCGTCGCCGGGGCGCGGCGGGTGCTCTGGGCGCCGGCGATGAACCCCGAGATGTGGGCCGACCCCGCGGTACAGGAGAACGTCGCCCGGCTCAAGGCCCGGGGCCACGCCTTCGCCGGCCCCGCCTACGGGGCGATGGCGGCGGTGGGGGAGGCGCCCGGGCTTGGGCGGATGCTCGAGCCCGAGGAGCTCGCCGCCCGGGTCCGCTACCACCTCACCGAGAAGGACTACGCCGGGCGCACGGTCCTGGTCACCGCCGGTCCCACCCGCGAGCACCTCGACCCGGTGCGGTTCCTCTCGAACCCCTCTTCGGGCAAGATGGGCTACGCCGTGGCCGAGGCCGCCCGGGACCGGGGGGCGCGGGTGATCCTGGTACACGGGCCCACCCACCTTCCCGACCCCTTCGGAATCGAGGGGGTTTCGGTGGAGAGCGCCGAGGAGATGCACCGGGCGGTGCTCGAGCGCTTTCCCGAGGCCGACCTCGTGGTCATGGCGGCGGCGGTGGCGGACTGGCGGCCGGCGGAGCGGAAAGGGGAAAAAGAGCCCAAGGCGGGGGAGGAAAAAATCCTCCGCCTCGTTCGCACCCCCGACATTCTGGCCGAGCTCGGCGCGCAAAAGCGCCACCAGGTCCTGGTGGGGTTTGCGATGGAGACGCACGAGGGGCTTTCCCGGGCCTATGAAAAGCTCAAGCGGAAAAACCTCGACCTCATCTGCCTTAACTACCCCACCGACCCGGAGACCGCCTTCGGCGCCGACGAGAACCGGCTCGTGGTGATCGAGCGCACGGGGCGGACCGAGGCCTGGGGCAAGGCCCCGAAGCGGGTGCTCGCCGAGCGGTTGTTAACCCGCGCCCTTGGGTTTATGCAAAGCCCCGTATAATCCCCAAAGAAAACCCAGGAGGGATCGCCTATGCCCAACAAGGAACTGCGTCATAAAAAGATTCAGGAGATCGTTGCCCGCGAGGAGATTTCCACCCAGGCCGAGCTCGTCGAAAGGCTCCGGCAGGAGGGGTTTAACGTCACCCAGGCTACGGTGAGCCGCGACATCAGCGAGCTCCGCCTGGTGCGGGTGCCCCTCGGCCGGGGCAAGCACAAGTACGCGCTGGCGCCGATTGAGCTCGAGGAGGACGTGGAGGCCGAGCTCAAGCGTCAGTTCAAGGAGTTCGTCCACGATATTGACCGGGGCGGGAATATCATCGTGCTCCGCACCGCCCTCGGCCACGCCGCGGGCATCGCGCTCCTCATCGACAAGCTGAAAGACGACGACCTGGTAGGTACCCTTGCCGGCGACGACACCATCTTGGTAGTGGCCCGGGGCGAGCCCGAGGCCGAGCGACTGCAGCGCTACTTCGAGGAGATGCTGGTCTAGTTGGAGGCGCTCGGCCTTTTCCTCAAGGCTTTCACCACGCTCTTTGTGGTGATGGACCCGGTGGGGCTGGCGCCGGTTTTCGTGGCACTGGCGGGGGACCGTCCGCCGGCGGAGCGGCTTCGGATCGCCCGGCGGGCGGTCACCATCGCCACCATGCTTTTGGTCTTCTTCGGCTTTTTCGGCGAGCCCCTGCTCCGCTACCTGGGGATTGGCCTTTCCGCCTTTCGCACTGCGGGGGGGCTCTTGCTCTTCAAGATCGCCCTCGACATGGTCTTCGTGCACCGGGTGCGCGAGACCCCGGAGGAGGAGGAAGAGGCCCGCGTGCGGGAGGACATTAGCGTTTTTCCCCTCGCGATCCCCCTGCTCGTGGGACCGGGGGCGATGGCCAGCATCCTGGTGCTGGTGGCCGAGGCCCGGCATGTTTCCGGGGGGCCCTTCGCGGTGGCGCTGGCGGCGACGCTGGTGCTCCTTTTTGCCTACCTCGCGCTTAGGCTTGCAGCGGTTTTGAGCCGGTTGCTCGGGCGCACTGGGGTGAACGTGGTCACCCGGGTGTTCGGCGTCTTGCTCGCAGCGCTCGCGGTGCAGTTCGTCTTCGACGGGGTAGCCGAGGCCTTCTTTTAAAAGCAAAACGCCGGCCCTCGGGGCCGGCGGAGCATGCACGCCAGGTTAAGCGATCCGGGCTTCCAGGTACTCCCGTTCGCCCTCGAGGATCATCCGGGCCTCTTCGGGATTCTTGGGGTACTCCTTGCCGCGGTTTACTAGGTAGGTCTCGTAGCGCTGGATGCCGAAGGCTTCGGTGAGGTAACGCACCGCGGTTTCCACCTCGAAGTCCTTGCAGGAGAAGATGTCTACGCTGATGAAGCGCCGCTTGGGGAAGGTGTGAATGGCGATGTGGGACTCGGCGATGATGACCACGCCGGCGAGCCCCTCGTCCTCCTCGGTTTGCCCCTTGTACTCGTAGACCGAGGGAGGGAGCACCTTGGTCATCTCCATCTTCTCGGGAAGCTCGTCGAGGACCCGGTAGATCAAGTCCTTGTCGGCGAGCTTCGCGGGGTCGGCTTCGTAGCCGTCGATCATCAGGTGAGGCCCAAACCCGAAGAGCTCCATCTCTCAACCTCCTTTCCTCGAGGGAGCGGGGTACCCCCGCCCGCTATTGGCATTATGGGGAAGCGCCGCCCCCCTGTCAAGATTGGGGGGCGGGATTGTCCAAATCTTCCGGGTAGGGGGTCAGAGCAAGCGGCTCAAAACCCGATGATAACGGGTATTCTATCAAGTTCGGTTTTGCTCGCAGAATGCTCTGTTGTTTTGTCCAAATCTCGGTTCCCCTTGGACCCGGGAACGGCTCCATGCCGGGGGGAGGTATCCCGGCGGGTGGGAAAACGTTCCTTTGCGCAGGGACATTCTTCGTGAGGCGAGGGTTAAACTGGGGCCGAAAAGGAGGGGATATGTACCGCGGCAGAGAAGGGCAATGGGCTTTCTACCTCCACCGGATCTCGGGGGTGGCGATCATCCTCTTTCTAACCCTCCACGTCACCGAGATCTCGAGCTCGATGTTCGGGCCCAAGTGGTTCAACGCGCTCCTCGCGTTCGAGGCCAACCCGATCTTCGGCTTGGGGCTCGTGGGCGTGGCCGCGCTGGTCCTCTATCACGCGCTCAACGGCCTTCGCATTATCCTGATGGACTTCACCTCCTGGGGGGTGAAGTACCAGCGGCAGCTTTGGTATGGCGTTTGGGCGCTTTATGTCGTGATCGGGTTCCCGATGCTCTTCGCGATGCTCGGGCACGTCTTCGGGGGTGGTGAGTAATGGCCATGCGCGCCCGCCGTTTTGAGGAGGCGAAAAGGCTCGCCTCGAGCAACCTCGAGCTCGCCTGGTGGATCTTCATGCGGGTCTCGGGGGTGCTCCTCGTCTTCTTGGTGCTTGGGCACCTCTACACCCGGGCGGTGATCTTCGACTTCCACCACGACCTCAACTACGACCACATGGTCCGGGTGATGAACTCGGTGACCTGGAAGTTCTACAACTGGCTTTTGCTCTTCCTCTCCATCCTCCACGGGACCAACGGGCTCCGCTACATCATCGACGACTACATCGCCTCGGGCCGGGCCCGGGCCTGGGTGAAGATCATCGTCTACACCCTGGTCTTCCTGGTGACGGCGTTCGGCACCCTCGCGCTTTGGGGCTGGAACTACCAGCCCATGGAATAGGGAGGTAGGGGATGGCACACCAACACGACGTACTGGTGATCGGCGCCGGCGGGGCCGGGCTGACCGCCGCGCTCTACGCCGCCCGCGCGGGCGCCGACGTGGCGGTGATCTCGAAGCTTTACCCCACCCGCTCCCACACCGGCGCTGCCCAGGGGGGCATCGGCGCCGCCCTCGGCAACGTTGAGGAGGACCACTGGGAGTGGCACATGTTCGACACCGTCAAGGGCGGGGACTACCTCACCGACCAGGACGCCGCCGAGGTCTTC
>CAYYAB010000078.1:0-6757 GCA_964469895.1 uncultured bacterium | reverse complement strand
GCGTAGATCACGCCATCCGGGCTGCCGGCGAGGTCCACGATTGCCCCTGCGTCTTCGTCGTGGGCGAGGGGAAGGGGGTAGCTCCCGAGTAGTTTCCCCGATTGGCTCAAAACCCGGACTTTGCCAGCGTCGGCGTCGTAGATGAGCAAGTTGCCCTTTGCGTCGAGGCCGAGCCCAGAAAGTCGCCTGGGGGAGGGGTTTTGGGCCGAAACCGCCAGGATGAACCGGTCCTTGTAGTTGCCCTCGGCGTCGAGGCGCTGCACCTGCCGGCCGTCGAGGTCGAGGACGTAGACGTCGTCCCACACCGCGATCTGCACCGCGTTTTGGAAGCTCCCCCGGCCGGGTCCGCGGCCCCCGAAGCGAAGCTCGGCCCGTCCCTCAAGGGTGAGGCGGGTGACCGCCTGGGACTCGCTGTCTAGCACGTAGATGCGGTCGTTTCTCCCGCAGGCGATGGCGATGGGGTTGAAAAACTCCCCGAGCTTGAGCCCGTAGGTGCCGGTGGCGAGCACCTCTTCCCCCTCGGGGGAGAAACGGCGAATCATCCCTCGGTTTCCGGTGAACTCGAAGTGGGCGGCCCAGAGATAACCCTCCCGGTCCACCGCCAGGTCGCTCACCACCTGGTGGCCAAACGCGCGGACCGGAAGGCCCTTCTGGTCCACCAGACGGAGGTTCCCACCGGGAGCTTCCACCGCCAGGGCCAAGAGGTAGCCTTGCGTAAGCGCAGGGGTTTCGGCCTTCGGGAGGTGTTTCAGGGTGGCGATCACTTCCGCCAGATCCGGCCGCCGGGCTGGGTCTTTTTCCAGCATCCGCATCACCAGGTCGTTGAGCAAAGGGTGAAGCTTGGGGTTTTTCTGAATCGGCGGCACCGGGCGCTCGTGGATCTGCTTCCTTGCCACCTGCTCGAAGTCCCCCTGGAAGGGGGGCTCGCCCACCAGCGCCTCGTAGAGCACCACCCCCAAGCTGTAAACATCGCTTTTTTCGTCGAGGGGCTGTCCCTTGGCTTGCTCCGGGCTCATGTAGGTGGGGGTACCGATCCTGGCCCCGACGGTGGTGAGCCGGGTGAACTCCTTGCCGGCGGCGATACCGAAGTCCATTAACCGGACTCCGCTGGGGTCAACGTCGCCGTCTTTTAGAGCGCTGCGGTAGATCATGATGTTTCCGGGTTTGAGGTCCCGGTGAAGATAGCCTTGGTCGTGCATGTACTTGAGGGCCTCGGCTACCGGAAGGAGGACTTTGCGGGCGAGCTCGGGGTTGAGCCGTCGCTCCGCGATGAGCTCGTCGAGGCTGGGGCCGTCCACAAGCTCCATGGCAATGAAGTGGGTGGTGCCCGCTTTACCGTGCTCGAAGACCTTGATGATGTTGGGATGGCGGAGCTTTTTTAGCACCTCGGCTTCGCGGTGGAGGCGCCTTAGAAACCGGGGTTCGCTGGCGTAGCGCTCCTGGGGGATCTTGAGCGCCGCCACCAGGCCGTCGGCCCGCCGCTTCGCCCGGTACACGGTGGCCATCCCCCCGGTCCCGAGCTTGCCCAGAATCTGGTAGCGCTCTTCCAAGGGCTCTTTCTCTGAGGGCGGCAAAAGGCGTCGCCGCCGGCGACGGGGCAAACGGGGCACGTAGCGCTCTCGGGGGGTGACCAGGCTGCCAAGCCCCAAAAGGGCGAGTCCGATAAAACCGTAGGGCCGTCCTCCGAGCCCGAGCAGGAGGCCGGCGTCGGCGAGGAAGAGCAAGAGGACGAAACCGAGAAGCGCCCCGGGACCCAGCCTGAGGAGCAGGAGCAGGGTCAGCAGGTATAGGGAAAAGGCAAGCAAGTGGGGCGCTTCCAGCATGCCGATTCCATTCTAGGCCCGGGTATGGCGGAGAGAACCCCACATGTGCGGGATGGCTTACAAGTGGTCCACAGGGTTGCTAAACTACCTCCCAAGACATGCGTGCGGTGCTCGCCATCCCCGCGTTTCGACGCTTTTTCATCGCCTCGCTGATTACACAGGCAGGGGATCAGGTGCACCGCATCGCGCTTTATGTTTTGGTCTACGAGCTCACCGGGAGTACCGCGATGGTGGCGGCGGTGCTCTCGGCCCAGCTCTTGGTGAACGTTCTCTTGAGCCCCTTCCTTGCCACCTGGGCGGAGCGCCGGGAACGCCGGGGGCTCTTCATCGCCTCCCAGGTCGTGCAGGGGCTCTTGGTGCTCTTGATTCCCCTAGTGGGGACGAAGAGCCTTTTCGCCCTTTGGGCGATCGTCTTCGCCGTGCACATCTTCCAGCGGCTCGAGTACCCCCTGATCGCCGCCATTACCCCGGAGCTCGTGCCCGCGGAGCACCTCGACGAGGCGAACGGCCTGGTTTCCTTCACCCGGCGGTTTTCCGAGGTGGCGGTGGTGGGGCTTGCCGGCGTCTTGGTGGCGGCGATCGGTCCGGTACCGGCCTTCTACCTGAACGCGGCGAGCTTCTTTATTACCGCTTTCCTGCTCTTCGGGTTGCCCCGTATCCCGCCTCCGCCGACCGAGTCCAAGGACTACCTGGAGCAGCTCAAGGAGGGATTTTCCTTCTTGCTCTCCCACCCGGTACTACGTCGGGTGGTAGGCGCGCTCTTCGTCGCTGCACTTTTGGGCTCGGTGGAGAACGTGCTCGGGGTGGCGCTTGCGCTTGGGGTTTTGAATGTGGGTTCCGGGGGGTACGGGGCCATCGAGATGGCGCTCGCCCTTGGGGCGGTGTTGGGCGCGATCTGGGTGCCGGTTTGGACGCGGCAGGTTGATCGGGAGCGGGTCTTTGCTTACTCCTTTTTGCTCTTTGGGCTCGCGATCGCTTCCGTCGCCGCTTGGCCCATGCTCATCTGGGTGATCGTCGCTTACTTCTTAAGCGGCGTGTTCAACCAAGGCTTTCTGGTGCCGGTGCGTAGCCTCCTTCAGGTCGAGACCCCCAAACATCTGGTCACCCGGGTCTTCGGGGCGGTGGGCTCGGTGACCGGCACCGCGGTGCTCCTCGGGGTGATGGGGGGCGGCGCGGTGGCCGATGCGCTCGGGGTGCTTCCGACCTACTTCCTGGCCGGGATGGGGGTGGCGCTGGTGGGGGCGTACCTGATCGCGATCAAGCTCAAGGAAAGTTCGCTTCCCCCGCGTTGAGCCAGCGGGCGGCCTCGAGGGCGTGGTAGGTGAGGATGAACTGGGCGCCGGCCCGGCGGATTCCAGTGAGGATTTCGAGCACCACCCGCCGCTCGTCCAGCCAGCCCCGTTCGGCGGCGGCCTTGATCATGCTGTACTCCCCGGAGACCAAGTAGGCGGCGATGGGTTTTTGGAAATGCTCTTTGAGCAAGCGCACTAGATCGAGATAGGGGAGGGCAGGCTTCACCATCAGCATGTCGGCGCCCTCGGCGTCGTCGAGGCGGGCTTCCCGGAGGGCGTCCCAGACCCCGGCGGCGGGGTCCATCTGGTAGCTTTTGCGGTCGCCGAAGGCGGGGGCGCTCTCGGCGGCGTCGCGGAAGGGGCCGTAGAGGGCGGAAGCGAACTTGACGGCGTAGGAGAGGATCGGTATGTGGGTGAGGCCGGCCTCGTCGAGGGCCCGGCGGATCGCCGCCACCTGGCCGTCCATCATCGCGCTCGGGGCGACCACGTCGGCCCCGGCCTTGGCCTGGCTCACCGCGGTCCGGCCGAGGAGCTCGAGGGTAGGGTCATTGGCCACCTCCTCGCCGATCAGGACCCCGCAGTGCCCGTGGGCGGTGTACTCGCAGAGGCAGGTATCGGCGATCAGGAGGAGATCAGGATAATGGCGTTTTAGCAGGCGGAGGGCCTTTTGCACCACGCCTTCGTCGTCGTAGGCGCCGTGCCCGAGCTCGTCCTTTTGTTCCTGGGGGAGAACCCCGAAAAGGATCACCCCGCCCACGCCGGCTTCCCGGGCCTGGCCAGCAGCTTCCACGAGGCTTTCGAGGCTATGCCGGTACTGACCGGGCATCGAGGGGATGGGCTCGGGGTCCTTGCCCAGGTGGACGAAGAAGGGCTGGACCAGGTTGCGGGGTTCGAGCACCACTTCCCGTACCAGCCGACGGATCTTCGGGGTCATGCGCAAGCGTCGGGGGCGTTCCATACCGGGACGTAGTTTATCCCCTGCCTATAATGGGGGCCCGGAGGCGCGATGAACCTCAAGAAGCTGATGCAGGAAGCCAAGAAGGCTCAGGCCAAAGCTGCCGAGATCCAGGCGCGGCTCGCCGAAGCCGAGGTAGTGGGCAGCGCGGGCAGCGGCCTCGTGCGGGTGGTGGCGAACGGCCACGGCCAGATCCTCGGGGTCGAGATCCGGCCCGAGGCGGTAGACCCCGAGGACGTGGAAGCCCTCGCCGACCTGGTGTTGGTGGCGATCCAGGACGCGCAGAAGAAGGCCCGCGAACTCGCCGAGCGCGAGATGCAGGGCACCTTGGGCGCGCTCGGGGGGCTTTTAGGAGGCGGTTTTTGAAGCAACCGGCGGCCCTCGTCGCCCTGGCCCGGGCGCTCTCCCGGCTCCCTGGAGTGGGGCCGAAGACCGCCCAGCGGCTCGCCCTCACTCTGGCGCTGGATAAGGGCCTGGCCCAGGAGCTCGAGGAGGCGCTCGCCGAATCCCGGACGCGGCTCGGGGTTTGCCGGGTTTGTGGCAACCTGGCGGAGGGGGAGCTCTGCCCGATCTGCGCCGACGAGACCCGCGATCGCTCGATCATCGCGGTGGTCGAGACCCCGGCCGACGTTTTTGCGATTGAGAAGAGCGGGGAGTTCCGGGGGGTTTACCACGTGCTCGGTGGAGCCTTGAACCCGTTGGAGGGCGTGGGGCCGGATGAGCTTAACATCGAGGGCCTGCTCGCCCGGCTCGAGGGGGTGGAGGAGGTGCTCGTGGCTACCTCGATGACCGTGGAGGGTGAGGCCACCGCAGCTTATCTGGGGGAGCTCCTTAAGGACAAAGGGGTTCGGGTCACGCGACCGGCCTACGGGCTGCCCGCCGGGGGTAGCCTGGAGTACGTGGACGAGGTCACCTTGGCCCGAGCGCTCAGCCATCGGCGACCTGTAGGGGAGTGAGGGACTTTGTGGCTTTTTGACCTGGCGCAGATACCCATCGTCGAGCGGGCGGTCGTCGCCTCCGCCGATGGGCTGGTGATCGAGGCGGCCGGCCACCGGGGGCCGGACCCCGAGTTCCTAGCCGCCGAGATCGCGGCCCTTCGCCGGCGCATGGAAGGGATTGCCCAGCGGCTCGGAGGGGAGCCGCGGCGTTTTGTGGTTACCCTCGACGAGCGGGAGCTACTCGTCGTTTGCGAGGGGGAGGTCTGCGTGGGGGCGGTGATCCAGCGGGGGCCCGAGCGCCGGCAGGTGGGGCAGGAGCTCTCGCGGCTTGCCGTGTTGATCGCCGAGGAACTAGGAGGTTAGCCGATGGAAGCGCTGAAACCGCTCTCGGAGGTTCAAGGCGTTTTAGCCTGGGCACTGGTGGGGGAGGACGGGTTTGTGCTCGAGGCCTACCGCCACCCCGAGGTTGAGGTGGGGGATCTGCTCGGGGGGCTCGGCGCGAGCGTGCTCGCCACCGCGCGGGCGGTCGCCGAGGAGCTCGGCAAGGGTCCGATCGAGGAAGTGATGGTCGAGTACGACGAGGGGCCAGTGCTGATGGTCCCCACCGGGAAGGGGCCGGTGCTAATGGTCCTCTTGGATCAGGTGGCGAGCCTCGGGCGTGTCCGTCTCTCCCTCAAGCGGGTGTTCCCCGCCCTTTTGGAGGAACTGCCGTGAGCGAGCTTAATTTGGACATTGATCGCGAGACGGCCAAGGGTCGCTACGCCAATATGGCGGTGATCTCCCACACTCAAAACGAGTTCCTGATTGATTTTGCCCTTTTGCAGCCCCAGGGCTCGGCGCTCGTGGTGGCGCGGGTGATTACGAGTCCCCGCCATGCCAAGGCCCTGCTGCGATCGCTCGCTGAGAACATCCGCCGCTACGAGGCGACCTTCGGGCCGATCGCTGAGGAGGGCGAGGCCCAGGGGCCCTGGGGCCAGGCTTAGTCCCGCATCGCGGGGAGCTCCCCGCCCGGGGGCGGGGGCAGGTCGTCGAGGCTCTCCAGGCCGAAAAGCTCCAGAAAGCGCGTCGTGGTGCGGTAGCGGCGGGGGTGCTTACCCTCCGCTGCGATCAGGCCGCGCTCGAGCAAACCTTCCAGTACCGCCCCCGAGTCCCGGCCCCGGGCGGCGTCGATCGCCGCCTTGGTGATCGGCTGGTGGTAGGCAACGATGGCGAGGACTTCGAGCGCGGCCTTAGAGAGTCGCGGGGGCCGGGTCTTAAGTGCTTTGCGGACGAGTTCGGCGTAGTCCGGATGCACCACCAGGCGAATCCCGCCGGCGACGCGCTCGAGCGCAACGCCGTATGCGCCGTCCGTGAGCTTGTCTTGTAGCTCACGGACGAGATCCTCGACCTCGCCCGGTTCCTTATCGAGCCCACGGGCAAGCTCATCCAGGGTCACCGCTCGTCCGGCGGCGAAGAGGATGGCGAGCAAGGCGGCGAGTTCCTGCTTCAACGTGCCTCCAAAAAGCGGCGGAGCGCATCCTCGGCGATCGCCTCCGCGCGAAGCACCCGCCCCTCGACCAGGTCCACCACGCTCGAGGCCCGCCCCGGGGGCGGTGGTCCCGAGATCACGAGGTCCACGGAAAAGCTTTTTGCCTCCTCTTCGCTCCGCACCGGGGGCGCACCGCTTTTGTTCAGGCTGGTGGCGGCGACGAAGCCCCCCACCGCCCGGAGCAGCGAGCGGAGCTCGGGGTGGTCGGGGAGGCGAAGGCC
>CAYYAB010000077.1:0-6796 GCA_964469895.1 uncultured bacterium | reverse complement strand
GCCGGTTTAGCCGAAGAGCAAAAGCCGGATCGGTTTTTCCAGGTAGTGGGCGACCCGCTCGAGGAACTTCTCCTCGCGGGTGGGCAGTTCTCCAGCCAGGATCAAAAGCCCCTGGCCTTCGGGAAGCCCGCCGGTGGCAAGGACCAGGGCGGGCGGTTTTAGGAGGATGGGGGGCTCGGCCTCGTCCACCGAAAGGCCTTCGCCTTCCTCGCTCGCCGCTTCCCAGGCGGCGACGAATCCGGCGAAGCTCTCGCTCTGGGGTACCCGGTAGCGGCCCTTGAGGGGCCGGAGCGGGACTTCGAGATCGGCGAGCGCCCGCCTCGCGGCCAGGAAGAGGAGCGTCGCCCGGGGGAGCTGGCGCCCGAGTTCGGCGCCGAAGTCCGAAAGCAGGGCGTCCAGGGGGCCGAGCGCCACCGGGCGGAACCAGAGCTGGACCTCCGGGGCTGCAGGTACTGCCGGTTCCTCCACCGTGATCGGCGCCCGCTCCTCGGTCGCCGGGGACGGGGGCGCTGCCGCCGCGACAGGCTCCGGCTCAGGCTCGGGTTCCGGGGCCGGGAGCGTTTCCTCGGTGAGGACCGGGAGTTCGGCGGTGATCTCCTCGGCGGGGGGCTCGGGCGCCGGTTCTTTAGGAGCCTCCTCCTGGTAAAGGGGGAGCTCCGCGGTGATCTCCGGCGGAGCTTCCTCGGCGGGGGCTTCCTCGGTGTAGACCGGGAGTTCGGCGGTTACGTCCTCCGGCGGTGGGGCGGGCTCGGGGGCCTCCACCGGAGGGGCTTCGGGCTCCTCGTAAAGGGGGAGCTCGGTGGTGACATCCTCGACGGTAGCCTCTTCGCTCCTACTGGGCTCGAGCTCAGGCCCGGGCGCTTTGGCCTCGGCCGGGGGCGCTTCGGTTTCCTCCTCCAGGAGGTCGAGCTCGAGCTCAAACTCCGAGGTCAACTCCCGAGCTTTGCTCCCCGATTCTTCAGTGGGAAGCAGTTCCTCCAGCGTGATCCCTTCCTTTTCCAGCGCGGCGCGGGCGGCTTCGAGATCGGCCTCGCCTTCAGGCGGCGGGGGCTCGCCCGGCGGGGGCCCCTCGAGGGTGATCTCCCCGGCCATGACCTTGGCCAGGAAGTCAAGGATGTCGCGCTCGGTGATCTCGCCCTCGGGCCCGGTGCCTTCAAGCTTGCGCCAGTCGATCCCGTTTTCTTCAGCGAGGCGCCGCGCCAGCGGGGTGATCTTGGGCTCGCTCATTTCTCCCATCATAGCTTAGCGGCACGCTACGGGCGCCGCGGTATGCCCGCCGGTACCAGGGGGCGTCCAGGGGCTCGATGACCACGCCGCGGTTCGAGGCGTGCACGAACCGCCCCCGGCCGAGGTAAATCCCCACGTGGTCGATGGCCTTTCCCGAGAAGCTAAAGAAGACCAGGTCCCCGGGCTTGGGGTCTGCGACCGCGGGAAGGCTTTGGAACATCGCCCGGGCGGTGCGGGGGAGCCGGACCCCGAGTTTCTGGTAGACCCGGAGCACGAGCCCCGAGCAGTCGAACCCCCCTTCCCCGGTGCCGCCAAAGCGGTAGGGGGCGCCGAGGTAGGGGCGGACGAGGGCTTCGAAATCGGGGCCGGGGATCTCGAGCACCTCGCCCACCCGGATGAGGTCGCTGGAAAGCCCGTTCGCCCGCCGGATCGCCTCCACCGTGGTGCCGTACCGGCGAGCGAGGGAGTAAAGCGTGTCCCCGGGCGCGACCCGGTATTGCCAGGCAAACGCCAGGCCTAGGAGCAACCCAAGCCCGAGGATTCGCGGCATCAGGCCTCCTCGGCGGGGAGCCGTCCGCCCTCGGCCCAGAGGATGAGCGGTTTCAGGAGCAGGGGAGCGAGGAGGGTGGTGAGCACCACCATGAAGATCACCACCGCGAACTGGGCTTCGTCAATCGCTCGGTTGGAGAGGCCGATGGCGGCGACGATCAGTCCGACCTCGCCCCGGGGGATCATCCCAACCCCCACCACAACCGCGTTTTTAAACCCTTGGGTGAGCGCGGGCACGAAGGTGACCAGCTTGCCGACGATCGCGATCGCCCCGACGATCAGACCGGCGATGATCACGTCGCTGCTGCCGAGCGCCTTGAGGTCGAGCAGGATCCCCATGTAGGCGAAGAAGATCGGGGCCAGAAAGCCCTCGAGCGCGTGCACCGGCTCGCCAAGCCCCTGTTCCTCGGCCACCTCGGCCATGATCATGCCCGCAAGGAAAGCGCCCACGATGGGGGCGAGGCCGATTCCTTTGGCCAGCGCCGCCATCCCCAGGGCGAAGACCACGGCGGCGCCGTACGGCGACTGGAAGGGAAGCCGGTCGAAGGGGAGGCGGCGTACCAGGGGTACCGCGGCCATCGCGAGCCCCACGAAGACCGCCGAGATCACGATGAGGCGAATCACCACCCCGGTTTCCACGGCGCCGGTCTGGGCGATCCCGGAGACGATCGCGAGCACGATCAGACCGAGAATGTCGTCAATCACCGCCGCGCCTAGGATGATGCGGCTGTAGGGGCGGGAGAGCACTCCGAGCTCCTGCAGCACCCGGGCGGTGATGCCCACGCTGGTGGCGACCAGCGCGGCGCCGAAAAAGAGCGAGGCTACGGTGTTGTGCCCCGAGAAGACCGAGAAATAGTAGCCACCCACGAAGGGCAGGATGACCCCGACGAAGGCGACCAAAAAGGCCTCCTTGCCCACCGCCAGCACGTCTTTGAGCCGGGTTTCAAGCCCCACCATGAAGAGCAAGAAGATCGCGCCGACCTCGGCGATGAACTCGAGGGTATGGCCCTCGTGCACCCAGCCGAGGATCGAGGGGCCAATGATCACGCCGGCGACCAGCTCGCCGATCACCGCGGGCTGGCCGAAGCGGCGAAAGAGCCAGCCCATGAACTGGACCGCGAGCACCAGGATGAAGAGCTCAAAAAGCAGCTGGGCGACGGTGGGTACGGCGTGTTCCATCAGCGTCCCTCCTCCAGGAAGAGCCTTAGAAAGTCGCTCCGGGTGAGGATGCCCACGACCCGGTTCTCCGCGTCCACCACCGGGACCCGCCGGAAGTCGTTCTCGATCAGGGTCTTGAGCGCGTGCCAAAGACCCTCGTCGGGGTGGAGGGTGGGCACCTTGGTGCGCATCGCCGCCTTGACCGGGGTCTTCTCGTAGCGGTGGAAGATCTCGGCGTAGTCCCCGGGGTCGATCCAGTCCTCGAAGAGCTTCAAGGCCTCGACGTCGGAGTGGGGGATGAGCTCGGGGTGGGGGAGGAGGTCGTCCACCTCGATCACCCCGAGGAGCTTGCCCTCGGCGTCGGTGACGGGGAGGCCGCCGAAGCGGTTTTCCAGCATCTTTCGGGCGGCCTGAGCGATGGGCTCCTCCGGCCCCACCGCCAGGGGTTCGGGCGTCATCAACTCGGCTACGCGCATGGTTCTATGCTAAACGGGGATGGCGTCGGAGGGGCTCGTGCTCAAGCTGGGCGGTTCCCTCGGGGGGGCCGAGGCGGTGCTTCGGGAGGTGTCCGAATACCCGGGCCCGGTGGTGGTCGTGCACGGTGGCGGGCCTCAGATCGGGGCCCACCTCGAGCGGCTGGGGTTTTCCACCCGCTTCGAGGCCGGTGAGCGGGTAACCCCGCCGGAACAGCTCGAGGCGGTGGAGATGGTGCTCACCCGTCTGGGGAAGGAGCTTGCCCACGCTCTGAGTGCGCGGGGGCGGCCGGCGGTGGCGGTCTCGGGCCGGGACGCAGGCTTTCTCCGGGCCCGCGCCGAGGCCCGGCTGGGGCGGGTGGGGCGGATCGAGCGGGTGGAGACGGCTTTGCTCTTTGCTTTGCTCGAGCGGGGCTACACCCCGGTGGTGAGCCCGATCGCGGTGGACCGCGAGGGGGCGCTCAACGTCAACGCCGATCTGGCGGCGGCGGCGGTGGCGGGGGCGATCGGCTGGCCGGTGGTCTTCTTTACCGACGTGCCCGGGGTGCTCGCCGAGCCTGGCGACGAGACGAGCCGCTACCCCAGCCTCACCCGGAGCGAGGCCGAGGCCCTCATGGCCCGGGGGACGATCGCCGGGGGGATGGTCCCCAAGGTGGCGGCGGCCTTCCTGGCGCTCGAGGCCGGAGCGCCCTGGGCCGCCATCGCCCGCGGCGATTCCGGCGTGCTCGCGGGGGTCGCGAGCGGGAGCGCGGGCACGCGTTTGGTTTTGGAACCGGTATAATCGGCCTGCTACGAAGGAGGGGCCATGAACGTTCGCACCCTAACCGTCGTCCTCGTGCTCGGCTTGCTCTTGCTCTTCGCCGGGCTGAACTGGTCGGCTTTTACCGCCCCGACCCCCCTCAACCTGATTTTTACCCGGGTGGAGGCACCGCTAGGGCTCGTGATGCTCGGGGTGGTGCTGGTCTTGACCCTGCTCTATGTGCTCTTTTCCCTGGGGGTGGAGGCTTCGGCCCTGCTCGAGGTCCGGCGTTACGCCCGGGAGCTCTACCAGGTTCGCAAGCAGCTCGAGGACGCGGAAGCCTCCCGTTTCACCGAGCTCAAGCGCTACCTGGAGGGGGCGTTTTCAGAGCTCGACGAGACCCTGACCCAGCACGAAAAGGAGATGGAAGCGCGCGCCGAGGCGGTCCTCCGCCGGATGGGTGAGCTCGAACGGGCGTTCGCCGAGGGGGAGGAGGCGACCCGGGCCGCGGTGAAGGAGGAGTTTGAGCGGCTCGTGACCCAGATCGAGACCCTGAAGCTCCAGCACCGGGAGATCGGGCAGAAGATCGAGGCCGCCGCCGAGCGCCTCCGCGCCGAGCTAAGGGAGTCCCAAGGCTGACTCGATGCACGGCAACGACGCGCTCCTGACCGCGAGCCTGGCGGTGGGGCTTGGGATCTTCGCCCAGCTCCTTGCCCACCGCTTTCGTCTTCCGGCGCTGGTGCTTCTCCTTTTTTTCGGGGCGCTCTCGGGGCCGGGGGGGCTTGGGCTCTTGCACCCCGAGGCCCTGGGCGGGGGGCTTTCCCTTCTCGTCAAGCTCGCGGTGGCGATCATCCTCTTCGAGGGGGCGCTCGCCCTGAGGCTTGATGACTTAAGGCGCTCGCTCTTCGAGGTGCGCCGGCTCGTCACCCTAGGAGCGGCGGTGACCTGGCTCGGCGCCGGGCTCGCCGGCTACCTGCTGGGCGGCCTCTCGCCGGGGGGCGCGGTGCTTTTTGGGGCGCTCGTGGTGGTCACCGGGCCCACCGTGGTGCAGCCGCTTTTGAAGCGGGTGGCGGTGCCCCGGCGGGTCAAGGCGGTGCTCGAGGGCGAGGCCATCCTCATCGACCCGGTGGGGGCGATCTTGGCGGTGGCGGTCTTCGAAGCGGTGCTCGGTTTTCGCGAGGCGGGCGGGGTTGCGGCGCTCTCGGAGGCGGCCCTCGGCTACCTTGGCCGGCTCGCGGCCGGGGGGCTCGTGGGGGTGGCGGCCGGGCTCGGGCTCACCTGGCTTTTGAAGCAGCCGCGGTGGGTGGGGCTCGAGCTCAAGAACCTCACCGCCCTCGCCGGCGTCCTGGTGGCTTACGGGTTTGCCGAGGCGGTGCTCAGCGAGTCGGGGATCATGGCGGCGGTCGCGATGGGGCTGGTGGTCCAGCGCGGGGCCATCCCCGAGGAGCACCGCCTGAAGCGCTTCAAGGAGCAGCTCACCCTGCTCGCGATCAGCCTACTCTTCGTCCTGCTCGCCGCCGACCTGCCCCTTTCCACCGTGGAGGCGATGCTCGTCCCCGGTCTCCTGGTGGCGCTCATGCTCCTCCTCGTCGTGCGCCCGTTCTCGGTGGCCCTCGCCCTCCGGGGCTCCGAGCTCGGCCCCAAGGAGCGGCTCTTCATCGCTGCCCTCGCACCCCGGGGCATCGTCGCCGCCAGCGTGGCCTCGCTCTTCGCCCTGTCCCTTCCAGGGGAGGGGGAGCGGCTTTTGGCCCTGGTCTTCATCACGATCTTCGTGAGCGTGGTTGCCGCCAGCCTGCTCGCGCCGCTCCTCGCCCGGAGCTTGGGCCTCGCCACCGCCGCCGGCCGGCTCCTGCTGGTGGTGGGCGCCGGGGGGCTCGGGCGCGCGGTGGCCCGGCTTTTGGCCCAGGGAGGGCGGCCGGTGGTGCTGCTCGACCGCAATCCGCAGAAGGTGCGGGAGGCCGAGCGCGAGCGGCTCTTCGTGGTGCGCGGCAACGCCCTCGAGGAGGACGATCTCGAGGCCGCCGGCGCCGACGAGGCTGGGAGCCTGCTGGCGGTCACCCCGAACCCCGAGGTGAACCTGCTCGCGGTGCAGCTCGCTCGGGAGGTCTTCGGGATTCCCCGGGCCTACCCGGCGGTGGACCCGGGGAGCGTGGGGCTTGATCTCGTCCGGAGGGTGGGCGCCGAGCTCGCCTTCGGCCGCCCTCTGGACGTCGAGGACTGGGACCACGCCCTCGCCCATCGCGGCGCCCAGGTTCTGGAATACGAACTTCCCGAGGGGTTTTCCGGAAAAGCGGTGGGGGAGCTCGACCTGCCCCCTGAACTCCTGCCCCTCGTGCGGAGGAAGGGCGAGTCGGTCGAGGTGGTGCACGCCGCCCAGACCTGGGCTCCCGGCGAGCGGGTCTATTTTGGGAGCCTCCTCCCCGAGGACGAGGCCCGGGCCCTCCTCGACCGCTTGCTCGCGCCTTCGAGCTAGGCTAGATTGGGCTTGGTCTGGGCCCTTAGCTCAATGGTTAGAGCAGCCGGCTCATAACCGGTAGGTTGCAGGTTCGAGTCCTGCAGGGCCCACCATTTTTGCCTATACTTGAGGGGGCCGCGGGCCGGCGTAGCTCAGCGGTAGAGCAACCGCCTCGTAAGCGGTAGGTCGCCGGTT
>CAYYAB010000076.1:0-6943 GCA_964469895.1 uncultured bacterium | reverse complement strand
CCTGGCACGTCTTCTCGGCCGTCCCGAGGACTACGGCCCCGATTACTTCGCCGACAGGGAGCGTTAGATGCTTCCCTGGCGAAGGCCCGGACTCGTCCTGCGTTTGGTGGGCGTGCTCGCCCTTTCCGAGATGCTCCGGAGCGCCTTCTTTGTGGGCTTTTTCCCCCTCTTCGCCCAGGGGAAGCTAGGGCTTGGGGCCTCGTGGATCGGCCTCGTGACCTCGGTGCACTATTTCACCGACGCCTTCGCCAAAAGCGCCGGTGGCTGGCTCTCGGAGCGGCTGCGGCTAGGATCGGTGCTGCTCGCCGCCGGAGCAGTGGCCTTTTTTGCCGTGGTCTTTCTGCCCCGGGGACCGCTCGTTTGGATGATCCTCCTCGCCGCCGCCTGGGGTGTCTTCATAAGCCCTCTCTGGCCCGCCATCCTGACCTTCGTCAGCCGGGATAGCCGGGAGGGTTTCGAAGCCCGGGGGGTAACCTCGGCAACCGTCCTGGTGGGACCGCTCCTCGGCCTCGCCATGCTGGCCACCGGCTACCTGGCCCGACAGTCGCTAGAGCTCGCCTACCAAGGGATCCTGACCCTCGCGGGGATCCTGCTCTTGCTCTCCTTGAGCCTCGCCGGGATCCAAAGCCCGGCTCCCCGCCCGAGCCGGGAGGCCTACGACTGGCGGAAGCTGGTGATGCTGCTACCCGCTGCCTTCGTGCAAACCCTCTCCACCGGCGTGCTCGCCCCGGTGCTCTTCCTCTACATTGCCCGGGTAAACCTAAGCCTTCCCCGGCTCGCCTTCCTGATTGCGGTGGGAGCGGGAGCGGCGCTCTTCGTCTTTTGGCGCTCGGCCAAACGGGCCGACGAGGGCGAACCTAGGAAGCTCCTCGTTCCCGGGCTTTTCCTCGCCGCGCTCGGCTTCACGCTGGTCGGGGTGCTGCCGCTCGCCTTCGGACCGGTACTTTGGACCCTGGCCCTCACCGGCGCGCTCATCGGGGTAGGGTTCGGTCTTTTCTTCCCGGGCTGGAACGGACTCGTAGTGAAAAGCCTGCCGGACGCCGACCGCGCCGCCGCCTGGGGGGTGATCATGACCTTCGAAGCCCTAGGCTACGCGGTCGGCCCCGCGATCGGCGGGGTCACCTGGGACCTCCTCGGCCCCTGGGGTCCGTTTGCCACCGGCGGTATGCTGATGGCCCTGGTAGGGGGGTACTACCTTTGGCAGCTTGGGAAGCGATCCTAGCCGCCCTCTTCGCTGCCTACGGCGGAAGCGATTTGCTCTTTCGCTGGTTGGGGGTGGGGGCGCTGGCCCACGGGCCCCGGAGCGATCCAAGGCTCGCACTCACCTTCGACGACGGGCCCGATCCGAAAACCACCCCTGAGCTCCTTGCCGCCCTAGAGGAAACCGGGACGAAGGCGACCTTCTTCCTCACCGGGAAGAAAGCCGAACGATACCCGGAGCTCGTTTCCCGGATCCGGGAGGCGGGCCACGAGCTCGCCTCCCACGGACGATTCCACCGTCCGCCCTTTTTGATGGCACCCTGGACCGAGTGGGTCCACACCGCCTACGACCCCGGCGGACTTCCCTATTACCGCCCGCCCCACGGCGCCCACTCGCCCCTGACCCGGATCTTCGCCCGGGCGCTCGGAAAGCAGGTGGCGCTATGGGATCTCGAGTCCAAGGACTGGACCCAACTGGAGGACGAAGCGCTCCTGGATCGGTTGCTCGAGCTCGCCCAACCCGGCTCGGTCGTCCTCCTCCACGACGGCATTTCGCGCACCCCGTATCTCGTCCGGAGCCTCGTCCCCGAGCTCCAGGCGATGGGCTTTGAGCTCGTTCCCATGGGCGAACTCAACCTGCGGCCGCTCAGCTTTAAGGAGGGCTTGATCCGCGCCCTCCAGGGCTTTGACGAACGCTACGACCGGGCCCACGGCATCCGCCGCTGCCGACGGAGCGCGGAAAGCCTCTTCCGCTGCTCCCCCGCCCCCCTGCCGGTGGACTTGCCGGGGCTTCCGAAGGGCGCCCCGGGGCTCGAGCTCCACTTCGACAGCCGCCGGGTGGCGGCCAAGAGCCCGCTCGCCATCGTCAAGGCCCTGAGGCGGGACCTCAAGGCCGCTGCAGAGCGGGTCCAGGCGGACCCTGAGATCCGGGTCGTCTTCGCCGTCACGCCCTTAGTCGAGGGTGCGCGGGAGCTTTTGGGTTTCGAGCTCTACGACCTGCCCGGTGCGCGCTCCTTCGTGGACGCGTTGAGCCGGCGCTTTTTTGACTGGCTCTACCGCGACCCCCGCTACCCGCCGAAGGCGAACTACGAGGTCAAGCTTATCTACCTTGACCGGGACGCGTTTCTCAAGCGATACGGCGGGCCCTGAGCCACTGCCGCTTGCCGAGCGCCCCCGGCACCCGCTCGACGGAAAATCCGAGCGCCTCGAGGTTACGCCGCACCCAGCCGGCGACCGCGTAGCTCACGAGGACCCCGCCGGGTCGCAGGCCGTCCTTGGCCCGGGCCAGGTTCGCAAGCGCCCAGGCGGCGGGGTTCGCGCGGGGGCTGAAGGGGTCGTAGTAGACCGCGTCGGCCCAGTTCGGGGGCAAACGGGCAGCCTCGATGGGAGCAAAGCGGAGCTCGAGCAAAAACCCTTCGCCCCCCACCACGAAGTCCCGCCCCTGCTCCCAGGCGGAAAGGAGGAGCTCGTGCACGTCGGGCGCGAGCCGGCAGCGCCCGAGCACCTCGGCAAGCACCGGCGTTGGCACCGGCTCCGGCTCCAGCCCGATAAAAAAGAGCAGCCCACTTTGAGAGCGGACAGCCTCAAGGCTCGCGAGGAAGTTGAGCCCAAGGCCAAAACCCACCTCAACGATCCGAACCTCGTCCCGACCGGCGATCTCAGCGAGCCGCACGAAGAGCGCCTCGGCCTGCGCCCGGGCACCCTCCCACGGGTGGTAGGCCTCCCGGTAACGCTCGGAGACGAGGGTGGGACTTCCATCCCCGGTCACGATCGGGCGCACGCGGCGAGTCTACAATGGGAGCATGCCCCGTTGGTTGGAAGTGCGTCTGCCCGACCGGCGCGTGCTCGAGCACCCTTGGCCCAAGGAAGAACTCTGGCGCGCGGGACGCTACCGCACCGTGCGCACCCTCCTTGACCTGGGCGCAGCTCAGGTAGACCCACTCGGTGAGGAAAACCCCTTGGTTTTCGTCGCCGGGCCCCTCGCGGGCACCACCTTTTCCAACGCGAACCGGCTCTCGGTAGGGGCGAAAAGCCCCTTAACCGGCGGCGTCAAAGAGTCGAACTCCGGCGGCACGTTGGCCTTCGCCATGGGGCAATGGGGAATCGCCGGTTTCACCCTACTTGGCCGAGCTCCCGACTGGGTCGTCCTTGTGTTTGGGAACGAAGGCGTTCGCTTCCTTGATGGCCGCGAGTTTTTGGGCCAGGGAACCTACGCCACCGTGGCCGAGCTCCGTCGCCGCTTTCCCAAAGCAGCGGTAGCGGCGATCGGGCCGGTCGGCGAGTACCAGGGGCTGCTTGCGGGCATCAGCGTCACCGACACCGACGGCCTGCCCGGCCGCATCGCCGGCCGCGGCGGCCTCGGCGCGGTGATGGGATCGAAACGAATCAAGGCGATCGTGATCGAAAACCCCGGCACGCCCCCGCGCGAAAAAAAGAAGTTTTTCGACGAGCTCAAAACCTACGGCAAGCTGCTGCGGGAAAACCCGGTGACCGGCGAGTACTACCCGAAGATCGGCACCGCCGGCATGGCCGACTACCAGAACGTCGCCGGCGGGCTTCCGGTGCGAAACTTCCGCGCCGGACGCTTCACCGAAGGCCCCATCCCGATTGGTGGGGAGGCCCTCAGGGAACTCATCCTGAGGCGCGACGGCCAGGGGACCCCCACCCACGCCTGCATGCCCGGCTGCATCATCCGCTGCTCGAACCGCTACCCCGACGCCGAGGGACGCCTGCTCGTAAGCCCCCTGGAGTACGAGACGATCGGGCTCGTGGGTTCGAACTGCGGGCTTGCCGAGCTCGACGACATCGCCCGGGTCAACCGAGAAGCCAACGACCTCGGGGTGGACACGATCGAGCTCGGAGCCACGCTCGGGGTGGCGATGGACGCGGGCCTCGCCGAGTGGGGCGACCTCGAGTGGATGCTCGGCATCACCGAGGAGCTCCGGCAGGGAACCCCGGAAGGCATGCGCTTCGCCCAAGGGGCCTACCGGCTGGGCGAGGCGCTTGGCCATGGCCGCGTCCCCACCGTCCGCAAGCAGGCGATCAGCGCCTACGACCCCCGGGTGGTGGAAGGCACCGGCGTTACCTACATGACCAGCCAGCAGGGTGCCGACCACACCACCGGCAACCCCGCTCGGGTCGAAACCTTCGAGATGAGTCTTGAGGAAGTGATGAAGCTCTCCTTCGACTACCAGGTGAAAAGCGCCGCCCTCGATGCCCTTGGGCTTTGCTACATGTCGGCGGCGGTGGCCGAGGAAGCGATTCCCGTAGTTGCCGAGGCGATCGCCGACCGCCACGACGTGCGCCTTCCCGAGCACTACTTCGCCGAGCTCGGCCGGGAAGTGCTGCGGCTCGAGCTCGCCTTCAACCGCGCCGCCGGCCTGCCGGAGGTCGAGCCCTTGCCGCGATTTTTCTACGACGAGCCTCTGCCTCCAACGAACCGCCGGGCCCGGCTCGACCCCGATGTGGTGGCGCAGTTTTGGCGCCGCTTCCTAGAAGGCCCAGGATCGTGAGCAGGTAGGCGGCGCCGAGCACCGGGAGCTCCCCGGTTCGGGAAAAGAGCGTCCTTCCCCCTACCCCGAGCGCGTAGGGTGCAGCGAGCACCGCCGGCACTCCCTCGGGAGTACTTGCGCGCACGTTCCCGTAGGGGTCCACGCTCGCGCTGATCCCGTCGTTCGCCGCCCGAAGGAGCCAAAGCCCGTTCTCCACCGCCCGCATCCGGCTCATCGTTAGGTGCTGGCGGCGACCATAGCCGATCCCGAACCACCCGTCGTTGGAGACGTTGACGAGAAGGCGCGCGCCCCTCGCGAGTCTCCGCACATCCCCTGGGAAATCGGCTTCAAAGCATATGAAGGCGGCGTAGGGGCCAAGCGGCCGCAGCTGCTCTCCCGGCACCAGGTCTACGAGCTCAGGAAGCCCAAGCCGGGTGAATACCGCCTCGTAAAGAGGCTCAAGCCAGGCACGCCCGGGAAAGTACTCCCCGAAGGGGACGAGCCGCCTTTTGGCGTAGGCCGCCCGGTCCCGCCCGCCCGCGAAAAGCCGCACCTCGTTCCGGGGACCGGGGCCCCAGGTGCCGTAGATCAGGGACCGGTCCCCGAGGACCGCCGCCATAGCCCGGGGCAGGCGGAAAACCGCGGTCTCGGGCCAGACCACCAAGCGAGCAGCAGGGTGCTCGGCGAGCCCTCCCTCGGTTAGGTCGAGGTAACGGGCGGTCGCGTCCGCGCCCTGGCTTTTTTCCAAGGGATCGATCGCCGCTTGCACAAGGAGCGCCGTGCCCTCGGGGGCCGCACTCGGAAGCGGCAAGAACCAAAGCAAAGCCCAAAGGAGCCCGGCAACGTAGCGCCCCCGCCAAACGACGAGGGCCAAAAGGAGCGCGAGCAGGCTGAGCCCGTTCACCCCGACCCAAGCCGCCAGCACCCGCACGCCGCCATCGGCAGCGGCGTAGCCCAGATAGCCCCAGGGGAAGGGCCAGGGTAGGTAGGCGAGCAGCCACTCAAAGAGCACCCAGGCGCCCGCGAGGGCGAAGGGCCGCCCCCCGAAAAAAGCGAAGAGCAGGCCGAAGAAAGACGCGAGGGTCGCAATCAGCAAGACCCCGGGTAAAAGGCCGAAGGGCCCGAATCGGGCGAGGAAGCTCGCCGGCAACCAGGCGAGGTGCACGCCCCAAAACCCAAGGCCCAGCAGCAAGCCGTAGCGAAACCCCCGGCCCCCGAGGGCAGCGGCCAGGACGAAAGGAAGGGCGAATCCCAGGGGAAAGGGGGGAAGCGTCAGCGCGAGCAGGGCGCCGAGGAGGACGGGCACGCCTTCTTGCTAGCGGGATTGCGTATGAGAATGGGCAAGAACGCGGTTAAAATGGCGGCGGTGCGCATCGCCGTTTTCTCCGACGTTCACGCCAACCTGCCGGCGCTCGAGGCGGTGCTCGAGTTTGTCGAGGGGCTGGTGCTGGACCACGTACTCTGCCTCGGCGACCTGGTGGGTTACGGTCCCCACCCCCGGGAGGTCATCGCTCTAGTACGGGAAAAGAACATTCCCTGTGTGCTGGGGGGAACCGACGTGCGGGTGATCTTCCCCGTCCCCGGTCCGAAGAAGAGCCCGGAAACCGAGGCCGCCCTGGCCTGGACCCGGGAGCAACTCGGGGAGGAGGAAAAAGCCTTCCTCCGTTCCTTGCCCCCCATGCGGAAGCTCCAAACCCCCTTTGGAAGGGCCAAGGCGTTCCACGGCCGGCCCGACGACCCTGAAGCGCGCTTTCCCCTCTACGAAAGCGAGGCGGAACTCAGGCCAGTGCTCGAGTCCTTGCGGGCAAGCCTGGTGCTTACCGGGGGCGGGCACGTCCCCGTTTTCCGTTCCCTCACCCGGGGTTACCTTTTGGACCCCGGCTCGGTGGGCCTCACCCTAGGCGGCGAGCCGGGAGCCGACCTCGCCGTACTCACCGTAAGCCCGGAAGAGGTGAGAAGCCGCATTTACAAGATTCCCTACGATTACGCCCAGACCGCCTTCGACATCCAGGCCTGGGGGCTGCCCGAGCGGATCGCGGAGGTCGTCCGTACCGGGCGTCCACTCCCACCCCAAGACTAACCCCAAAGCCCGCGAGCAAAGGCCCGGACTTCGGGGTCGGGGTCGTCGAGCAGGCGCGGTTTTTCGAGACGGAAAAACCCTTGCGCCGCCGCCTTGCGCACGGTGGGGCTCGAATCTCGGGCGGCGGCCTCAAGGTAGGCCTCGAACGCCTCGTGACCCAACGCCCAAAGGA
>CAYYAB010000075.1:2295-7077 GCA_964469895.1 uncultured bacterium | reverse complement strand
GGATCGTCTCTGAGACTTGCTTGGAGAGTTTGTCGACGTCGCCGTCCACCGGGTTGCGCTCGAGAATGTCGGAGACCTCGGTGTGGACCTTGAGTACGATCTCGCCCGAGTTCGTCACCTGGGGGGTGACTTCCACGATCACGCCGGCGTCATAAGGGACCTTCTCGACTTGGTTGTTTACCACCCGGCGGATAAAGAAGGTAAAGCCCGACTGGATTCTGCCGGTCTGGTTGTTCAGCACGGTGATGTTGGAGTCGTTGACCCGGCGGGAGAGGCCTTGCTTTTCGAGCGCGTTCAAGGTGGCGCTGATGTTGAGCGCGGCAAGCGAACGGGTGGCGTCGAAGATCAGCTTCAGGCCGGCGTCGGCAAGCGCCGCTACCAGGTTGCCCCCGGCGGCCTCCCAGTTGAGGCCGAGGCTATTGAGCGAGCTCCGGGTCACCTCCTGGATCCGGACCTGCACGTTCACTTGCTCCACCGGCTTATCGAGCTCGGGGATCAGTTTCTCCACCAGCGCGAGCTGGTCGGCGGTTCCGGTGACGATCAAGGTGTTGGTGCGCTCGTCGGCGACGACGCTCACCTGGGCGCCACCGCCCGGGGGCGGGTTCTCGCCCTCCTGACCGGCCGCCGCAGCCACCCCCTTGGCCTTGAGGGCGTCGCTCAAGACCTTGGCGAGGTCCTTGGCCTTGGCGTTGGAAAGCTTGAAGGTGCGCTGGTAAATGGGGGGGCCCGCCTCCGGGGCCACGTCGATCTTGGCCAGGATGGCCTGGACCTCTTTTTGCTGCGCCTCGGTGCCGCGGACGATCAGCACCTTCTGGCCGGGGACCTGGCTGACCTTGACCCCGGGCACCTCGCGCATCAAGAAGTCGGCGACCTTGGCGGGATCCAGGTACCGGACCGCGTAGAAGCGGCGGAGGATGGGCTCTTCGGCGGTTTTCTGCTCTTCCTCCTGGGGAGCGACGTCGATGCGGGCGAGGAGACGCTTGGCTTCGTCGAGCAGCTCGGGGGTGCCGCGGACGATGAGAAGGCGCTGGTTGGGCACCCGCACCACCGAGAGCTCGGGGATCTCCTGTTTGAGGAGCTTGGCGGCTTCGTCGGGATCCAGGTAGTTCACCGGGAGGAACTCCCGGACGATGGCGGGCTTTGCGGCCTCCTGGGCTTCGGCCGCCTTCCCCGCTGCCCGGGCCACGACCTCGGGCGGGGCAACCAGCAGGATGCCGTCGTCGATCAGCGCGTAGTCGAGCTTGCCTTCGCCGTAGGCCTGGATGAGCACGTCCCAAAGTTCACGAAAGGGCTTCTTATCCACGACCAGGCGAACCCGGGTCTCGCGAAGCCCGGCAGGGAGCTTGATTACCGGGGTAAGGTCGACGGCCCGCGCCAGCGCGCCCAAGACCACGTCGAGGGGATCCCCCTCCACCGAGGTCTTCACCGTCACCGGTTGGTCGAATCGGGGGTCGTCGGGGAAGCTCCCTGCGAGCGCCAGGGAAAGGGCTAACACCAAGCCAAAGATCCAACGCTTCATATTATCCACCGCCTCCATATTCCAAGGTCAGGTTATGTGGGCCTTGTACCAAGAGAACCCGTTCAGCCGTGACCGCCTGCAAACGGATCTCGGTTCCGGGGAAACGCTCCCCCACAGGAAGGGCCAAATACCCGTTTTTGGTAGCGAAGATGGCGACGCTAACCGGACCCAGGGCGACGCCCGCGAGCTTCAGTCCTTGCGCCTCTGCCCAGTCCTTAAGCGGGTTGCCCGAGGGGGAGCGGGGCAGGGCCGCCGACCCTTGGGCCGAGGCCGGAGCTGGGGCGACCTCTCGCTCTACGAGCTGGAGCCGGATCGGCAGGGCACCCGCCCCGATCCGAGCCTCCGGCGGCAGTTCAGGCTCGGTGATGGCCGGTGGGCTTAGCTTGGGCACCGGGATCCGCATCAGCTCGGGGACCTCCGCCGGTCGCACCGCCACCGGCTTTTGCGCATTGGGAGCGGGCTTGGGTTGGGAGGTCGCTTGTTTGGCGGCCAGGATGGCTTTTTGCCGTTGGGGTAAAGGCACGAACGGGTTAGGCGGGGCTTTTGCCGCCTCCTGGGGCGGGGCCACCTCGGCTTTTTCCGCCGCGGGAGGCGGAGGTGCTTCTTCGGGGGCCTTGGTGACCAGGAAGGGAAGAGGGAGGATTTCGAGTGCCCGAGCACTTGCCGAAGTGGCAGCCTTTGCTTTTTCCGCGGAAACCGGCTTGGGGCTAGTCTCGGCCGCTTGCTGCCCCTGGGTGTAGAGCACGTACCAGGCCGCCACCGCCGCGACCAGGAGAAGCACGGCGATCAAGATCTTTGCCTGGGGGCTAAGCTTCACGGTCCCTCCTCCCCGCGCGGCCCCCGGTAGACGTAGAAGCGCACCGTGAGGCTGGCGCCGATCCGGGGGTTGAGCGCGTTTTGCTCGGCGACGGTGAGGTTGACTCCATTGATCGAGCTATAGCGCTTTAGCGACTCGAGTCGCTTGAGATAAGCGTAGAGCTCTGGGAAAGGGGCCTCCATGCGAAGGCCGACGTCTACGCTGGCAACCTCGGCGATCTCGCTTTGAGTCGGGCTCCGCGTAAGGGAGCTCAAGGTCACGCCGGTTTCCTTGGCGTTTTGGGAGAGCAGGTCGAGGACTTCGTAGAACTTCTCCTCCTCGGGGAGCGCCGCGAGGAAGCCCTGGATCTCCTTTTCCAAAGCGGCGATACGCTCCCGGAGCTGGGGCAGGCGGCGCTTGGCCGCGAGGCCCTTGTTGCGTTCGATCTCGAGCCGGTGGATCTCATGCTCGATTTGGGCGATGCGGGCCTGGGTGGGCTTTTGCCAGAAGTAATACCAGAGGATGCCGAGGAGCAGGAAGAGGGCGATGACGGCGATCGCAAGCGTACGGGAGTCCAGCTTACTGAGCGCCTTCATTCTTCCCCTCCTCGTTTGCCTCCGGCGGCTTCACCACCATGCCCACGTTGGCGCTAAAACTATAGATGCCGGTTTGCTTGTCATAGCTCGCGTTTTGGAAGTTAATACCGAATCCGGGGTCGGTTTCGAAAGTATGAACGAAGTCGATGAGAGCCCGGTCAGATGCGGCTTCTCCCCTAAGCGTGAACTCCACCTGTGCCGGCACGCCATAGACCTGCTGGGCGCGCGCGGGGTCGATGGGGCGGGCGTTGATCGAGGCTAGGCTGACGGTGAGCCGACCTCCGCGCTGCGGTAGGCGGCGGAGAAAGTTGGCCAGGTACTCCGACCAGGGTTTGAAGGTGGCCCGGACTTCCCGGGCGACCGCGGCGATCTGTTCCAACTCCTTGCGACGTTTTTCGAGCTTGCGGTACTCGTTGACGTAGGGGCGCAGAATCTGAACCTCGGCCCGGAGTTGGTCGCGTTCATTCAGCCGGGCGTTGAGGGCGCTCTGGGTTTGCACCGTGATGTAGCCCACCACGCCCACGATGACAAGCGGCACCACGATCGCGGCGGTTCGCCACCAGTCGGGGCCCGCCCGGCGCTTTAGGCGTTTGGGGAGGAGGTTTAGGTTAACCAACGCGGCTCACCCCCCTGAGCGCGAGCCCTACCGGAACCACGAACTCGGGCCCGAGTTCCTGCAAGAGCCCGGCGTCGAAGCGGCCGGTGTCGATTTTGAGGTTTTCCCAGGGGTCGATCTCGGAGAAGTTGATCCCAAGCGCGTCGGAGAGAAGTCCCTTGAGCCCCTTGAGCTTGCTACCGCCACCCGCGATGTAGGCCTGGTCTAGGTTTTCCTCGCCGAATTGGGATTTGAAAAAGTCGAGGCTGCGCCGCACCTCGGTGGTGAAGTCGATCAAAATGGTGCGAATGGCGTCGTAGATCTCGGCGGGGCTGGGGCGGTCCTGGGGTGCTTCGAGCTCGAGAAGCGCTTCCTCGTCCTCGGTGGAGAGGGTGGCGAGGGCGTACTCCCGCTTGACCTCCTCGGCCTGCTCAGGCTCCATGCCGAAGGCGCGGGCGATCGCCTGGGTGAAGTCGCGACCGGCCACGCGGAGCGTGCGCACGAGGAGGGGGCGCTCGCCGCGTAGGAAGACCAGGGAGGAGGACTCGGCTCCCACTTCGAGGTAAAGGGTGATGGGCTCTTCGCCGTCCTCCCGGGGTGCGAGTCGGGGCTCGAGCGCCCGGAGTCCGGCGAAGGGTTTGAGGTCGACGACCAAGGGCTCGAGTCCCGCCGCGAAGAGCGATTCCACGAGCTGGACGACGGTTTCCTCCTTGGCGGCGGCCAGGACGATCTCCATCTCCTCGCCCTCTTCCAGCTCCGCCGGGTCGTCGAGCAAATCGAAATCGAGGACGACCTCGTCAATAGGGAAGGGAATATAGCGCTCCGCTTCCCAGCGAATGGCCTCTTCCAGTTCCTTCCGCTCCATCCGGGGAACTTTGATGATCCGGGTAATCGCTACCTGGTTCGCCAGCGCGGTGACCACGTATCGTTTGCGGGTGTGCGCTTCCTTAATCAGTTCGCGGATCTCTTCCGCCAGCGCGCCCGGATCCGCGATCAGACCCTCATGAAAGAGTCCCCCTGGAGTGGGGCGGATGGCGAAGCTCCTAAGCTGGGGCCCATGGCCGCTGAGCTCGACCAGCTTTAGGTTGGCGGCGCCGATCTCGAGCCCCAAGGCTTCGCTGCGACTGCGTAGAAGGTTGTTTAATAACGAACCCACGCCGGCCTCCAAGCGTACTGGTCCTTAGCCTAACATGAGCTTTTCAGACCTTGGGGTTATTTTGCAAGGCCTGAATCACCGCGTCGGTGAACTCCTCGGTGGTGGCCTTGCCCCCGAGGT
>CAYYAB010000075.1:0-2195 GCA_964469895.1 uncultured bacterium | reverse complement strand
AAGGCCTGAATCACCGCGTCGGTGAACTCCTCGGTGGTGGCCTTGCCCCCGAGGTCCGGAGTACGGGGTCCCTCGGCGAGGACCTTGTCCACCGCCGCTTCGATCTTCCGCGCCACCTCGTGTTCGCCCAGGTGGTCGAGCATCATGGCGGCGGAAAGGATGGTGGCAGTGGGGTTCGCGATCCCCTTGCCGGCAATGTCCGGGGCGGAGCCATGGACCGGCTCGAAGATCGCAGCCCGGTCGCCGATGTTCCCGCTCGGAGCGATACCCAGCCCCCCCACCAGGCCGGCGGTGAGGTCTGAGAGGATGTCGCCGAAAAGGTTTTCCATGACCAATACGTCGAACTTCTGGGGCTCCCGTACCAGCCGCATGGCGCAGGCGTCCACGATGACCTCGCTTACCTCGACGGTGGGGTGGCGCTTGGCGGCGTCGTGGGCGGCTTCAAGGAAGAGCCCGTCGGATAGCGGGAGTACGTTGGCCTTGTGTACCAGCGCGAGCTGGCCCCGCCGCCGCTCGGCGAGCCGGAGGGCGTACTCGGCGATGCGGTAGCTGGCCTCGTAGGTGATCACCCGATCGGCGATCGCCACCTTGCCCCGGGCGTAAAGCCTTTCTTGCTCGACGTAGAGCCCCTCGGTGTTCTCGCGGACGACCACGAGGTCTGTGCCGGGGACGGCCCCAGGGACCGGGTGGTACTTGGCCGGCCGCACGTTGGCGTAGAGGTCGAGGCGGCGGCGGAGGTAGCGAATTGCCCCGAAAAACCCCGGTACCTTCTTGGTGGGACTGGTGGCGGCGCCGAAGAGGGTGGCGTCAGTGGCCAAGATCTTTTCCACCGTTTCTTCGGGCACCGAGGTCCCGTACTTCTGAAAGGTCTCCCAGCCAGCCTCGGCTTCGACGAAGACGAAGGGGAGCCCGGTGGCTTCTAGCACCCGCCGGGCAGCGGGGACCACTTCGTGGCCGATGCCGTCGCCTTCGATAAGGGTAATGCGGTACGGGGTCTTAGCCATTGCGCGTCACCGGGCCCATCCTACGCCTTTTCCCCTGCATACCGAGCTCGTAGGTGGCGGCGGCGATGCCCAGGAGGATCAGCACGTCGCCCATGCTGATGACCTGATGGCGAAGGGGGATCACGTCGCCGAGCCACCAAAGCGGCGCGCCGGGCTCGACCAGAACGTGCAGCCCGTCGCCCCGCTCCTTGAGGATGGGGATCGCGCGGGCGATGCCGGCGCGGCGAAGGGCCTCGGCGGTGACCGGCATCTGGCCCCCGTGGATGAGGATCGCGAGCGTGTTGAGCCCGAAACCGAGGGCCACGAGCCAGAGTCCCCGGACGTGAAGGTTTTTGAAGAGGCCATAGGCAAGCAGGGCGAGGGCGAGGAGCTCGAGCCCACTTCCCCAGGGAACGGGAGGGAGCTTCCCTTCAAGCGCGAGCCTTTGCACCAGGGCCTCGATCACCGCGGCGGCGACGAAGGCCCATCCCGCCCTCAGCTCGGCCCGGGCGAAATCCAGCGGCCTTACTCCTTGGAGGAGGGCTGCAAGGGCTCCGGCAACGACGGCTGCTGCGAACAGTTCCGTAGGAACACCTCCCGGTCGCGCCAGACGGGGTCTTGGGCCCAGAGCTCTTGGAAGAGCTCGACGAGATGAGGGTCAAACTGTTTGGCGGCGTTGTCGAGTACCTCTTTTAAGGCTTCCTCGGGGCTTCTGGCGGCTCGGTAGGGGCGCCCGGCGGTCATCGCTTCATAGGCGTCGGCGAGGGCGACGATCCGGGCCCAAAGGGGGATCGCTTCACCGGAGAGCCCGTCGGGATAGCCCCCGCCGTC
Source organism: uncultured bacterium (assembly GCA_964469895.1). Classification (GTDB taxonomy): domain Bacteria; phylum Deinococcota; class Deinococci; order Deinococcales; family Marinithermaceae; genus WFXV01. Next base: position 381 of record CAYYAB010000075.1, on the reverse strand, counting down.
CCAGCGCTCGTGGTGGTGGCGGACGATGGGCAGGACTTCCCGAAAGAGCGAGGCCCCCTTCAAAAGGGCTTCGCCGATCACGGTGTGTTTCTGGATGCGCTCGTACTCCTCCTCGGTGAGTTTGCCCGGCTTGAAGAGGATCTGGTCGGGGATCGCGATCTTGCCGATATCGTGCACCCGGGCGCCGAGCCGGATCTTTTCCTGGTCGAGGGCGTTGAGCCCGGCCGCTTTTGCGAGGTCTACGGCGATCGCGGCCACCCGCTCGGAGTGCCAGCGGGTGTGGGAGTCCTTCGCGTCGATGGTGGCGACGAGGGTCTCCACCGTCTGCTCGAAGGCGTCCTTGAGTTTGACGTACTCGTCCCAGTGGAAGCGGGCGTAGTA
>CAYYAB010000074.1:0-7105 GCA_964469895.1 uncultured bacterium | reverse complement strand
CGCCGTCGAGCTCGATCTCGGTGCCGCCGTACTTGGCGAAGACGACGATGTCGCCGACCTTCACCTCCAGCGGAACCCGCTCGCCGTTTTCCAAAAGCTTGCCGGAGCCGACGGCGAGCACCTCACCCTTCTGGGGTTTCTCCTTCGCGGTGTCGGGAAGGACGATCCCGCTCTTGGTGACCTCTTCCTCCTCGATCGGTTTCACCACTACACGGTCACCCAGAGGCTTGATCCGCACCTTGGTCTCCGTCGCCATAACCAACCCCTCCTTCCGCGGTTTTGACACTCCAGCCCCTGGAGTGTCAACTTCCGGGATGCATTATCCGGGAGGGGGGCGGGGCTGTCAAGGGGTTTTTGGGAAACTTGAGCCCGGTTTAATCAGCCTGGCGCTGGCGCAGCGCCTCGTAGAGGAGGAGGGCGGCGGTCACCGAGGCGTTCAGGCTGTCGGCGCTGCCCTGCATCGGCACTTGCACCGCCCGGTCGGCGGCGGCGAGCCACTCGGCGGAAAGCCCGCTTTCCTCGGGCCCGATCAGGATCGCCGCCGGCCCTTTGAGATCGGCCTCCCAGTAGAGGGTTTTCGCGGCGGGGCTCGTCGCCACCACGGAAAGCCCCCTTTGCTTGAGCCAGTTCCGGACCGCCTCCCCGGGCGCGAGGGCAAAGGGCACGGCGAAGACGGTTCCGGTACTCGCGCGGATCGTCTGGGGCGCAAACGGCTCGACCCGGGGGTCGGCGACCACCACCGCCGCCCCGGCGGCGTCGGCGCTCCGGAAGACCGCCCCCAGGTTCCCGGGTTTTTCCAGCCCCACCGCCACCAGCACCAGGGGGTTTTCGCCGAGGGGGAGGGCTTGGAGCTCGAGGGGTTCGGCCCGGGCGACGAGGAGAAGCCCGCCCGGGTGTTCCCGGTAGGCGAGTTTTTCCATGACCGGTGGGGCGACCTCGAGCCGGGGGAGCTCGGGGTGGGCGGCGAGGATCGCGGCCTCCTCGGGGCTTACGTTTTCCGGGTCCACCACCAAAAGCTCGGGCCGCACCCGGGGGGAGGCGAGGGCCCGGGCGATCTCCCGGGGGCCCTCGACGAGAAAGGCCCCCGCCTGCTTCCGGCCCTTTTTGGTCTTGAGCCGGGCGAGGGCCTTGATCCTTGGGTTTTGGCGGCTTTGGATCACCGCATCGCGGCCTTTAAGAGGGCGATCGCGGGGCCGTCTTTGAGGTGGGGGTTTTCCAGCGCGTAGTCAAGCGGGGTCTTGCCGAAGATGTCCTGCTTCTTGGCGTCCGCCCCGGCCTTTAAAAGCACCGCGATGACCTCGGGGTTTTTCTGGTTGATGGCGGCGACGTGGAGGGGGGTCTTGCCCTCGACGTCGGTGGCCATGAGCTCGGCGCCTTTTTCGAGGAGGAGCTCGGTGACCGCCGGGTTTTCGTTGAAGGCGGCGGCGTAGTGGAGCGGGGTGAACTTTAAGAGATCCCGGGCGTTCACCTCGGCCCCGAGCTCGATCAGGAGCTCGCTGACCTTGGGGTCTTGGTTGAGGGCGGCGGCGTAGTGGAGGGGAGTGCGGCCGAAGCGGTCGGTGCGGTTGACGATCCGGCCGAGCGCGGCCTCGTCGCCCCCGGCCAGGGTTTCGAAGTGGGCGCGGACCTCCTCGGGTTTCGCCTTGGCCCAAAAGAGGGGATCGAAGGTGACCGGCCCGCCGGGCTGGGCCAGGGCCAGGGCGGCGAGGAGCGGAGCCAGGAGGAAAGAGCGCTTCATAGGGCCCATGCTAGCCCGAAGCCATGAGAAAGGGTTAGCGTTCGCCGTCCTCGAGCTTTTTAAAGGCAGAAAGCCGCTCGGCCACCGCCCGGTGCACCCGGGAGGGGCTCCGGCCGAAGGCGAGCTCGATCGCCTCGTCCACGGTCTCGACCGCGTAGACCTCCAAAAACCCCTCGCCGAGGGCTTCCCGGAGGGCGCCCTCGGCGATCAGGTGGGGCAGGTTGGCCCGGGGGAGCAAAAGGCCCACCCCCGGGGCCCCAAGCGCCCGGGCGGCCGCCACCAGCCCCTCCGCCTTCTCGGGGATGCCGCCCACCGGGAGGACCCTTCCGGTCTGGTCCACCGCCCCGGTGATCGCCCGGTCCTGCCGGAGGGGGAGACCGGAGAGCGCCGAGAGCACGGCGAGGAGCTCGGCGAGTCCGGCGGAGTCCCCGTCGATCGCCTCGCTCGTCTGCTCGAAGACGATCTGGATCGAGGCCGAAAGCGGCCCCACCTCGGCGTAGCGGCGGCGGAGGTAGCCGGCGAGGGTGAGCACCGCCTTGCCAAAAAGGGGTCCGGCGAGCTGGACCTCGCGCTCGATGCTCACCACCCCCTCGCGTCCGGGGGCGGCGCTCGCGGTGATCCGCGCCGGGCGGCCGTAGCTTCCGCCGACTTCCTCGATGACCAGAAGGCCCACCGCTTCCCCCACGCGGCGGCCGGTGAGCTCGAGGGTCCAAAGCCCCTCCCTGAGCTCCTCGAGGAAGCGGGCAAGGGGGGCGCGCTCGGCCTCTTCGAGGCGGCGGAGGGCCTCTTCGAGGGAAAGGCCCCGTTCCCGCGCGGCGAGGAGGGGGTAGAGGGGCGTGAGCTCGAGGGCGATCTTTTCCCGGTGCCCGGCCCGGCGCCGGAGCCTCTGCACGACCCGAAGGAGCTCCTTTCGGGAAAGCCGACCGGTGCGCGTGCGGAGGTAGCCCCAGAGCCAGGCGAGGCTCCTTCGATCGGCGGCCAGCGTTTCCCGGGCCGCCACCACCCAGGCCTCGGAGGGGAGGGGAAGCGCTTCCATCGCTTCCGCCGGACCGGCGACGAGCAGCCGGGCCTTAACCGGGAGCTCGGGGAAGGCCGGAGCCGGGACCGCGGGGGGCGGGCTGGGGGTGTATCCCCCGCGGCGTACGGCGGAAAAGAGCGCCTCCGCGAGGCCGGGCCTACGCGCCAGGGCCTCGGCGGAGATCAAAAGGACCCCGCTTCCCACCTCCAAAAGCGCTCCGGGTTCGTAGTCCTCGTAGGTGAGGACGGCGCCTCCCGGGGTACTCCGGGGGAGGAAGCGCCCGAAAAGGGTGGTTTCTTCCGGCTCCGGCAGGAATCGAAAGGTGGGCGGGCCGGCCGGACGCAAAAGCCGGCCTTCCTTCGGGGAACCCTGAACGAGCTCCAGCCGCTCGCCCCGGGGGAGGAGGGCGAGGGCGGGGTCGGGGGGAAGCGCGGCGAGCCGGGGTTTTAGGAAGCTTCCGAAATGCCCATCGCAGTCGAAGCCAGGAGGGGTCACAAGGAAAAGCGGGGCTTTCCCCGCGAGGAGGAGCGAAAGCGCCGCCTTGAGCTCGGGCTGTCCGTAAAGGGGATCGGGGTTTTGGGCCGGTCGGCGGGGGAGGGAAAGCGCGGCTTCGAGTTCGGCTTGGTTTACGCGGCGCACGCCCTTACTTTAGCCTGGGGGTATGCCGAGAAGGCTTCCCGTTCTCGCCATGATCCTGGCCGGCGGAAGGGGGACCCGGCTTTACCCCCTCACCGCGAAGCGCTCGAAGCCGGCGGTCCCCTTTGGGGCCAAGTACCGGATCATCGACTTCGTGCTCAACAACCTGGTGAACTCCGGAATCTACTCGATCTACGTGCTCATCCAGTACAAGGCCCAGTCCCTCACCGAGCACATTCAGCGCTACTGGCGGTTTGGGTCTTTTTTGGACGACCACTTCATCGTGCTGGTCCCGGCCCAGATGTATCTATACGAGGAGCTCGGGCCGGTCTGGTACCGGGGCACCGCCGACGCCATCTACCAAAACCTCCACCTGATCGAAAACCACGCTCCCGAGACGGTAGCGGTCTTCGGGGGGGACCACATCTACAAGATGGACGTCCGCCAGATGCTGGATTTCCACCTGCAAAGGGACGCCGACGTCACCATCGCCGCCTACCCGGTGCCGATCGAGGAGGCGAGCCGGTTCGGGGTCATCCAGGTGGACAAGCAGGGGCGGATCCTCTCCTTCGAGGAAAAGCCGAAGCACCCAAAGCCCATGCCCGATGACCCCTCCCGGGCGCTGGTTTCCATGGGGAACTACCTCTTTAAGACGCGGGTCCTTGATACCCTCGTGCGCGAGGACGCCGAGCGCGAGGATTCCTCTCATGATTTCGGCAAGGACGTGCTCCCGCGGGCGCTTAAGGAGGGCTACCGGCTCTTTGCCTACGACTTTTTCCAAAACCGGATCCCGGGGGAGGGGGAGAACACCTACTGGAAAGACGTGGGCACGGTGGATGCGTACTTCGAGGCCAGCATGGACCTGGTGGCGGAGCGGCCCTCCTTTGACCTCTTCAACCCCGAGTGGCCGCTTCGGACCGCGAACCTCTTCTCCCCGCCCGCCAAGTTCGTCCGCGAGGAGGAAGGTCGGGTGGGGCAGGCGATCAACTCGCTGATCGCCGGGGGCGTGGTGGTCTCCGGCGGGACCGTGCGGCAGTCGGTGCTCTTTCGGCGGGTGCGGGTGAACTCCTGGGCGCTCGTCGAAAACAGCGTGCTCTTCGACGACGTCGAGGTGGGTCGGCACGCGCGTTTGAAGAACGTCATCGTGGACAAGGAGGTGCGGATCCCGCCCGGGCTCGAGCTCGGCTACGACCTCGAGGCCGACCGCGCCCGGGGTCTTACCGTCACCCCCGGCGGGGTGGTGGTGGTACCCAAGGGGTACGTCTTCGAGTGAAGCCGGAAGGGGTCTTCGTCTACGGGACCTTGAAGTCCGGCGAGCGGGCGGCGGCCCTCGCCGAGTCGGCGGGCCTCGTGCGCCGGCTGCCGGCGGTGGCCAAGGGGCTTTTGCTCTACGCCCTTCCCGGGGGCTATCCGGCGGCGGTGTTCGGCCCCGGCGCGGTCTCGGGCGAGTTCTTGACCTTTGCGGACCTAAAGGCGGCGCTCCGGGTCCTCGACGCGTACGAGGAGGTGGGCGAGGAGTACCAAAGGCGGGTGCTCGAGGTGCAAACCCCCCTGGGCCCCCGCCTTGCCTGGGTCTACGTCTACCCCGACGAGGCGGCGGTGCGCCGGGCAGGGGGAAGGCGGGTTTTAGGTGGGCGCTGGACGGGATCTCTACCGAAAAAGCCTTAAGCCCAGGGGCGCGGTGGAGTTTTTGAGCGAGCGGGTCTACCGCCCGCTTGCCCACGGGGTCGTCCGCCTCTTGCTCGGGACCCCCGTTCGCCCCGAGCACCTGGTGCTCTTGCAGGGCGTGCTCGGGGCCCTCGCCGCCCTCTTGCTCGCCCGCGGGGCCGATCCCTGGGCCGCGGGCTTGCTGGTCCTCCGGGCGATCCTCGATAACGCCGACGGCCAGCTCGCCCGGGCCCGGGGCGAGACGAGCCAGCTCGGGCGCTACCTCGATACCGAGGTGGACCTTGTGACCAACCTGCTCCTCTTTTCCGCCCTCGGATACCGCAGTCAAAGCCCGGGGCTCGCCGTGCTCGGCTTTTTCCTGCTCGTCCTCCTGCTTTCCGCCGACTATGCCGCGAACTCCCCGAAGGGTCTTCCCAAGACCCGGGGCGCGGAGCCCTGGGTGAGCGGGCTCGAGCGCTTCTACCGGGCCTTTTTCGGGCCCCAGGACGCCTTCTTCGGGCGGCTTTTCGCCCGGGGCCTTTCCCCCTGGTACCGCACTTGGCTTGCGAACCTTGGGCTTTCCACCCAGCACACCGTGCTCGCCCTTTGGCTGCTTTTGGGTAGACCCGAGCTTTACCTCCTTTGGGTCGTGCTCGTCTTTTTGCTCTCGCTTTTTGGGTATCTTTTCCTCGTATGGCGCACCCCATCCCCACCGTCGCCGCCCTCGCGGTGAGCCCCCGGGGGCGGGTCCTGCTCGTGCGCACCACGAAGTGGCGGGGGCTTTGGGGGGTTCCCGGCGGGAAGATCGAGTACGGGGAGCGGATGGAGGCGGCCCTCCTCCGCGAGTTCGCCGAGGAGGTGGGGCTTGCCCTTTCCGACGTGCGCTTCGCCTTGCTCCAGGAGATGATCGAGGACCCCGCCTTCCATAAGCCCGCCCACTTCATCCTGATCAACTACTTCGCCCGCACAGAGTCCGAGGTGGTGCGGCCGAACGAGGAGATCGCCGAGTGGGCCTGGGTTTCGCCCCGGGAGGCGCTCGGGTACCCCTTGAACGTCTACACCGAGCGGCTCCTCCGGGCCTACGAGGAGGTGCGGCCCTATGGCTAGGCGGGCGCTGGTCACCGGCTCGGCCCGGGGGATCGGCCGGGCGGTGCTGCTCGCCCTCGCCGAGGCGGGGCTTGAGGTCGCCGTGCACTACCGGAGAAGCCGGAAGGACGCCGAGGCCACCCGGCACGAGGCCGAGGCCCGTGGCGTCCGGGCGGTGCTCGTACAGGGCGACGTCGCGCACCCCGAGGGGGCGACCGCGGTGGTGGAGGCCGCCGCGGGAGCCCTCGGCGGGCTTGACGTGCTGGTCCACAACGTTGGCGATTACCTCTATAAGCCGATCGAGGAGGTGGGCCCCGGGGAGTGGCGGGAGATCCTCGCCTCCAACCTCGACTCGGCGTTCTACCTTACCCAGGCGGCGCTTCCCTACCTCAGGCAAGGAGGGGAGGCGAAGCGGGTCGTCTACCTCGGCTACGCCGGGGCCGGGCAGATCGCCGCCAAGCCCGCGATCGCGCCCTACTTCATCGCCAAGACCGGGGTGGTGCTGCTTGCCAAGGCCTACGCCCGGCGCTTTGCCGAAGAGGGGATCACCTTCAACGTGGTCGCCCCCGGGGTGGCGGAGAACTCGGTTTCGAAGCCGCTTCGGGAGATCCCCATGGGGCGGGTGGCGCGCCTAGAAGAGGTGGCGCGGGCGGTTGCCTTTTTCGTGGACGAGGCCTCCGGCTACCTGACTGGGCAGGTGCTCGAGGTCGCCGGCGGCTGGAACCTTTAGGAGGACGCGGGATGTCGGAGAGGAAAGCGGTGGAGCTCGAGGATACCGGGCTCGTCTTCGAGACCGAGCTCGACCTTGGGGGGATGGAGCCCCTCGTTCGCCAGTGGCTTGCGTTGATCGGAGAGGACCCCGAGCGCGAGGGCCTGCTCGAGACTCCGGCCCGGGTCGCCCGGGCCTGGGCCTTCCTCACCCGGGGGTACCGGCAGCGCCTCGAGGAGGTGGTCAACGACGCCCTCTTCGAGGCCGAGGG
>CAYYAB010000073.1:0-7155 GCA_964469895.1 uncultured bacterium | reverse complement strand
CCGTCTACTTGCGCTCGAGCTGGTAGAAGACCCGGGGGCCTTTGCGGGCGAGGTCCACCGCGCGGTAGCCCTTGGCGAAGGCTTTCTTGAAGGCCTCGCGGGTGTGGAGCCGCCAGGTCTTGGCGAGCTCGAGGTCGTGTTTTTTCACCGCCTCGATGTCGTAGGGGACCTCGAGGTAGACCTTCTCCGCTTCCGGTTCAAAAAGCTTTTCCGGGCGCAGGTCGAGCCCCTCGCCACGGGTGGCGTTCAGGGGGGCGCCCTCGGGCTCGGGGGGTGGCGGAACGATGCCGCGGGCGCGGGCTTTCACCCTGGGGTCTTCGAGCTCCCACTTGACGTAAAGCCGGTCTGCCGGCAACCCGGCGTAGAGCCCGGTGCGGACCCCGTAGAAATTCTCGAAATAGGTGTCCGCGTAGGCCCCGAGTTTTCCGAAGTTGAGCCGGGCGTTCTTGGTGAGCAAGGGGTCGAAGGTCCAGGTGACCAGGGGAAAGCCTTTTTTTAAGGACCACTCCCGCTGGAACCACTTGAGGGCGGGGGCGATCCCGGTGCCCTGGTACTCGGGCCTGACCGCCAGCATGTGGGAGTGGATCCAGCGGCGATCCCCCTCGCAGGCGGCGAGCCCGTACACGAAGCCGACGGGGCTATCCCCCACGTAGGCGAGGGCCACCAGTCCCCCGGTGTGGCGGGCAACGATCATCGAGGAGTGGGGCACGACCTCGCGGTCGGAGAAGTTCCAGGCGGCGATTTGTAGTTCCTCGGTGGCGAGGGCGTCCTCGAGGGTTTCGGCTTCGCGGATCGTGAACTTCATGGTTTCAGCCTACCAGCGCGATAATGGGGGCGTGGAGCTCGGACGCTGGTTGATCGTGCTTGGGGCTTTACTGATCCTCCTCGGGGTCGTGCTCTACTTTCTGCCCCGGCTTTTCGGCTGGTTTGGCCACCTTCCCGGAGATATCCGGATCGAGCGGGACGGGGTCTATGTCTTCATTCCCTTGACCTCGATGCTCGTCGTCTCGGTGGCCCTGACCCTGCTTTTGAACTTGGTGGGCTACTTGCTTGCCCTTTTCTCCGGCGGTCGCTAAGGTGAGTGGGCCATGGTGCGGGTGTATTCGATTCCCGGGTGCGGGCCCTGCGAGATCGTCAAGATGATGCTGCGGCAGAAGGGCGTTCCTTTCGAAGTGGTGGATCTTTCTAAGGACGAGCGGGCGCGGAAGATTGCCGCCGAACTCGTGGGCTCGCCCACCGCTGGAGTCGTGATCGAGGAGGAGGACGGACACCTCGAGGCCATCCGGGCGGTCAGCCCCATCACCTTCCAGCGCTGGTATCAGGGCTACCTTGAGCGCCAGGCGGCCCGGGTGTCCTAGCCTAAGGGCATGGATCGGCGCAAGGAGCGTCTTTTGGGGGCGCTCCTTTTGGTTTTGCTTACCGTCATCTGGGGCTCGTCCTTCGTGGTCATTCGGGAAGCGGTGGCCGGGTTTCCCCCGAGCCTGCTCGTCTTCCTGCGCTTTTTGGTGGCGGCGCTCATCTTTCTTCCCTGGCTCGGGGCGGGGCGGGGGGTGGTGCTCGCCGGGCTCGAGCTCGGGCTCTGGCTGGTGGTGGGCTACGGCACCCAGGCGGTGGGCCTGGTTTACACCACCGCCGGTAGGAGTGCCTTCATCACCGCGCTCAGCGTGGTGCTGGTCCCGGTCTTCGCGGGATTTCTCGGCCGGCGGGTCCCCCTTCGCGTCTGGGCCGGGGCCGCCCTCGCGCTCCTCGGCGTGGGCCTTTTGACCTTCGAGGGCGGCCCGCCGAACGTCGGCGACCTTTGGACCCTCCTCACCGCCCTCAGCTACGCGATCTTCATCCTCCGCCTCGAGGACTACGCCCGGATGCTCGGGGTGGGGCGGCTTACCGTAGCCCAGATCCTCGGGGTCTTGCTCTGGGCGGGGCTTTGGGCGGGGATCGAGCGTCCGGAGGTTTCCGCCATCCCCTGGCCGGCGGTGCTTTACCTCGGGCTTTTCGCCACCGCGCTTGCCACCTGGCTGATCTCCCTGGGCCAAAGCCGGGTTTCGGCGGCGGAAGCGGCGGTGATCTACGCGCTTGAGCCCGTCTGGGCCGCGCTTTTCGCCTACCTCTTCCTAGGGGAGGCGCTCGGCGTTCAGGGGATCTTGGGGGCGGGTCTCGTGCTCTTCGCGATCCTTTACAGCCAGCTCGGCCCCGGCGACTAGACTGGGTACGTGCGGCTGGTGCTCGTGCCCACCCCGATCGGAAACCTCGAGGACATCACCCTGCGGGCGCTCCGTGTCCTCCGGGAGGTGGACGCGGTAGCCGCCGAGGACACCCGCCGCACCCGGACCCTGCTCGCGCACTACGGCATCGAAACCCCGCTTTTGCGCCTCGACCAGCACACCCTGGACCGGGCGGGGGCGATCTTCGAGAAGTACCCCTACCTGGCCTACGTCACCGACGCCGGCACCCCCGGCATCAGCGACCCCGGAAGCGAGCTCGTGGCCTGGGTCCTGGCCCGGGGTGGGGAGGTCAGTGCCCTCCCCGGGGCCACCGCCTTCGTGCCCGCCCTGGTGGCCTCGGGGCTTCCCGTGGCCCGGTTTGCCTTCGAGGGTTTTCTGCCGAAGAGGGGTAAAGAGCGAAAGGAGCGCATTCAGAGGATCGCGGGGGAGGACCGTGCGGTGGTGCTCTACGAGTCCCCGCACCGGCTAAGAAAGACGCTCGCCGAGCTCGCCGAGGCGCTCGGGGAGGGGCACTCGGTGGCGGTGGCCCGGGAGCTCACCAAGCGCCACGAGGAGATCTTCCGGGGCACCCTCGGTGAGGCCCTCGTCCACTTCCAAAACCCCCGCGGCGAGTTCGTGATCGTCCTCGCCCCGGCCCCCGAGCGGCCCCCGGACGAGGAGGCCCTCTTAAGACGTTTTCGGGACGAGATGGGGCTATCCGGCCAGGCCCTTTTTGGCGCGCTGCTCGCCGCCGGCCTGCCCCGGAACCGGGCCTACGCCCTCGCCCTAAAATAGGGAGCATGAAACGGATCGGGGTTTTCACCAGCGGTGGCGACGCCCCGGGAATGAACGCGGCCATCCGGGCGGTGGTGCGCACCGCCGCCGGCCTCGGCGTCGAGGTCGTGGGGATCCGCCGCGGATACGCGGGCATGATCGAGGGGGAGTTCGAGCCGCTGGGACCCCGAGACGTGGCCAACATCATCCAGCGCGGGGGGACGATCCTGCTCACCGCCCGCTCGAAGGCCTTCCTCACCGAGGAGGGCCGGGCGAAGGCGGCGGGCAAACTCAAGGAGGCCGGCATCGAGGGGCTGGTAGCGATCGGCGGCGACGGCACCTTCCGGGGGGCGCTCAAGCTCATCGAGGAGCACCGCATCCCGGTGGTTGGCGTGCCGGGCACGATCGACAACGACCTCTACGGCACCGACTACACCATCGGCTTTGACACCGCGGTGAACACCGCGTTGGACGCGATCGACCGCATCCGCGACACCGCCGCCAGCCACGAGCGGGTCTTCTTCATCGAGGTGATGGGGCGGTACGCGGGCTTTATCGCGCTCGAGGTGGGGATCGCCGGCGGGGCCGAGATCATCGCCCTGCCCGAGGTGCCCACGAGCCCCCAGGAGATTGCCGAGACGATCACCGCTTCCTTCAAGAAGGGGAAGCGTTCCTCGATCATCGTGGTCGCCGAAGGCGCTTATCCGGGCGGGGCCCAGGCGCTTTTCAAGGCGGTGCACGGGCTCACCGGCTTCGAGGCCCGGGTGACGGTGCTTGGCCACATCCAGCGGGGGGGAAGCCCCACCGCCAAGGACCGGGTGCTCGCAAGCCGGCTCGGGGCCGCTGCCACCCGCACCCTGGTGGAGGGCACCAGCGGGGTGATGATCGGCGAGGTCGAGGGCGAGGTGACCCTCACCCCCCTGAGCGAAGCCGTAAGCAAGAAAAAGCCCATTCGCCTCGAGCTCGTGGACCTGGCCAAGGAGCTAGCGGGGTAGACGGTCGGCTTCGGGGGGCTTGGGCTTTGGGTTCGGGGCCTCGAGCAGGATCCGGCGGAGTGTGGGTTCCCGCTGGATAAAGTCGAAAATCGGCAGCGCAAAGGGGCTTTTTGCTACCGCTTCCTGCACCACCAGAGGAAGGCGGGGGGAGGGGTAGCGGTAAGCGCCGGTAGCCAGCGAGAACTCGGCCGGCAGTCCGGTCCAGAGTGTGAAGGCGAGCAACAATCCCCAGACGAGCCCGGCGAAGCCACCGAACAACCCGTCCCAGAACTCTCCGAGGTAGAGGTCGATCTGGCCCGCAATCTGGGCGACCAGCACGCCGGAGGCCAGTGCCACGATGGGCCAAGCAAGCGGCGGAAGGTAGTCAAGGCTGACCCAGAAGACCCCGAGGGCGATGGGAAATACCAGCAAAAAGGCGCTCCCTTTCTTGATGCCCACCGCGGTGGCGGCGGCGGCGGTGAAGAGTGCGAGCACGTCGAGCCAGGTGAGCACGCTTTGAGTATAGGGGGGCCCGGGGTCGGGGGGCCCCCATGTTTGGGGGTGCTAGCCCCGGATGCGCCAGCCCCGCGCCTCGATCGCCTCGATGACTGCCCGCATGAAGGCCTCGACCTCGGCGTCTTTGAGGGTGCGGTCGGGGGCGCGGAAGACCAGGCGGTAGGCGAGGCTCTTTTCCTCTTCGGAAAGGGGCGGGCCCTGGTAGACGTCGAAGAGGGCGAGGTCTTCGAGGTAGCCCCCGGCGGCGGCGCGGATGGTTCCGGCCACTTCGGCGTGGGGGGTGTCCTTGGGCACCACCACCGCGAGGTCGCGGGTGGCGGCGGGGAACCTGGGGAGGTCCTGGAACGCGCGCGCCCCCCGTTTGAGGGGCAGTTTGAGCTCGAAAAGCGCCGGGGCCTTGAGCTCGAGCGCCTCGGCGAGCTCGGGATGGAGCTCCCCGATCCAGCCGACCTCCTCGCCTTCCCAGAGCACCCGGCCGGAGATCCCCGGGTGGAGGTGGGGGTACTCGGCCGCCTCCACCTCGACGCTGGCCCCGAGCCTCCTGGCCAGGGCCTCGAGCAGGCCCTTCAGGGCGTAAAAGCCCTCGCCGTAACCTTCCCGCCAGGTGGGGGCGAGGTAGGGGCCTTTGAGGAGGGCGGCGAGGTGGGTCTCCTCCTCATCGAGGAATACCCGCCCGAGCTCGAAGAGGAGTACGTGGGGCCGCTCGCGGTTCGTCGCGAGGTTTTTGAGAAGCCCCGGGTAGAGCGCGGTGCGGAGCGCCCCCTGCTCGCTGCTGATGGGGTTTGCGAGCAGGAGCCGGGGTTTCGGGGCGCGGTAGAGGTGGAGCTCGTCCTCGCCGAGCCAGGCGTAGTTGACGACCTCCTGGAAGCCGAGGCCGGAGAGCGCCCGCTTGAGGGCGTTCTCCGCCCGCCACTCCCGGTCGGCGTTTTCGTTGTCCGGGGCGGGGAAGAACTCGGGCAGGGTCTCGGGGATCTCATCGTAGCCGAGGATGCGGGCTACCTCCTCGACCAGGTCCTCCTCGATCGCGAGGTCCACCCGCCAGGTCGGGGGATAGGCCCGGTAGGGCTCGGACTCGCCCTCGAGGACGATCCCGAGCCGAGCGAGGGCGTCCTTTTGGGCCTCCTCGGGGAAATCGGTGCCGAGGAGGCGGTTTGTGTAGCTGGGGCGGAAGGGGACCGCTTTTCTCGGCTTGTCGCCTCCCCGGTCCACCCAGTTCGCGCTCACCTCGGCCCCGGCCCACTCGGCGACGAGCTCCAAAAAGCGCTTGGCCGCAAGCGGGGGTAGGTTCGGGTCCACCCCGCGCTCGAAGCGGTAGCTGGCCTCGGTTTTGAGGCCGAGGCGGCGGGCGGTCTTCCGGATCGAGACCGGGTCGAAGTGGGCGGCCTCGAGGATGACCTCGGTCGTCCCCTCGCCGACCTCGCTATTCTCCCCGCCCATCACCCCGGCGATGGCGACGGGGATCGTTTCCTCACCCTTCTTGGCGGTGATGAGAAGGTCCTCCGGGGTGAGGGTGCGGGCGACGCCGTCCAGGGTCACGATCGTCTCGCCGGCCCGGGCGCGGCGGACCACGATGCCCTCGAAAAGCGCCTTTCGGTCGAAGGCGTGGAGCGGGTTGCCGAGCTCGAGGAGGACGTAGTTAGTCGCGTCCACCACGTTGTTGATCGGCCGCATCCCGGCGGCGAGGAGCCGCCGCTGGGCCAAAAGGGGCGCCGGGCCCACCCGTACCCCGCGGGCGTAGGCGGCGAGGTAGCGGTCGGCGCCTTGTTCGTCCTCGACCTCGACCACGGGGAGGGGGAAGGGGAGGTCCTTTAGGGGGGGCTTGGGCGCGGGGGCCTTGAGCTCGAGCGAAAGCGCCGCCGCCAGGTCGCGGGCGACGCCGAGGATGGAAAGGGCGTCGGCCCGGTTCGGGGTGATCTCGAGCTCGAGCACCACCTCCTCCGGCCAGGCCTCAAGAAGCGGGGCGCCCGGGGGAAGGGTGTCCTCGGGGAGCTCGAGCAGCCCGCCGGCGTACTCCCCGACCCCGAGCTCGGCGGGGGAGAGGGCCATTCCCTCGGAGCGGACGCCCTGGATCTCGCGGACGCCGATCGCGAGGCCGCCCGGGAGCTCGGTGCCGGGCTCGGCCCAGGCGACCCCGATTCCGGCCCGGGCGTTCTCCGCCCCGCTCACCACGACCACCTCGCGGCCCGCGTCGAGCGTGAGTTTTTTAAGCGCGGTGCCGGGAATGGGCTCGGCCGCTCTTACCACCGCGAAGCGCACGCCCGCGGGCGGCGCGGGGATGTATTTGAGTTCCTCCACCGGGAGCCCGAGTCGCGCGAGGACGGCCTCGAGCTCCTTCGGTCCGGGCGCCTCGGGAAGCAGTTCTTTGAGCCAGCTGTAGGGCACGCGCATGGGCTAGACCTCCTCCCGGAACTGCTCCAAAAAGCGAAGCCGGTTCTGGAAAAAGTAGCGGATGTCGGGAATCTGGTAGCGGAGCATCGCGATCCGCTCGACGCCGAGCCCGAAGGCAAACCCGGTCTTGCCCTCGTAAAGCCGGGGAAGGCCCTTTTCCTCTCTGAGGTCGTCCACCGCCCGGAAGACCGCGGGGTGGACCATGCCGGCGCCCCCGAGCTCGAGCCAGCGGCCCTCGCCGGTCTTTGGGTTTTGCCACCAGACCTCGAACTCGACCCCGGGCTCGACGAAGGGGAAGTAGC
>CAYYAB010000072.1:0-7213 GCA_964469895.1 uncultured bacterium | reverse complement strand
GGCGCTTTGGGGAAGGGGGCTTCCCACTACACGGTGCGCCTGGCGGTGCCTCTGTTGGTCTCGGTGGACAACGCCCACGCCGCCTTTCCCCAGCGGGGTTTTTCCCATGCCCGGCGGGTCTACGAGGTGCCGGTGGAGGGCGGGGTCACCCGGTTGCTCTTCGAGACCCGTGGGGGCGAGGAGGGTCTCGTGGGCCCGGTGCGGAGCGCGCGGCTTTACATGCTCGACCTGGTGGACGCCCTCCAGGCTTTCTTGGTCCACGTCGGGGGCAGCCCCCTTGCCCAGAGGCGGATCGAGGAGGGGGGCTACGTCACCTTCGACGGCCTTTACGACCGGGACCGCTTCGTTCGTACCCGCGACCGGCGCCCTCCCCACAACGCCTACGCCGACCTCGGGAAGGTGCGGGCCGAGCTTAGGCGGCTTGGGCTCGACCGGGTTCGGGTGCAAAAGGGAGCGGCCTACCTGCCCCCTGAGGACGCGCCCCCGGGGGAGCGGGTCGCGGTGCGGTTCGCCCCGGACTACCAAAGCGCCTTTGTGTACCGGGAAGGGAGCTACCGCTGGTTGCGCAACCAGAAGCCCACCGCGGTCCGGGTGGACGCGGTGGCGGTGCTTTACGTGAAGGCCCGGGTGAAGGACGCGGTGGGACGGCTCGATCTCAACCTCACCCGGGGCGAGGGGGCGCTTTACCTGAAGGGGCGCTACCTTCCGGTGCGCTGGCGGCTCGCCGAGGGCGGGTTCGTGCTCGAGGACGCGGGGGGTAAGACCCTCGACCTCACCCCTTACCGGGTTTGGTTTGTGCTGGTACCGCCTTGGGCCCGGGTGGAGTAGCGAAGCGCCCGCTTAAGGTCATGGAAGTAGGCGTAGCCCCGGGCTTCGAGGGGCGGGTCCTCGGGCTCGATCAGGTAGAGGAAGGGCCCTTCCTGGAGGTGCACCGCGGCATGCCCGGCCTCGAGGGCGAGGGTCTCGAGCTCAGGCAACCCTTCGAAGGCGTATTCGCCGGGGAGCTCGAGCTCCGCCAGCATCGAAAGCCACTCCTGGAAGGCGGCGGGCTCTAGGTCGGCGGGAAGGGAAAACCGCACCCCTCCGCGGTGCGGTCCGAGCAGGCGGTGGCGGCGAAGGAACTTCCGGAGGGTTCGCCGTTCGTCGCCGCTGGGGCGGTAGGTGAGGTATTGGGGCGCCTGGAAGCTATAAACGAAGCCCTCGGGGGCCCGTCGGGCCCAGCGCAGGACGAGCTCCTTCTCGGGGATCCGGTTTCTCGTTTGGGGCAGCTCGACGGTGGAAAAAAGCTCGGCGTACTGGCGAAAACGCGCGGACGGCGGGAGCTCTGGGAAGAGCCCCTTGTAGCCGACTAGACCTATTCGGAGCGCCACCTTAGAAACCACCCCGCGGAGAGCGCGGCCATCTCCGGCCTCGGCGCGTGCCCCACTCCCGGAAACACCACCAGGGCAAGCCTTCCCGGCCGGTGGTAGGGCCGGAGCCTTTCCACCGTTTCCTCCGCGAGCCTAAGGGGCACGATGGCGTCGGCGTCCCCGTGGAGGTGGAGGAGGGGAACGCCCCGGTATTGGGCGCGGCGCTCGAGGGCGGGGACGAAGCCCTCGGGAAGGAGGGGGGTGAGCCAGGCCGGGGGGCGGGCCGCGCTCATCCAGACCGCGGCGGCGGCGAGCTCCTCCCCCCGGGCGAGGAGCTCGTGGACCACGTACCCACCCATGCTGGCCCCGAGGAGGTAAAGGGGCAGGCCGGGAAAGCGGGCCCGGAGCCAGGCGAGGAGCCGGGGCGCTTCCTCGATCGAGGCGAGCTGGGCCTCGACGATCCGGTGCTTATCCTTGAAGACGTCGTTTCCGCCGCCTCGCTCGCCGTGGTGGAGGGCATCCGGGTGCAGGGTGGCGAGGCCGAGCTCGTGGAGGGGGCCAGCGAGCTCGGCGGTGCGCTCCTTGCTGCCCCCGGCGCCGTGCAAAAAGAGCACCGCGCCCACCGGTCGCTCGGGCGAGATCAAGAGGGCGGGAATGCCTTCAACCGCGAGGCGTTCCTTCGTCATCGGGCCTCCAGGCGGAAAGCCAGCCGGCGGCGGCCTCGGCCATCCCCGGGGTGAGCTCGTGCCCGGCGCCCGCCACCTTTAAAAGGCCGAGTCGGCCCGGGTAGCGAGCGTAGGCGGGGCGTAGCCCCTCGACCGTGCGCTCGACGAGCTCGAGGGCGACGATCTCGTCATCCTCACCGTGGATTTGGAGCAGGGCCGTGGGGGGGTAGGCGTCGGCGCGGGATAGCGGGCTCTCCGCGCCTTCAGGTAGGGGCACGTTGGGGATCGCCCCCATGCCAAAAAGCGCCGCCGCCACCGGACGGGCGAGCCTTCGGCTGATGAGTTCATGCCATACGTAAGCCCCCATCGAGAACCCGGCGGCGTAAAGGGGCAGGCCGTGTTCCGACTGCCAGCGGGGAACCGCCTCGGCGAGCTCGGGGATCCAGTCGGCCACCACTTGCGCGGCGTGGGCCGTGAGCGCCTCCCAGTCGTCGGTGGGGAAGCCCTCGGGCCGGGCCCGCGGGCCGTGGTCCGGGGCCGCGGGGAGGACGATCACGAAGCCGGACCTCAGAAAGGCGGGGACCGCCGCCTCCAGGTAGCCGGGGTCGGAGGCGTAGCCATGCAGGAAGACGAGGAGCCCCCGGGGCGGCTCTTCGGGAATACGGGTCAGGACCTCCATGGCTAGCGGAAGAGGGCCGAGACCGACTCACCCCGGTGGATGCGCCAGATCGCCTCGGCGAAAAGCGGCCCCACCGGGAGGACCTTGAGTTTTTCCGGCAAGGGTTCTGGAGGCGGGCAGGTGTCGGTGGCCGCCACCTCCCGGATCGGGCTCTTTTGGATGCGCTCGAGCGCCGGCCCCACGTAGACCCCGTGGGCCACGGCGGCGTAGACCTCCCGGGCGCCGTGCTCGATCAGGGTCTCGGCGGCCTTGACCAGGGAGCCCGCGGTGGAGACCTCGTCGTCCACGATCAGGGCGATCTTGCCCCGGACGTCCCCCACCAGGCTACGGGCCGCCACCTGGGTGTCGGTGATCCGCTCCTTTTCGATGAAGGCGAGGGGCAAGGAGAGCCTTTTCGCCACCGCACTCGCCCGCTTGATCCCACCGGCGTCGGTGGCGACGACCACGGCGTGATCGAGCTCCTCAAGTCGGGTAGCGAAGTGGTTCGCGATCACCGTCTCGGCCGAGAGATGGTCGAGGGGGATCTTGAAAAACCCGTGCACTTGCGGCGAGTGCAGGGTCATGGTGAGCACCCGGTCGGCCCCGGCGGTCTCGATCAGGTCGGCGATCAAGCGGGCGGCGATGGAGATCCGGGGCTCGTCCTTCTTGTCGCTGCGGGCGTAGGAGAAGTAGGGGATCACCGCGGTCACCCGGTGCGCGCTCGCCCCCTTGGCGGCGTCGATCATCATCAGAAGCTCGAAGAGGTGGTCCTGGACCGGGGGGGTAAGCGACTGCACGATGAAGACGTCGGCCTCCCTGAGCGACTCCTCGAAGCGCACGAAGAGGTTGTCGTTGGCGAACTTTTGGGTCGTGCTTTTTCCTAGGGGGAGGTCCAGGGCTTCGGCGATGGATCGCGCGAGTTCCGGGTTCGAGCGGCCGGAGAAGACCTTCAGGGGACGCTCCATTCCGGCAGGTAGCATAGCACGGGTGGACGCCGTCGCCCGTGCTCACGCCGGCTTCGACCGCTTTCTCACCGACTACTTGGGGAAAAGCGGTCTGGTTCCAAGCTGCCGCGCGGGCTGCTTTTTCTGCTGCTACGGCTGGGTGGAGGCAAGCCTCGGCGAGGCCGAGCGGGTGCTCGCCCACGCCCCCGCCGAGGCCCGGGCGCGGGCCTTTGCCGAAGGGAGTCGGCGGGCCCGCTTGCTCGCCCGGGCCAAGGATGACCCCCGGCTGCCCGAGCGCCACTTCCTTTCGCGTTCGCCCTGCCCCCTCCTCGAGGGCGGGCGTTGCGCGGTCTACGAGGCGCGGCCCCTCGCCTGCCGGGGGGTGCTTACCGACCTCGACCCCGCCTACTGCGCCCCCGGGGCGGTGCGAAGGATGCCCCCGCGGGAGCGGCGCCGCTACCGCGCGCGGCTCGATCCCCGCCGCCACGGCCCCGAGCACTACCTGCGGCTCCCCAAGGAGGAGGCCCGAAGACGGTTCTTCCGTCTCCTGGACGAGGAAGCGCGGGTAAGGGGTTTCACCCTTTCCGGGGAGCTTTCGGTCCTCCTCTACCTCCTCCAGCACCCGCCCTTTCAAAAGGCGATGGAGCAGGGTCCGCGCGCGGTCCGGGCCTACCTGGCCCGCCGCCGGCTCTTCGGGGGCGCCTACGGGGTTTGGCTTAGACTGAGGTCCCGGAGGTAAGGGGATGCGTTACATCTTCGTCACCGGCGGCGTGGTGAGCAGTTTGGGGAAGGGCATCGTGACCAGCTCCCTGGGCGCGATCCTTAGGGGGAGGGGGTACCGGGTCACCGCCCTCAAGATCGACCCCTACGTCAACCTGGACGCGGGGACGATGCGGCCCTACGAGCACGGCGAGGTCTTCGTCACCGCCGACGGGGCCGAGACCGACCTGGATATCGGCCACTACGAGCGCTTTTTGGACCGCGACCTCGCCCGCATCAACAACGTCACCACCGGCCAGGTCTACCTCTCGGTGATCCAGAAGGAGCGCCGGGGCGACTACCTATCCCAGACCGTGCAGGTCATCCCCCACATCACCGACGAGATCAAGGAGCGGATCCGCCTGGTGGCCCGGGAGCAAAACGCCGAGATCGTGATCGTCGAGGTGGGGGGGACGGTGGGCGACATCGAGAGCCTGCCCTTCCTGGAGGCGATCCGCCAGATGCGTTTCGACGAGGGTGCGGAGAACACCCTCTACATTCACCTCACCCTGGTCCCCTACCTCCGCACCTCCGAGGAGTTCAAGACCAAGCCCACCCAGCACTCGGTGGCCACCCTCCGCTCGGTGGGCATTCAGCCCGACATCATCGTGCTGCGCTCGGAGAAGGACGTTCCCGAGGAGGTCAAGAAGAAGGTCGCCCTCTTTACCAACGTCTCCCAGGACTCGGTCTTTACCAGCTACGACGTGGACTTTATCTACGAAGTGCCGCTCGTGCTGGAGGAGCAGGGGCTCGGCAAACGGGTGGAGGCGGGACTTGGGCTCGAGCCCGTGATCCCGAACCTCGGGGTATGGCGGGAAGCGGTGGAGATCCTCAAGCACCCCGAGCACCGGGTGAGGATCGCGGTCGCCGGCAAGTACGTGAAGATGCCGGACGCTTATCTCTCGCTCCTGGAGGCGCTCCGCCACGGAGGAATCCAAAACCGCGCGGCGGTGGAGATCGTCTGGGTAGACGTGGAGAAGCTCGAGGGGGAGGAGGATCTCGCCGAGGCCTTCCATGGGGTGGACGGGATCTTGGTGCCCGGGGGCTTCGGCGTGCGCGGCATTGAGGGCAAGATCAAGGCCGCCCGCTATGCGCGCGAGAAGCAGATCCCCTACCTTGGGATCTGCCTCGGGATGCAGGTGGCGGTGATCGAGTTCGCCCGTCACGTGGCCGGGCTCGAGCGTGCGAACTCCACCGAGTTCGACCCCTACACCCCCCACCCGGTCATCGACCTGATGCCGGAGCAACTCGAGGTCGAGGGCCTCGGGGGCACGATGCGGCTCGGCGACTGGCCGATGCGGATTAAGCCCCACACCCTGCTCTCCCGGGTCTACGGCGGGAAGGAGCTCGTCTACGAGCGCCACCGCCACCGTTACGAGGTGAACCCGAAGTACGTCGGGACCCTGGAAGAGGCGGGACTCGTGGTTTCGGGGGTGACGCCCGGGCTTGCGGGCCGGGGTGAGGGGCTCGTCGAGGCGATCGAGCTCCCCGACCACCCCTTCTTCCTCGGGGTCCAGTCCCACCCCGAGTTCAAAAGCCGCCCCATGCGCCCGAGCCCGCCGTTTGCCGCCTTCGTCGAGGCGGCGCTCGAGCAGCGGCGGCGCACCAAGCTGCTCGCCGGCTAGCGGTAGAGCTCGGCGAACTGGCGGGCGGTGCGGCCGGAGTAGCCCCGGCCCTCGCCGGCGAACCGCAGGGCTTCGGCCCGGATCTTCTCGTCGAGCGGCCGCCCCAGGTGGAGGGCGACCGCCTCCAGGTAGCGGGCCTGGTCGAAGGGCGGGAAGGTGATCACCACCCCGAAGCGGTCGGCGAGCGAGCGGAGCTCTTCGGCGGTGTCCCAGGCGGCCGGGCCCTCGCGGTCGGCCCAGGCCTCCCGCACCAGGTTGCGGCGGTTGCTGGTGGCGAGGATCCAGGTGTTTTGGGGTCTGGCAAAAAGCGAGCCCTCGAGCAGGCTTTTCAGCTTCGCCATACGCTCGTCCTGGGGCTCGAAAGCGAGGTCGTCGAGGAAGAGGACAAAGCGGTAGGGAAGCCCCTCGAGCTCCTCGTAGAGCTTGGGCAGGTGGAAAAGCCCCTCGGGGAAAAGCTCGACGAAGCGAAGCCCCCGCTCGGCGTAAGCGAAGAGCAGAGCCCGGGCGGCGGTGGACTTGCCGCTTCCCCTTGCGCCATAAAGCAGCGTGGGGGGGACCGGCTTGCCCGAGAGGAAGCGCTCCGCGAGCCGAGCGAGCTTTTTCTTCTGGGCTTCGTAGCCGAGGAGGGCATCAAGATCCGCGGGTTCTGGGCGCTTTACGGCCTCGAGCCGGTCGTTCCAGACGAAGGCCGTGTGGCAGACGAAGGGGGCCCGGCCGTATCGGCGGTAGACCCTGGCGAGATCACGCGCTCCGCCCTCTTCCAGCACCTTTAATGCGGCCCACTCCCCCTCGGTCGCCACCCTCACGCCGAGGTCGGCGAGCGGGTGGTGCTGCCGGAGCTTCTCGCGGAGCTCCCGAAGCCGCGTGAGCTCCCCCTCCACCAGCGAGAGCAAGCCGGGCGGCTCGCCCGCGGTCAGGGCCCGGGCGAGCCCGCGGGCCGAGAGCAGGGCCTGGGCCAGGGCCCAGCCCCAGGGCTCGCCGTGGGGGAGATCGAAGCGCAGCGCGAGCGCGCTGGGGTCGCCTTCCAAGAGGGCGCGGTCGAGCGGCACCAGCACGCGCCCATCCTAAACGAAAAAAGAAGTGGTGGGCCCTGCAGGACTCGAACCTGCAACCCACCGATTAAGAGTCGGTTGCTCTACCAAATTGAGCTAAGGGCCCACGGCCTATCGGCCAAGCACTACTTTAGCCCTACCCGAGGGCCCCGTCAAGCGTG
>CAYYAB010000071.1:0-7270 GCA_964469895.1 uncultured bacterium | reverse complement strand
GCCCGCGGGGTGCGGGGGCTTCTGCTGCACCCGGTGCTGGGGGAACGCCGCGCCCGGGTGGTGCTCTCGCTCCGGGCCGATGGCCCCCGGGTCTGGTTCGAGGACGAGCGGCGGCTCCTCGCGGTGGTGGCCCGGGTACTCGGGCTGATGCTCCGCCAGTACGAGCTTAAAGAGCGGATGGGCGCCCTGCTCGCGCTCGAGCGCGATCTTCCTGAGCTTCCCGAAGACGCCTTCTACCAGCGCCTGCTCGAGGCCGCGGTGCGGCTGGTGCCAGGGGCCGAGGCGGGGAGCCTCCTGGTGCGGGAGGAGGGGGGCTTTCGCTACCGGGCGGCGGTGGGCTACGACCTGGACGCCCTCGCCAAGATTCGCTACGACGAGGACGGGCTCGCCTCCTGGTGCGGTCCGGGGTTTCGCGAGGGCCGCCCGCGCCTGCTTTCCCGGGAGGAAGGGGCGCTCGAGGCAAGGAGCCATGCGACCGCCCCCGCCGAGGTAATCGACACCGCCGGCCGGCTCAAGGAGATGCAGCAAAATCTCTGTGTCCCCATCGTTCACAAAGGGGCGGTGCTCGCGGTCTTAAACCTCGACGCCTTCGCCGACCCCGGCGCCTTCGACGAGGAGTCCCTCGAGGTGGCGAACGCGTTCGCGGTGCAGGTGGCGGCGATGCTCCACGAGGCCGCCCGCCGGCGCTTTCTCGAGCGGGCGGCGCTCACCGATCCCCTGACCGGGCTCGCGAACCGCCGGGCCTTCGACCAGATGCTTGCCACCGAGCTCGCCCGGGCCAAGCGGCGGGGCTACCCCCTGGCGCTGGTGGTTATGGACCTCACCCGCTTCAAGGAGATCAACGACCGCTTCGGTCACCCCGCCGGCGATCGCGCCTTGGTGCGGGTGGCCGAGGCGCTTAAGAGAGTGCTCCGGGGTACCGATCTTCTCTTTCGCTGGGGAGGGGACGAGTTTGCGGCCATCCTGCCCTATGCCGACCGGGCGGGGGCGGTCGCTGCCGCCCGTCGCTACGCCGAGGCGATCGCCGGGGTCTGTGTCGAGCATGTTTGCCTCGGGGTGAACATCGGGGTCGCCGCCTGCCCCGAGGACGCCACCGCCGCCACCGATCTCCTCCGCATCGCCGACGACCGAATGTACCGCGCAAAGGCCGAGGGGAAGACGCTCGTCGCCGCCTAAAGGCAGCCCCAGGGCCCTTCCTCGTGGGTGAAGCGGAGGGCTTCGAAGCTTTCCTTGACCGCTTCCGGGGTGTGGGGCCCGATCCGGGCCATGAGCGCGTTTTCCACGTGGGCGTAGATGTCGGGGTCGTCGGTGGGGTAGACGGAAAAGCCCACGCTTTTGTAAAGCCGCTCCAGCAGATCTCGGTAGGCGAAGGCCGAAAGCCCGGTGCGCTCGAGGTCGTAGTGCCAGTAGTAAAGGGCGGCCACCACCACCTTGTCGTCGAAGCGGCCGGTATTGAAGGTGGCCTCGAGCATCCGCCGGGCGAGGCCCTGGCCCCGGTAGGCGGGGGCCACCTCCACCGCGCCGAGCTCGTAGATCCCCCCGGTTTCGTCCCGCCCCCAGCGCTCGAAGGGGTCGGGCCGGTGGAAGGCGGCGTAGCCCACGATCCGCTCGCCCTCGGTGGCGAGGGTCACACAGCCGTCGGGGCTCGCGGCGATCTCCACCAGGGCTTGCTTTTGCCGCTCGGGGGGGCGGAAGATGTTGAGCTCGGGGTGCATCCCAAGCCCCGCGATCCGCTCCGGCGGGGCGCAGACCTCGATCCTCACCCCCCGCCCCGCAGGCAGGCGAGCTCGATCCTCCGCCACCAGCGCTCGGCCTCCTCCCCTTCGGCCTCCACCCCAAGCCGGGCCACGTACCAGGCGCCCACCTCGGCGGGGGGTTCGACCCAGAATCGCACCCGGGCGCCTTCGAGCTCCCACCACCCATCCTCGAGGGGTTTTCCACCCCACTTTTTGAGGTAGCGGGTGAACTGCTCCGGGCTCACCCCACCGAAGATCTGGGACCGCCGGCCCCCGCCGGCCACCGGGGGAAAGAGGTCGAGGACGTCCTCTTCGGAAAGGGGCGTGTCGAGACCCTGGAGGTAGCGCACGTCCCGGCCGTTTACGAAGATCGAGTAGCCGTCTTTGACGTCGCCGTCTTCAAGGAGTTCTTCCTCGAGGGCGGGCCAGCGGTGGGCGAGGGCCCTAAGGACCTCCCGCACCGTCTTGCCTTCCGCCGAAACGCTCTTTTCGCCGGTCAGGTCCCGGAGGGTGGCGTACAGGTTCACCCGGGGCATCGCTTACCATAATGGCATGCTTCCCCGCGACCAGGAGACTTTCCGTTGGATCGAGGCGGAGGAGAGACGGCAGGCCGAGGGGCTCGAGCTCATCGCCAGCGAGAACTTCGTCTCCCGCCAGGTGCGCGAGGCGGTGGGCAGCGTGCTCACCAACAAGTACGCTGAGGGCTACCCGGGCCGCCGCTACTACGGGGGCTGCCAGTTCATCGACGAGGTCGAGCGCCTGGCGATCGAGCGGGCGAAGAAGCTCTTTTCCGCCGCCTGGGCGAACGTCCAGCCCCATTCCGGCTCCCAGGCCAACATGGCGGTCTACTTCGCGCTCCTAAAGCCCGGGGACACGATCCTCGGCATGGACCTCGCCGCCGGCGGGCACCTCACCCACGGGGCGCGGGTGAACTTCTCCGGCAAGTTCTTCCGGGTGGTCTCCTATGGGGTGGACCCCGAGACCGAGCGGATCGACTACGACGCGGTGGAAAGACTCGCCCTTGAATACCGGCCCAAGCTGATCGTCGCCGGGGCCAGCGCCTACCCCCGCGTTCTCGACTTTGCTCGCTTCCGGGAGATCGCGGATCGGGTGGGCGCCTACTTGATGGTGGACATGGCCCACATCGCCGGGCTCGTGGCCACCGGGCTGCACCCGAGCCCCGTTCCCCACGCCCACGCGGTGACCAGCACCACCCATAAGACCCTGCGCGGCCCCCGGGGCGGGCTGATCGTGGGCAACGACCTCGAGGTCGCGAAGAAGGTGGATAAGATGATCTTCCCCGGTATCCAGGGCGGGCCCTTAGAGCACGTGATCGCGGGGAAGGCGGTGGCGTTTTTCGAGGCGCTCCAGCCGGAGTTTAAGGCCTACGCCGAGCGGGTCGTGGAAAACGCGAGGCGCCTCGCCGCCGAGCTCGCCGAGCGGGGCTACCGCATCGTCTCCGGCGGGACCGACAACCACCTCTTCCTGGTGGACCTGCGCCCTAAGGGGCTCACGGGCAAGGAGGCCGAGGAGCGGCTCGACGCGGTGGGGATCACGGTGAACAAGAACGCGATCCCCTTCGACCCGGCGCCGCCCCGGGTGACGAGCGGGATCCGCATCGGCACCCCGGCGATCACCACCCGGGGCTTTGCCCCCGGCGAGATGGCCGAGGTCGCCGAACTGATCGACGAGGCCCTTACCAAGGGTCCCACCGAGGCGCTTCGCGAGCGGGTGCGCGCCCTCGCCCTTGCGCACCCGATGCCCTAGGGCAGGATCCAGAGGTAGGTCTCGGCCCGGTCGGTGCGGACGCGCTCGTCCACCCGGATCCCGGCGGTCGCCGCCTCGCCCGAGCGCACCACCAGCGAGAACGCCACCCGGCCCCGCTCGCTGCTGTAGTAGAGGGTGACCCGGTGCCTTCCGGTAGGGGGCTCCGCGGTGTAGCGGTAGCCCGCCCAGCGCGGGGGGAGCTCGTTCCAGCCGGCGGGGAGCCAGCGGGCCTCCTCCAGAGCGTAGCGACGGCCGTCCGGGTCGGTGACCACTAGGGTGACGTAGCCGGGGCGGGCGAGGTCCACGAAAAACCGGATCGCTTCGCCCACGCGGTAGACCGCGCCCGGGCCCCGGTCGGGCTCGAAGCGCTGGATCACGTCGCCCCCGCGGTAGTCGAAGCGGATCCCGAGGTCGGCGTCGGTGACCACCACCCGGCAGGCGGGAAGCAAGAGGAGCAGTAGGCCAAGCAAGATCCCTTTTCGCATCGCCTCGAGTCTAGCCGGAAAAGGGAGCCCAGGGGGTGAGGGGTGGCTTAAAGCAGCTTCACCCGCGCCACCGGGGCGAAGCGGCGGCGGTGGAGGGGGGTGGGGCCGAGCCGGTCGAGCGCTTCAAGATGCTCGCGGGTGCCGTAGCCCTTGTTTTTGGCGAAGCCGTAGCCGGGGAAACGGGCGTCGAGGGCGGTCATCAGCCGGTCCCGGGCGACCTTGGCGAGGATCGAGGCCGCCGCCACCGTGGGGCTTTGTTCGTCGGCCTGGGGCAGGGCGAGGACGGGGTAGGGGAGCTCGAGCGGCAGGTAGTCGGTGATCAGAAGGTCGGGGATCCGCCCGAGACGCCTGAGCGCCCGGTAGGCGGCGAGCCGGGTCGCGGCCACTACCCCGCGTTCGTCCACCTCCCGGCTCGAGGCCCAGCCGAGCGCCCAGCCGAGCGCGATCCTCCGGGCCTTTTCGGCCAGGCGCTCGCGGGCTTTGGGGGTGAGGGTCTTGGAGTCCCGGAAAGGGTGGTCCCCAGGCGGCAGCATCACCACTGCCACCGCCACCGGGCCGGCGAGCGCCCCCCGCCCCACCTCGTCGAGGCCGGCGACGAGGCGGCCGGCCCGCCAGTGCTCGTCTTCAGGAATCCAGGCGGGCACCGTAGGCGCGGATCCTCGCCACCGCCTCGTCGGGGTCGTCCATGAGCTCGAGGAGCTCGGCGTCCTCGGGGGCGATCGCTCCCTCTCGCTTGAGCACCCCCTCGACCCAGTCCTTGAGCCCCCGCCAGTAGTCGCGCCCGAGCGCGATCAGGGGGAAGCGGTGGACCTTCTCGGTCTGGATCAGCACCAGGACCTCGGTGAGCTCGTCCAGGGTGCCGAATCCCCCCGGAAGGATGACGAAGCCGTGGGCGTATCGGACGAACATCACCTTGCGCACGAAGAAGTAGCGGAAGGAGAGGGAGTGGGTTTGGTACGGGTTCGGTTTTTGCTCGTGGGGGAGCTGGATGTTAAGCCCCACCGAGACGCCGCCGGCCTCAAAGGCTCCGCGGTTCGCCGCCTCCATCACCCCGGGGCCGCCGCCGGTCACCACCCCAAACCCGGCCTGGACCAGCTTCCTTCCGAGCTCGTAAGCCATCTCGTAGGCGGGGTGGTCCTCGCCGAAGCGCGCCGAGCCAAAGACGCTCACCAGCGGCACCTTGATCGAGGAGAGCACCTCGAAGCCGTCGGTGAACTCGGCGAGGATGCGGAAAAGCCGCCAGGCGTCTTCATGGTGCAGTTGGTCGATGATGCCCTTTTCGTTCATGGCCCGCTCTCCCATTCCTGGTAGAGAAAGTCCCCCACAAAGAGACGGAAGGTCGCCTTTCCTTGGACCCGGACCTCGCCGGAAAGCCGCCAGCCCTTTTGCGTTGGACCTTCGTAGAGGACCCGGGTGCCGGCTTCGTCGGTGACGGTGAGGCGTACCGGTTGTCCCTCGAGGTCGGCGGGAAGACGTACGTCGAGGGGCACCGGGCGGCCCCCTTCGGGCTCGGGAACGGCGGGCGCCGGGGTTTCGGGGGCCGGCGCCTCGGGAGCGGGGTTGGTCTCGGGGAGCAGGACCTCGGGGTGGACGGCGCGGGCGGTGACCACCGGGGCCCCGGTCTCGATCACCGTGCCCGGCTTGGGCGACTGGGCGAGCAGGGTGCCTTCGGGGAGGGGGGAGGGGAGGGTTTCCTCTTGGCCCAGCCGGAGGCCGGCGAGCTCGAGTAAAGCGCGCGCCTCCTCGGGGTCGGTGCCCTCTAGGTCCGGCACCAGGGTCCGCTTCGGGGCCGGACCGAGCGAGACCAAAAGGCGTACCGGGCTGCCCGCGGCGAGCGGGGTGCCCGCCGGTGGGTCGCTCGCGAGCACGGTGTCGGGGGGGCTTGGGTCGTAGGTCTGGGCGGGCTCGGCCATCCGGTAGCCGAGCTCGGTCAAGAGGGCCTCGGCCTCGGCCCGGGTTTTGCCCGCGAGGGCCGGAACCTGGTGCTTTTCCGGCCGGTTATAGGTAAGCTGCACCCGGCGGCCGGGCTTCAGCCGGGTGCCGGGGGGCGGGTCCTGCCGCAAAATGACCCCGGCGGGGGCATTGGGGTCGCTCTCGGCTACGAAGGCGAGCACCAGGCCGTGGCCCCTTAAGTGCTTTTGCGCCTCCACAGCGGGCATTCCTACGAGGTTGGGCAGGGCGTAGCTCGGAGGGTTGAAGTAGCGCTCTACCCCGGTGGCCAGGAGGAAAAGGCCGATGAGGGCGAAGGCGAGCCCGGGGAGCCAACTGGCGAGGGTGGGTCGGCGCCGCGAGGCGGCTTGGGCCGGCTCCGGTGGAGCGGTGGGGGTGGGGTGGAGTTCGAGCACCACCGGCCGGCCTCCCTCGCTTCCCACCACCGCCTCGGCAAGGCGGTAGCCAAAGGGCCTGAGCGCGGCCTCGATCTCCGCAAGGGCCTTTCTTGCCCGCCGGCCCCTCGGGGTTGCGGGTTCGCCGATGGCGGGCCAAAAAACGTAGTAGCGTCCCGGACGGGCGCTGATCTCGACCCCGGAGGGGAGCGCGTTCAGGCGCTCGAGTTTCTTTAGCGCGTTTCGGTAGCGGAAAAACGCCGCGCGGGCCTCGGGGTCATGGACCTCGAACCAGTAAAGGCGGCCCTCGCCCCCTGGGCCTTTCACCCGGAGGGTTTCCAGGTACCCTTCCCGGGCTTCCTCGGCCAGTACCTCGTATTTCCCCGCCCGTTCGGGCACGGCCCGATTATACGGGTGCTACCATGAAAACGATGCGGCAAGCGGTCGAGGATGTCCTGGTGGTGGGAGGCGGGCCCGCTGGTCTGGCGGCGGCTCTGTTTTTGGCCCGTGCGGGGCTCAAGGTAGCGGTGGTGGATGCCGGTGGCTCGCCGCTTCGCGCGGTTCCCCGGGTCGAGAACTACCCCGGCCGGCCCGACGCGCCCTCCGGTGCCCACCTGCTCGCCGACCTCGGCCGCCAAGCCGAGGCCGCGGGCGCGAGCATTGTCCAAGGCTACGCGCAGGACGTGGAAGATTTGGGCGGGGTCTTTGTCCTCGCCTTGGAAGAAGGAGGCACGCGCCACGCCGAACGGTTGCTCCTGGCCACCGGAGGGGACCTCCGACTGGTGGGAATTTTGGGCCTCGAGCGCCAGGGCACCCACGTCGAGACCGACGCCGGTGGGCGCACCAGCTACCCCCGGGTCTACGCCGCCGGCAGGCTCCGGGGCCTGGTCCCCGAGCACGCCGCTACCAGCGCCGGCGACGGCGCCTGGGTCGCCATCAACCTGGTCTCCGACCTCCG
>CAYYAB010000070.1:0-7331 GCA_964469895.1 uncultured bacterium | reverse complement strand
CGGGCGGCGGCCTCAAGGTAGGCCTCGAACGCCTCGTGACCCAACGCCCAAAGGAGCCGGATCGCGTTTCGCGCCATTCCCGCCCGGCCCGGCCGGGCGAAGGCGGTATCACCGTACTTTCGGGAAAAGGCTCGGTTCGAGAGCCGGAGGAAGTCCCAAAGGTCGGGGTGGGCGAGTTCGGGCTCGGGGGAAAACCCCCGCCAGTAGCCCCCATTTCCCGCGAAGCGGTTCCAGGGGCAGGCGATCTGGCAATCGTCGCAACCAAAGAGCCAGTCGCCGAAGGCCTCCCAGAGCGAGAGGGGAATCGGGCTCCGGGTCTCAATCGTCCAGTAGCTGATGCAGCGGTTCGCGTCGAGGCCCTCTGCATCCAGGGCGCCGGTGGGGCAGGCGGCCAGGCAGCGGGTGCAGGTGCCGCAGCGCGGGGGCGCGGGAGCCTTGGGTTCGGCCTCGGCGTCGGTAAGGAGGACGGCAAGGAGCAGGTAGCTGCCAAAACCCTCCCTCAGCACCAGGGTGTTCTTCCCGATCCAGCCGAGCCCCGCGGCGGAGGCCAGGGCGCCCTCGAGGAGGGGCCCGTGGTCCACGTAGCCCTTCGCCTGGAGGCCGAGGTGCCGGGCGGTGTGCTCGAGCTCCGCGAGCACCGCCTCAAGGGTGCGGTGGTAGTCCCGGGTCCAGGCGTAGCGGGCGACCCGCCCCACCCGGAGCCCTCCTTTTGGGAGCGGCATCTCGGGAAAAGCGTAGGGCGCGGCCAGCACCAGGACGCTTTTCGCCCATGGGAAGGCCCGCTCGGGGTGAAGGCGTGCCTCTTTCGTTCGCACGAGGTAAGCCATCCCCGCGTGGCGCCCGGCAGTGAGCCAGGCGGAAAACCGCCTGCGCTCGGCTTCCTCGATCCCAAGGGGCGCGGCTTCCGCCCAAAGCCCAAGCACCTCGGCCCGGCGCTTGAGTTCACCCAGCTTCGACATCCTCAAGGACCCCGTCGAAGACCCGAGCAACGAGCCGCCCATCCTCGAAGAGCCCGAGGTCGGCCCAAGCCCCCGGCGCGATCCGCCCGTAGCCCTCCCAGCCCGCCGCCAGCGCCGCACCTCGGGTGTGGGCGAGCAGGGCGGCTTTCAACCCCAGGGACTCCTCCGGGGAGAGCCGGTGGCGGGTCGCTTCCCGCAAGGAGGCGACAAGGTCCGGTTCGGCCACCGGGGCATCGGAGCCAAAGGCGAGGGGAAGGTAGCGGGCCACGGTCGCGAAGCGAAAAGCCTCGTGCTCCCGGCCGGGTAGCCGCCTACGCACGAGCTCGGCGTCCTCCGCGAGGTGCACCGGCTGCATCGAGGCCACCACCCCATCCTGGGAAAGGAGCAGGGTGTCCTCGTCCCGGAGGTGCTGAAGGTGCTCGATCCGAAGCGGCCGCCCGGGGAGGCGGGGAAGCCTTTGAAAAAGGCGAAGTACCTCGGCAACCGCCCGGGTCCCGATCGCGTGCACGGCCAAGGTGAACCCCGCCGCCAGCGCCTCCCGGCCCTCGGCCTCAATCTCCTCGAGGGGGTCCACCGGCATTCCGCTTCCGCCCCCTTGGTAAGGCGCGTGCATCCAGGCGGTGGCGGGCCCGAGGGCGCCGTCGGCGAAGAACTTGACCCCGCCCACGTAAAGCCGCTCCCCCCGCCAGCCCGGGCGGACGCCGCGCCAGCTCCCCCGGGGAAGCGCCCACCAGAGCCGCACCGGAAGCTCCTCCGCCCGCGCTTCCACCCAGGAAAGCGCCTCCGGCGGCTCGTAGGCAAGGGCGTGGACCGAAGTGTAGCCCCGGCGAGCGAACGCCCGAAGCCCCCGCCAAAGATCCTCGGAACCCGGCCTCGGTGTCACCGCCTCGAGCCGGGCGAGGGCCCTCTCCACCACCCAACCGGCCTCCCAGTCCACCCAGGGGTCATCCGGGGAAAGCCCGGCGGCCTTTAGAGCGGCCTCGTTCGCCCAAGCGGCGTGAAGGTCGCGGCTTTTCAGATAGACCGGCCGCCCGCGCCCGGCGGCGTCGAGGAGCGCCCGCTCCGGGCGCCGGTCGAAGAGGAAGCCGCCTCCCAACACCCATCCCGGCTCGGGGTAGGCGGCGACCCGCGCCGCGACCTCCCGGGGGTCGGTAAGCCCGGCGAGCGAAAGCCGCTTTTTTTCGGCGCCGTAAAAGAGCGGATGGGCGTGGGCGTCGGCGATCCCCGGGGTGATCCGCTCCACCCGAAGCCGCCGGGCGGTGGGATAGCGGGCGAGGAGGTCCCCCGCCGGACCCACCTCCCGGATTCGGTTTCCCTCGAAGTAGACGCCGAACTCCTTCCCGTAGCCAAAAACCTCGCCAAGGAGCAGCACAGCCACAGCCTATACTTAGGTTCGGTTTGGCGGGGCGGCGCGTCATCTACCGGGGGAAGATCCTCTCGCTCGTGCTCGAGGACGGGCGCTGGGAGATCGTCGAGCACAAGGACGCGGTGGCGGTCCTCGCGGTGCAAGAAGGCCGGGTCTTGATGGTCGAGCAGTACCGCCCGGCGATCCGCCGCACCACCCTCGAGCTCCCCGCCGGCCTGATCGAGCCTGGCGAATCCCCCCTCGAGGCCGCCCGCCGCGAGCTGATGGAAGAAGCGGGCTACGACGCCGAGCTCAAAGAACTTTTCAGCTTTTACACAAGCCCCGGCTTCACCGACGAGCGCATCACCCTCTTTGAGGCCACCCGACTTCTCCCCAGGCGCCTCCCCCCAGATCCCGGGGAAAAGCTCAAGGTCCGTTGGATCCCGGTGGAAAAAGCCATCCAGGGGTTCTTGTCAGGCGCGCAGGTCACCAGCAGTCCTACCGCCGCCGGTCTGCTCTGGCTTTATCGGACGCGATGATTTTGATCAACGACCCTGCCGAAGTCCCGCCCGGTCCCAAGGTGGTGGCCATCGGAAGCTTTGACGGCGTCCACCTGGGGCACCGGGCGCTCCTCGCCCGCGCCCTCGCCCTGGCCCGGGAGCGCCACCTTCCCCTACTCGTCTACACCTTCGATCCCCCCACCAAGGTCTTCACCCAGGGCGCCCCGGTGCTCTCGACCCTTTCCGAGAAGGCCGAGCTCCTCTCCTCCGCCGGCGCCGAGATCGTGCTCGCGGTGCCTTTCGACGCCGCCTTCGCTCAGCGCACGAAGGAGGCGTTCCTGGCCGAGCTCGCCACCCTCGAACCGGCGGCGATCGTGGTCGGAGAGGACTTCCGCTTCGGCCGCGGCCGCGCCGGCGGTCCCGAGGACCTTGCCATCCTCGCCCCCACCGAGACGGTACCGCTTTTGAAGCTGGGTGGCGAACCGGTCAAGTCCACGCGGATCCGGGCGCTGCTCGAGGCCGGCGAAGTGGAGGCTGCCCGCCACCTCCTCGGCTACCCCTACCGGGTACGTGGGGTGGTGGTCCCCGGCGACCGGCGGGGGCGGGCGCTCGGTTTTCCCACCGCGAACCTCGCAGTCCCCCGCCAAAAGGCCCTACCTCCCGGAGTCTTCGCGGTCTGGGTCGAACGCGGGAAGGAGCGGATCGGCGGCGTAGCCAACGTCGGGGTCCGCCCCACCTTCGGTGAAGACCGCACGCGGCGGCTTGAGGTCCACCTCCTCGAGCCCACCCCCGAGCTCTACGGCGAGGAGCTCGCGGTCGAGTTCGTCGCCCGGCTCCGGCCAGAACGGGCCTTCGAAAACCCCGAAGCCCTCCGCCGCCAGATCCAGCTTGACGTGGAAAACGCGCGAAAAATCCTTTACGGCGGTTAACGAACGCAGTACCTCTGCTCCTTATCGACTCCCGTGCTCACGAGTAGCAGGGGGAACCACCCATTCCTCCTCGTACCGCGCGCCGTCGAAGCGAACGAGGAGAGCAAGCCGAGCCCGGGAGTAGACCCGATGGGGCTCCTTGGGGATGAAGGCGGTCACGATATCGACGAAGCGGGGCTTTCGATATTCCAGCACCACGTGCAGGGGGAGCTTGAGCCGGGGGCTGACCACGATGTAGCCGAGCACCAGCATGCGGGCGTCCTCGGGGTAAACGGCGAGCTCGCGTCCGTACTCGATCGCCCGCACCACGTCGAGCTCGGTGAACCCCTCGGCGCGCATGTGCCGGGCCACGTGGGGCCCGATGCGGTAGCGCCCCTCGCGCACGTAGGGTACGAGGTCGGAAAGCCTGCGCAGTTTCACCGCCCCGCTCCGCCCGGATTATACGGGAGGCGCAGGAGCCGCCCGGGATCCGCCACGGCGAGGAAGGCACCGTAGACCCGCTCGGCCCCGGCGGCAAAGAGCGCCTCGGCAGCCCGGCGAAAGGTGGCCCCAGTGGTGAGCACGTCGTCCACCAGGAGAACCGAGGGAGGAGCTGGCCCGCGGGCGGCAAAGACCTGGGGCAGGCGGTGGCGGCTTCTTCTTCGAGTCTGGCTTGGGGTGTAACGGCGGCGATAGAGCAGGGCCAGATGGGGGACTCCAAGCTCCCCGGCGATCCCCCGGGCGAGCTCGGCCGGCGGGTATTGCCCGCGAAGAAGCGCCCGCCAGGGAAGGGTGGGAACGAAGGTGACCGCATCCACCCGAAAGCCCGCCGAGCGTACCCGGTCCGCGAGTCGGCCCGCCGCCCAAGTGAGGGCGAGGCGGGCGCCGCGGTACTTCACCGCCCGCACCAGGCCCCGAAGCCGGCGGTAGCGCCCCAGGTAGACCGCCTGACCCACGCGCTCGGGAACCAGCGCTTCCCGGCAGGCGAGGCAGACGCCGGGGGCGTCGAGCACACCGCCGCAAACCGGGCAAGCTATCCCAAAGAAGCGGTCGATCCAGGGCATTTGCCCCGAATATAATGGTTCCGGTATGGCCGGTCACAGCAAGTGGGCCCAAATCAAGCGCAAAAAGGCGGCCAACGACGCCAAGCGCGGGAAGCTGATCACCAAGCACCTCCGCGCCATCCAGGCCGCCGCGCGCACCGGCGGGAGCCCCGACCCGGCGGCGAACGTCGCCCTTAGAAACGCGATCGAGGCCGCCCGCCGGGACGACGTTCCCATGGAGAACATCGAGCGCCTTCTGGCCAGGCTCCGGGGCGAGGGCGAGGGGGCGACCCGCTACGAGGAGGTCACCTACGAGGGCTACGCGCCGGGAGGCGTCGCGGTGCTCGTCTTCGCCCTCACCGACAACCGCAACCGGACCGCCGGCGAGGTGCGCCACGTCTTCACCAAGCACGGGGGTAGCCTGGGGGGCTCGGGCTCGGTGGCTTGGCAGTTCGAAAAGCGTGGACTCATCGTCCTTCCCGACACGAGCGAGGCCGCCCAGGAGCTCGCCATCGAGCTGGGGGCCCTAGACCTGATCGAATCCGACGGGGTGCTCGAGGTCTACGTGGCTCCCGCGGAGGTCTTTCAGGTGGCCCGGGCGTTCGAGGAAAAGGGCTACAAGCCCCAGGCCGCCGAGGTCACCATGGTCCCCCAAAACACCGTGCGACTTGCCCCCGAAGAGGCAGCCAAGGTGATGCGGTTGGTGGAGGCGCTCGAAGACCTGGACGACGTGCAAACGGTGCATACCAACCTTGACCCCGACTCGGTGGCCGTACCCGGATGAGGGTCCTCGGGGTGGACCCCGGCATCACAAACCTCGGCCTGGCCGCGGTGGCGGGCGACGCGAAAGCGGCCAGGCTGCTTTTTTTCCGGGTGCTCACCACTCGCCCGGAGGAGCCCGCCACCTTAAGGGTGGGCCGGCTCTTCGAGGGGGTTCGGGCGGCGATTCAGGAGGCCGATCCGGAGGCCCTTGCACTTGAGGCTCAATATTTCTATCGCCAGAACGAGCGGGCGTTCCAAGTGGGCTGGGGGGTGGGGGCGGTGCTCGCCGCCGCCCACCTCGCAGGCCTTCCGGTCTACGCCTACGGACCGATGCAGGTTAAGAAAGCGCTGGTCGGACACGGCCGGGCAAGCAAAAGCCAAGTCGCCTTTATGGTTCGGGCGCTCCTTGGGCTCAAGCAGCCGATCACCCCGAGCCACGCCGCCGATGCTGCCGCCGTCGCCCTTACCCACCTGGCCCAACCCCCCCAGGTGAGGGGCTCTTTTAAACTTTGAGCTAAGGGGGATGATAGGAGTATGCGAAGGTTCCTCGTGGTATTCCTCGCTTCCGCCCTGGGCTTTGTGCTAGGCCAAGGCGTGCGGGAAGCCGGCATGGGCGGCGTACTCCTGCCGGGGATCGCGGGCGCTGAAAAGAACCCGGCTTACGCTGCCCTCGGCCAACCCTTCGGACCCAGCACCTACACCCTGCCGCTCGGGGCGCTGGGCATGCTCCTCCCGGACCGGAGCCCGCTTTACTACTTCCTGGATCCAAGTACCTTTTACCAGAGCTTCGACCTCGCGAGCTTCCTGGACCAAGCGAGTGCGCCCAATACCTTGCTCTTGAACCCGGCGAAAAGCCCCGAGGAAGTGGTCATCGAGCTAAGCGCCGACGGGATCCGCATTACCGACGGTAAGGGGAACCCGCTTTCGCTCCAGGGAGGCGCGGGAGTTTCCCGGCGCAGCGGCGGCCTGGTCCCCCCCACCCTCTTTCGGGTGCCCTTCGATCTAGGGACGGGGATCGCTGGCTCGGTGGGAGTTTTTCTGGGATCCGACGGGGTCGCGCTCGAGCCCGACGCCGCCCTCAGCCGCCTGCTCGCCGGGGGTGGGCTCGAGCCCAACCAAACCTACGCTCTCACCGCCCGGGGAAGCGCGAGCGGAGGACTCGCCCTCGACTTTGCCTTTGCCCAACCCCTGCCCCTCCCCGGGGTTCCGGGGACCCTCTACCTAGGGGCGCGGGGCCAGGCTTTCCTGGGCCTTCTGCGCTTGGACGCCAGGGTCACCCATCGGGTGACCACCGACGACCAGGCGCAGCCCGCCACCCGCGAGACCGAGACCCGGACCTTTTACGTCTACCCCGGCCAGGGCATCGGCTACGGGGGGCAGGTCGACCTCGGCCTCGCCTACGCCGAGGCCGATTGGGTCGTTGGGCTCGGGGTGAAAAACGCCCTCGGCTTCGCTACCTGGCAGGGGACCGAGGAGGTGCGCACGGATGGTGGGAGCACGACTACGCCCAAGACCGAGACCCAGTTCGGCTTCGACCCCGCCATCTACCTGAGCGGCGCCGGTTACGTTCCCCTGGAGGAAGGCGGGCGCCTGCTGCTCGCCGCCGACCTCGGCTACGACGGCGCCATCTTCGGCCACCTCGGCGCCGAGTATCCGATCGGCCCGAGCCGAGTGCGGGCCGGGATCGGCTATGACCGCGGGTTCGTACTGGGTACCGGAGCCGGCTTCGAGCTCGGCCCGCTTCGCCTCGACCTCGCCCTCACCGGGCGAACCTCGCCCTGGGACGGCCACCTGGCCTTTGGCCTCCAGGCGGG
>CAYYAB010000069.1:0-7711 GCA_964469895.1 uncultured bacterium | reverse complement strand
CCACCAGCGCCATGCGGGGGGTCTTCAAGACCGACGCCAAGACCCGGGAGGAGTTTTTGAGCCTGATCCGTTAGGATCGGGCGGACGGCACTCGGGCGGTACCAGCGCGGGGGCCGGTCCCCCTTGGATCCGGACCTCGAACTCGGCGTCCCCCACCCCCTCGACGTGGAGCCAGGCGGTGCCGGATACCGCCCCGGCGGGCACCCGCGCCTGTAGGGTGGCGGGATCGCGCTCCCGGGTCAGCTCGACCGGGGCGGGGAGCCCTTCCGGCAGGATCAGGTAGTTGGTGCCATTGGACCAGGCTTCGGCGGTGCCGAAGTCGTTCCCTTTGAGGATGAAGAAGTCCCCCGCTCGCAAGGTGCAGCGGGCGAGCGGGGGCTCGCTGTCGAGAATGCGAAGGCTTCCGGTCGTGCGGAAGGTCGGGGACTGGCTGCAGGCGGCCAGTCCCAGCAGGAGCAGGAGAGCCGCTCCGAGGGTTTTCCTTGGTTTCATGGTGCATCCTCCTTTCCGGTGACCACCTCGATGACCGCGGGCTCGAGGGCTCGCCCGTCGGCGATCGGGGTCAGGCGCAGCGGCCCCGGGCGGTCGGCCCGCACCTGGCCCCGCCAGCGGTAGCCGTCCTCGCTTTGGAGCTCGATCTCCCTTCCGTCCGCCCGCTTGAGGATCAGGGAACGGGTGTGGAAGCGGAGCTCGACCCGAATCTCGAAGGTCCCCGCTATGGCCCTCAGGGGCTCGATGCGGTAGGGTTTTCCAGGAACCACGGTGGCGAAGGCGATGGTTTCGGCCAGCTTGCCGGCTCCCTCGGCCCGGACCTTGAGCGCCAGGGGGCCAGGACCGATCTCCTCGGGAATTCGCACCCGACCCTCAAAACGCCCTTCCGCCACGGCTTGGAGGGGGGCGGTGGCTCCATCCGGGAACTCCACCCAGACCCGCTCCGCGGTACCGGTGATCAGGGCGCGGACCTCGAGCTCGCCCCCGGCGACCGCGGTGGGTTGGGGGAGATGGGCAAAGACCGAGAGGGTGCCCGGTTCGAAGGTGGTGGCGAGCTTCTTGGGTGGCGGAGCGGCGCCGAGGGCGAGCTCCTCCGGGTGGCGGCCGGGGGCGAGCGCCACCTCGAGCGGTTCCCCGGTGGCCCGGTAGCGGGGCGGGAGGCTCGCGGGATCGGGGGCAAAGCGCGTGGTTCCCGGTAGCAGTCCACCGATCAGGGCCCGGCCCTCGGCGTCGGCGCGTACCGTGCGGCTTCCCGCTCGCCCCTCGATCCGGATCCCGGCGTAGGGGATGCCGGGCTCGCCGGGGTCGGGGCGGCCGTTGTGGTTGGCGTCGTGGTAGACCCAGACGGCGACCTGCGCCGTACGGGCCAGGGGGAGGTCGAGGACATGCCGCTCGTCCTGACGTACCTCGACGGTAATCTCCCGGTAGAGGGCGAGATCCGCGGGAAGGTTGCCGAGGCGGACGGGGTAGCGACCGGGGCGGACCCGGAGCGCAAAGCGTCCCCGGGCGTCGCTCTCCGCCCGGGCCCTTCCCAGCAAGACGCGGACCCCCGCGAGCGGCGCCTCTTCCGGATCTCGCAAGCCGTTTTGGTTTTCGTCGACGAAGACCTGACCGGAGACCAAGCCTTCCCTCCTCCCGCCGAAGGCTCGCACCACCGGATCGGGGGTGGCGAAGCGCTCCCGGAACCCGAAGGCGAGGCCGAGCTGAAAGCGGTGCTCGAGCTCCCCGCTGCCCTCGCCCAGGCCGTCGCGGTCGAGGAGGGTATACCCGAGGCGAAGGCCCAGGGGGCCGCCCCCGATCTTTTCCAGGATCAGCCCGGCCCGGAACCGGTCTGTGGGGACGGGCTCCTCGCTCCTTTGAAACCCCACGAAGCTTCGCAAACCTCCGCCCCAGCGCCGTTCCCAGCTGGCCTGGTAGATCGTACGCTCTTCCTCGCGGCGGTAGGCGAGCTCGAAGCGGTCGTCCGGCCCCGGTTGCAGCGCCAGGGTCACCGACCCGGTCAGGGCTGGGTCCCCGACGACGTAGCCGAGACGCGTGGTGAGGCTGTAGGAAAGACTTCTCGCCCCGAGGCTGAAGCGGAGGGCGTGGGTGGTTTCGCCGGTAGCCCAGCGGTAGCCGAGCCGGTAGCCGAGTCCCAGCTGCACCCGGTTTCCGCTTCCGAGGCCGGTCAGGTAGTTGAGGCTGGGGGCGAGCTCGAGCCGCCACGGCTTTTCCGGTTCCCGTACGACCCCCGCGTCCATCTGGAGGACGGAACCAGGCCCCGGGACCGCCACCGCGGTGGCGAAGATCCGGTAACGATCGCCCCCGGGGTCGGTGCGGTAGTTGAAGGCGCCGCGGATGCCGAAGGGGTAGAAGTGCCGCATGCCGCCGGAGAGGCTCGCGGCGTAGAGGCCGATCTGGGGGGCGAGGGTGAAGCCCGCCACCAGGTTGTGGGCGGGTCCACGCCAGACGAGCTCCGGGCGGGCGGCGAAGACGCCGCGGTAGGCCCGCTCGCCCTGGTCGCCCGCGTACTGGCCGGCGAGCCGCAGCGACCAGCCGCCCCCGAGCGGCCGGACGTGCCGGAGGGATAGGCGTTCGCTGCGCCGTCCCTCGAGGTAGCGGAGCTGCCCCGCAAGCTGCAGGTTGAGCTCCCGTCGGGCGCTGGATAGGCCGGCGTTGATCAGGAATTCGCGCAGGTCGTAGCGGGTCAGGGCGCCGAGCTCGTACCGCCAGTTCCCCGGCTGCAGGCTGAAGCCGAGGGAGGCGCGGCGGTCCCCGAGGGTGAACGCGGTGCGCCAGCCCTCGCCGCTGAGCTCGGCTTCCAGGCTCCGGGGGGGCTCCGGCCAGATCGCCTCCTCGCTCCTTTCGATCGGGTTGGTCCGGGCTTGGATCGCTGCGAAATCGGAGAGCTCGCCCTCCAGGTGGGGAGCAAGCCCGTAGTCGAATCGCCAGCCGGAGAGCCGACCCTCCTTGAGCCCCACCCCGAGGCCCACGCTGCCCGAGAGCCTAAAGCGCAGGGTGGGCTCGCCATCGCCGGCGATCCCGCCCCCGGGCGGCGACCAGCGGGTCAGCGTGCGGGCGCGGGCGATCGGTCCGTAGCGGGAGCGGGCCTCGACCCAGGTGGACATCTGGTAGCCCGGGGAGATGCGTTCCTCGGGCCGGAGCCCGAGACGCAGGGTGGCGTAGGCGGTCTCCGCGGGCTCGAGCTCAAGCACCGCCGGCTCGATCACCGCGAGCCCCGTGTTCGCCCGGGCCCGGAGCTCTACCCGGTCGGTCCGGTTGCCGCGGTTCGTGACCGTGACCCGGATCGCCACCGGCTCCCCCACGACCCCCTCGGTCTCCGGTTCCACGTGGAGGGCGAGGGCGGGGCGGTGGAGCACGGTGACCCGCCCCTCGGCCGGGAGGCACCCGCTTCCCTCGGGGCAGAAGCGGAGGACCACGGGATAGGACCGGCCCGCGAGGGCAGTCTCCGGTACCCGGAGGGTGACCACCACCGGCGTGCGCGGAGGGGTAAGGACGATCCGTTCGGGTAGGGCCAGGGGAAGCCAGCCCTCGGGGGCCACGAGCTCCAGCCGGCCGGCCCCGCTACCCTCGATCTGGAAGAACAGCGTGGCGTAGTCGCCGGGACCCGCCTCCACCCGCGGGGAAAGCCCGAACCGGATGGGGTTTTGGGCTTCAACCATGAGGACCGAAAGGAGCAGGAGGGCGAAAGCGGCGCGCATCTCAAGGACCGAGGATGCCCGTGATGGCCACGTTGAGCGCGTACGCGCCGGCGGGTTCGTTGCCCCTGAGCTCGAGCACGAACTCGATGCGGAGTTCCTGCCAGCCCCCGGTGGGGCCCGACCCGGTGTAGAAGAGCACCGGATTGGCGCTGCCCCGGAGCCAGGGACCCCGATCCACCCGGAAGAGGATCCGATCCGGAGGTAGCGGTGGACCTCCGGCCTCGGGCTGGAACTCCGATACCGAAAGCAGCAGGTTCCAGGTGCCCGGATGGTTGACGAAGACCTGCACCGGCAGGATCCCGCCCTCGGGGACGGTGGCCCGGTAACGGGCGGGGAACCGCTCCGGCGGGTAGTCCTCGAGCCCGAGCTCGAAGGCGATCCGGGTGGTCGGGGTGCGCAGCGCGATCGCCTCGGGGATCACCGTCTGTACGTACCAGCTGGCCTGGGCCAGGACCACCAGGAGTCCGGGAAGCAGCCCGAACGCGATCCTGAG
This sequence comes from uncultured bacterium, assembly GCA_964469895.1. Classification (GTDB taxonomy): domain Bacteria; phylum Deinococcota; class Deinococci; order Deinococcales; family Marinithermaceae; genus WFXV01. Next base: position 3,526 of record CAYYAB010000069.1, on the reverse strand, counting down.
CACCTCTTACCTCCCTTCCCCGGAACCGGAACGCGGGGCTTTGAGCGGCGATTCCAGGCGGAAAACGGTCTGCCCGGCGACGTCCACCTCGGGGTCGCCGTAGTTGAGCACCGCCAGCACCGCGTAGTCCCCCGGCGGGACCGGCCCGTAAAAGCGCGCGAGGAGCAGCCGCTGACTGCCGGGCAGGACCACGGTCCGCTCGATCTCGACCTTGCCGACCACCTCCCCACGGTCGTTGCGGACCTCGATGCGGCCGGTCACGGCCTGGACCGCGTTTCCGGTGTTGGCGTACTGCACCGCGATGACCACGGGTTTTTCGGGGTCCGACGGGGGGGTCGCCGAGAGCCCCAGGATCCTCCCCTCCCTCACCAGCTCGGGAAGGTTGACGTAGATCGTGTGGGCGACCCGGATCCGGAAGGCGGCGAGCTTCTCGCCCGGTTGGGGGTTCGGGTTTTCTCCAAGCAGGAAGAGCGCCGCCCAGTGGGTTCCCGGGGCGGCGTTTTCCGGAACCCGGATGGTGTAGCGCACCTCGGCGCGCCCCCTGCCCTCCAGGCGGAAGCTCGGGGGGTCGAAGGTGATCCAGGGCGCCGCGCTTTGGGGCAGGCTGCCGGGCTCGAGGAACAGGGGCTGGCCGTCCGGCTGGTAGGTCCAGTCGCCCAGCGAGACCCGGACCTCGACCGGGTCGGGGCTCGGGTTGAAGACCTGAAGGGTGAAGTTCAAAACCTCCCCGGGCCTCGCTTCAAAGAGCTTGGCGGGGGAGCTGATCGCCACCGCCGACTGGGCCAGGACCGCGGTGGAGAGGGCTAGGAAGACGATCGCCGCGAGCAGTCTCATCATGGGCAGCCTCCCGGAAATGGAGTCGGGGCGGGCAGGTTGCCCGCCCCGCTCCGGGCTTAGAACTGGGCGTCGGCGGAGAAGAGGGTGTAGGTCAGATCCGCCTGGTTCGTGCCGTACTTGTCGGCGTTGACCTTGACCGCGAGGACCACCAGGACGTCGAGCCAGCTCTTCCCGGTACACTCCTCGGGCAGGTCGTCGCCGATGGTGTGGAGGCCGGTGGGACCGAAGTTCATGGTCTTGGGGATGAGGTGGCGCAGGGCGCCGTCGGGCAGGTCGTAGAGACCGGTGGTCTGCCCGAAGGTGGAGCAGAGGTTGCCCTGGATGTAGAGGTGCTCGATTCCCTGGTCGGTGGTGTCGTTGCGCTCGACCACGAGGTCCCAGTAGCTCCAGTTGGAGAAGATCTGGAGGACGAAGGTCTTGTAGCAGACGAAGTAGCCCTTGGAGCCCTCGACCAGCTCACCCTCTTCGTCGAGCTCGATCGGGGGGTAGGAGTCGACGGTGCCGAAGCCCACCGGCTGGATGTTCGGCCAGGCCAGGGTCTGGTAGTAGGTCCCGCCCGGCTTGACCTGGGTCTGGTTCCAGAAGTCCTCGCCCAGGTCGGTGGTCTCGTCCTGGCCGCCGGGCTGTGCCATCACGCAGGCGATGGTGGGGTCGTTGGCGAAGGGATCGCTCTCGTGGGGCCAGCCGTCGCCGTCCATCCCGGTGAGGTCGAAGACGATCTCGGTGACGTCGAGGTGGAGGGCGGTGGCCTGGGGCAGGATGAGCTTCACGGTCTGGTTCACGCTAGCCTGGTCGGCGCCCTTGCTCACCGCGTCCGGCCCGTCCCCGGTGGTGGGCTCGATGACCGGGCCCGCGGTCTGCGCCAGGGCGAAGCCCAGGGCCAGGATGAAAAGGGGTAGCCACTTCCTCATACCTTTCTCCTCCTTTCCCCTGCGGGGTGTGTAGGGTCGGTTCGCCCGGTGCTTTCTCACCGTTTTCACCCCCTACGCGCCCAAGGCTAGGGGGCCTCCGGCGGGCGCGCGTGAACCCCCCGTTTGCGGGTTTGCCACCGCCTCGAACCCGGATAGGGTGGATAATACCGTTAGGCGTTAACGGCCGGTTCGCGGGGTTTTAACGGCAAGGTTTACGGGGGGTTTTGTGGCCGAGTGGCGGCTTGAGCTGGCGGAGGAGGCGCGGCTTTACTTCCGCGACCGGAAGGTGCCCGCGCGCAAGCGCGGGCTCGCCATCCTGGCGCTGATTGCCCTCGGCTTCGAGGCCCGCCGGGAGGCGCTAGCGGCCATGCTCTGGGGCCACGGGGCCGCCCTTAATAACCTTCGGGTCGAGCTATACGGGCTCCGCCGCTGGTTCCCCGGCTGGGCCCGGGGCGAGGACCCCCTTTCCCTGCCCGAGGGGCTCGAGGTGCGGGCGAGCGCCCGTCCCCGGCTCCGGAATCTCAGAGGTCTGACCGCGGAGCTGGACGCCTGGATCGATCGGTTGGGCTCGCTTGCAGGCGCTCCCGCGGTTTGCGTTACGCTGCCCCCGCTCACGCCTCCCTTCGTGCTCTTCGTCCGGCGCCTCCCGCTCACCGACGAAGAGGCGGTGGTCCGCGAGGTCCGGGCAGCCACCGCGCTCGGACGCGAGGCTCTGGGGGTGCTTCGGGCGGGGCTCGACTTTAGCGCCCGCAAGGTTCTCGCCGAGCGACAAAAAAGCTTCCTTGTGTTTCTCCCCCCCTACGGCGAGGATCCCGCCGACCTTCTCGAGCTCAGGGTGCAGCTCCCCGCGGAGCGGGTACGGTACCTGGAGCTCGAGCCCTGGGGCTGGGAGGAGGCTCGGCGCCGGATGCTCGAGCATCTTCCCTTTGCCGAGGCCGCCCGGGTTTACCTGGCGGCGGGGGGGCAGCCGGGGCACATCGCCGAGCTCCTCGCCCTCCGTCCCCCCACCGGATTTGGCGAGCGCGTGCCGCTTCCCCAGCGGGTGCGTGCCGCCTACCGCCGGGAAAGCCGTTACCTTTCGATGGAGGCTCGGATCTCGCTGGAGCGCTTTTCGGTGCATCCCGGCATTCTGAGCGAGGAGCTCGTCGCCGCCCTCGGCCTGGTGGAAGAGGTCGAGGAGCTCGAGCGCAAACGCTGGCTCGTCTTCCGCGGGGGAGGCTGGGTGTTCCGGCACGAGGCGGGGCGGCAGGTCCTGGCCGGGGGGCTCGAGGAAGGCCGTCGCCGTCTCTACCACCGACGGATGGCTGAGGCCTTCGACGCCCTGGGCCGACCCTGGGCCGCGGCCTACCACGCCCTCCGGGCCGGCCGACCGCGCGGCACGCCCTCCACCCGGGGATGGGCCGCCGTGGTCCTAGCCGGGGGTGCGCCCGTGACGGGGCGCGAGCGTCCGCGTGGGGGCGAGCTCCTCATCGAGGGGATCGAGCTCGAGTCCGGCGGGGCTGAGGTTCGCGGGGATCGCGTGGTCTTCGTGCGCACGCCTTCGCAGCCGGAGGAGTCCGCGGTCGGCTTCGAGAGCCCCGAGATTCCCAGCCTGCTTCGCGTCCGAGGGCACGCGTACGTACAGAACGCCCTGCGGGTGGGGCTCGAGGCGGACGCGATGCCGCTTTACCTCGAGTGCGCCGGCCGGCGTCTCGTCTTCGCCCCCCTCGACCAGCCCGCCGAACGGGATGGAGCGGTGGTGCTTCCGATGGACGGGGCTTTCGCGTACTGGATCGAGC
>CAYYAB010000068.1:0-7826 GCA_964469895.1 uncultured bacterium | reverse complement strand
GAAAAAACCAGGCGGAAGGTTTTTCGGAGACTGCCTCGGGACCTGCAAGTGGAGGGGTTAAAAGGCACCCGCTCAGCAAGTCACAGGGTCGCCCGAACCTGACTTCTTTTGGACCAAGGGGCTGCGTACGCAGCCCCTTGGTCGTTACGGCAAAAAGACCACGTCCCCCGCCAGCGCCGGGGTGAAGACCGAGAGCGCCTTAAAGCGGCCGGCCAGCCGGTGGCGGGCGGTGGCGGGGATCAGCACCATCCGCCCGGGCTTGGCCAGGAAGAGCTGCCCCTCGACCTCGATTCCACCGTAGCCCTCGAGGACGTATACCGCCTCGTCCTTACTGCGGTGGTAGTGGAGCGGCTGCTCGTCGTCGATGTGAAGGGCGACCACGGTGGCGAGCGCCTGGTTGGCGAGGGGTTTCGCCGAAAACCGCTTCCCGGACGGCACCGGGGCCGCCTGGTAGCGAAAGGCCAGCGGCCGACCCTCGGCCGGGCCGTTTCCTTCTTTCACGAAGACGATGTCGCCGGCGAGCTTCGGGGAGAAGCGGGAGAGCAGGTCCATTTTGCCGAAGAAGCCGTGGGTGGTCGCCGGTGGGATCAGCACCCCTTGGCCGGGGGCGAGGGGAATCCGCTCCCCGGCGACCTCGGCGTAGCCCTCGCCCGCAAGGCAGAACGCCACCTCAGTATGGGTCCGGTGGTAGTGGTAGGGCTGGGCCTCCCGGATGCGGATCAGCACGCTGGTGCCCCGGGGGGTCTGGCCCACCGGCCGGGCGGCGAAGGGCTTGCCCTGGGGGACGACCAGCCCCGCAAAGTCCTCGGGGTAGCTCCGGGCGATCGCCTCGCCCGCCCCCTTTCCGGGCGCGCCGTATCCCTGGGCGAGCCCCCCTGGTAGGGCGAGGGATGCCGCGAGCCCCGCCAAACCTTTGAGCAACTGCCTGCGATTGGTTTCCTTCATAGCCTTACCTCCGCCCTTAGATACGCAGGGCGGAGGCGAGCGGATGCCTAGAGGGGGACCCGACCGAGGGGGTGGGTGGGGCGGGGGCTCCCGCCCGGAGGCTCCAGGCTCACCCCTACCGCTTGGAACCCGGCGGTTCGCACCCGGAGGACCCGTCCCGCAGTGATGCCAAGCGAGACCGGTCCTTTCGCGGTATGCCCCCAGGCCTGATAGACCTTCCCCGGTGGCGGGGGCGCGGCCAGAACCAGGAGCGCCTCGCCGTCTTCGGTTAGCACCACCCGGCCTAAAAACCGGCCGTCCTCGGCCCGGAGGGTTTCAACCCGGGCTTCCGGGCGGGCGAGAAGGGCGAGCAGCTCGGCCCCGGCGCGGGCCTGGCGGTAGGCGGGGACGGCGAGGACCAAAAGGAGGGCGGCGAGGGCGGCGGCGAACAGGAGGAGGGGCCGCCGTCGGCGCCTGGGAGCGGGGGGCTTGAGGGCAAGCGGCAAGCTGTAGTAGGCCTCCCGCAGCGCACGAACCTCGGCCCGGCAGCGGGGACAGACTTGGAGATGGGCCTCGACCCGCTTTTGCTCCTCATCTTCGAGGAGGCCCATCGCGTAGTCGGGAAGCAGGTCCTCGGGGTGGTTCACGGTTCCTCCAGGTAGTCGCGAAGTCTTCTTAGGGCCCGGCGGAGCTTGCTCTTGGTGGTGCCGAGCGGCAGCCCGAAGGCCTCGGCGAGTTCACGGTGGCTGTAGCCCTGGTAAAAAGCTGCTTCGAGAAGCCGCCTTTCCAGGGGGTCCAGGCGGGCCAGCGCCCGCCGCACTCGGACGCGGTCCTCGACCGGCGGGGGGTCGGCGGCAGCTACGCCAGGTAGTCCGTGAACGTCGGGTTCCAGGCGTTGAGGCCGAGCCCGCCGGGCCCGCAGGCGGGAGAGCGCCAGGTTGCGGGCGATGACCCGGGCGAAGGTGGCGGCCCGGGCTTTCTCGGGGTCGAATCCGGTGGCCGCCGCCCTGAGCTTCAAAAGGGTGTCGTGAAACACCTCCTCGGCCTCCTCGGGGGTGCCGAGCATGCGATAAAGCATGGGGTAGAGCTGTGGCTTCAGCAGGCGGTAAAGGGCCTCGAATGCTTCGTCGGACCCGGCGGCAACGCGTCGGAGGAGGTCTTCCAGCACCCCTACTTAGGCTACGCTTCCGGGGCTGGCTCGGATGCTTCTTCGCGGCTTTCCGCTCGCAAAATCTCCCGCACCCGCTCGCCGGGGATCGTCTCCTTCTCGAGGAGTTCGGCCGCGATCTTGTGCATCGCCTCGGCGTGCTCCTCGAGCACCCGCTTGGTCCGCTGGTAGGCCTCGTCGAGGATGCGCCGCACGTCCTCGTCCACGAGCCGGGCGGTCTCCTCGGAGTAGTCCTTGCGCCGGGCGAGCTCCTCGCCCAAAAACACCGGGCCGGTGTGGGAGCCCCAAGCGATGTTCTTGAAGTGCTCGCCCATTCCCCAGTCGAGGACCATTCGCTTGGCGAGCTCGGTAGCCCGCTTGAAGTCGTTTTCCGCCCCGGTGGTGACGGTTCCGGTAAAGAGCTCCTCGGCCGCCCGGCCGCCCATCAGGACGCTGAGTTCGTCCATCAGGTGCTCCTTGGAGATCAGCACCCGCTCCTCGGGTTTGGGGACGGTGACCCCGAGCGCCATCCCCCGGGGCACGATCGAGACCTTGGTGACCGGGTCGGCGTGGGGGAGCACCTCGCTCGCCACCGCGTGACCGGCCTCGTGGTAGGCGACCGCCCGGCGCTCGGCCTCGGAGAGCTTCAAGGCCCCCCGCTCGAGCCCCAGCGTGATCTTGTCGAGGGCCTTCAGGAAGTGCTCCTGGCGGATCTGGCTCGCGCCCTCGCGGGCGGCGATCAGCGCCGCCTCGTTGGCAAGGTTTTTGAGGTCGGCGCCGGAAAAGCCCGGGGTGACGCGGGCGAGCTCGTCGAGGTCCACGTCCTCGGCGAGGGGCTTGTTCCGGACGTGGACCTTGAGGATCTCCTTTCGCTCTTCGAGGCTCGGAAGCCCCACCACCACCTGGCGGTCGAACCGGCCGGGGCGCAGGAGGGCCGGGTCCAGGATGTCGGGGCGGTTGGTGGCGGCCAGCACGATCACGTTGGTCTCCTTCTCGAAGCCGTCCATCTCGGCGAGGATCTGGTTCAGGGTCTGCTCCCGCTCGTCGTGGCCCCCGCCGATCCCGGCGCCGCGCTTGCGGCCGATCGAGTCGAGCTCGTCGATGAAGATGATCGAGGGCGCGTGCTTGCGGGCGTCCTCGAAGAGGGTGCGCACCCGGCTCGCCCCCACCCCCACGAACATCTCCATGAACTCGCTGGCGGTGACCGAGAAAAACGGTACCCCGGCCTCGCCGGCCACCGCCCGGGCGAGCAGGGTCTTGCCGGTGCCCGGCGGGCCCACGAGGAGGACGCCCTTGGGGATCTCGGCCCCGAGCTTGCGGTATTTCTCGGGGTTTTTGAGGAACTCGACGACCTCTTTGAGCTCCTCTTTGGCCTCCTTGTGCCCGGCCACGTCGGCGAAGGTGGTCTGCACCCGCCGCTCGGTGCCGTAAAGTCGGGCCCGGGACTGGCCGAACTGGGTGACCTGGCCCATGCCCCCCTGGCTGCGCATGAAGAAGAACCAGAAGAAGGCGATGAGGAGCAGCGTGGGGCCCAGGTAGAGAAGCAGTTGCGGCCAGATCGAGGGGCTTTTCGTTTCGACCACGACGCCGTGCTGCTCGAGAAGCTTTAAGAGCTCGCGGTCGCCCACCGCCGGGGGCGGGAGATCGACGACGAAGCGCTTCGCCACCACCGATCCGGTGGGGGTAGGGAGTCGCTCGGGCTCTTTGAGCTCGCCGGTGATGCGGGTGTCGGTGAGCACCACCCGGGCCACCTTGCCCTCGGCGACCAGGGTCTTGAACTCGGTGTAGGGGATCTTCGGGGCCGCGCCCGGAGAGAGCTGGGCAAACAGCCAGTAGCCGAAGATAAAGAGGAGGACCGGAATCCAGGGGTTGAGTCGGTTTGCCAACGCCTTCCCTCCCGCGCTCATGGTACACGCTGGTTTTCTTGAAGTTCGTTAGCGCCGCTTTGTAATCTAGCGGGGCCGATGGAACGGGCGGAGAACCTGCTCGCCGAGGGACGCTACCAGGAGGCTTTTCGGGAGCTCGTGCGCCACGCCGAGGCCCCCATGCCTCCCCACGCCGCCCTCGCCACCCTCCGCCTGGCCGAGTTCTACGCCCTTTACGGCGAGTCCGAGCGGGAGAACCTGGAGGCGGCGCTTCTCCGGGCGCTCGAGCTCGACCCCGAGCTCGGCGAGGACCCCCTCTTCCGCGCCCTTTCGGAGCTCGCCGCCGCCTACCGGGGCGAGGAGCCGGAGCTTTTTGATACCGGCGATCCCCGGGCCGCCTACCACCTGGCCCAGGCCGCCCTCTACGCCGGCTGGCCGCGGGAGGCGCTCCTCCTCCTCGAGGGGGCACGGGGGCTTCCCGGGTTCCTCGCCTGGCGCGCCTCCGACCTTAAGGCCAAGGCCCTCGAGGACCTGGGCCAGAGCCGGGAGGCCTTCGAGGCCTACCAGGAAGCCTTCTTCAAGGCCACTCCGGAAGACCGCCCCTTCATCGCCCTGGACGCGGCGGGGGCCGCCCTGGACGCGGGGATGCCCGAGGCGGCCAAGGAGATGCTCGCCGCCGGCGGCCTGCCCCCGGAGCCCGACGCCGAGGCCAGCTGGCACTACCTCACCGCCCGCGCCGAGCTCGCCCTCGGCAACCCCCGCCGGGCCCTCGACGCCCTGGCCGAGGCCGAGCGGAGGGAGGCCGAGCTCGGTGAGCCGAGCTACGGGGTCGCATTGCTCAAGGGGCAGGCCCTCATGGAGCTCGGGCGCTACCGGGAGGCCCGCGAGGCCCTCGCGCGCGCCCTGGAGCTGGCCCCCCTGGAGGAGCGGGACTACGCCCGGCACGAGCTGGCGGTGGCGCTGCTCGAGGAGGGGCGCTTGGGCGAGGCCGAGCGGGAGCTGAAGGCGCTCTTCGCCGAACCCACCTACCCCCACCGGGGGGCGGTGGCCGCCGACCTCGCCGAGCTTTACTACCGGCTCGCCGACCTCGGGGCCACCGAGGCCTGGGCCAAGGAGGCGATTCGCCTGGGGCAGGCGGCCTCCGGCGAGCTCTTTTTGGGCCACGTCGCCTACGACCGGATGCAGCTCGAGGAGGCCCTCGACCACTACCGCCGGGCCGCCGAGCTCGCCCCGGAGGGCAGCCGCGAGTGGCTCATCGCCCAGCAGACCGCGGTCGAGATCCTGGCCCAGCTCGGCTACCCCGACCCCGAGGAGGTGCTCCGGCGGGCGCGGGCCGCCCTCCGGTACACCCCGCCCTCCGACGACTGGGCGAGCGCGCTCCGGCTCTACGCCGAGCGGGCCGAGGAGCTGCGCTCGGGCGGCCGCACCCTCAACTAGGGCTCCCCACCGGGTTTTTCAGCGTGCCCACGCCCTCGATCGCGGCCTCGACCTCGTCCCCGGGTTCGAGGAGCCGCTCGGCCTCGAGCCCGGAACACCCCGGGAAGGTGCCGGTGGCCATCACCTCCCCGGGAACGAGCCCCTCGCCGAGGGCGGCGTAGGCCACCGCCTCGGCGAGCTCGAAGCGGGGCCCCTCGGCGTTTCCCTGGCAGACCCGCTCGCCATTGATCCTGACCTCGCCGGAAAGCGCCTGCCAGCGGGGGAGGACCTCGTCCGCGCTCACCACCACCGGGCCCATCCCGGTGGCGAAGTTCTTGGCCTTCACCGGGCCGAAGCCCGACTGCATCTCGGCGGCCTGGACGTCCCGGGCGGAGAAGTCGTTGAGGACGAAAAATCCCCCGATCGCCCGGGCGGCCTCCTCGGGGCTCGGGTTCCTGCCGAGGGGGTGAACGACGACGAAGCCGAGCTCGAGCTCAAAATCGAGCGCCCGGGTGTAGCCCGGCCAGGGGACCGCTTCTCCTTCCGTCAGGAAGGTGCGGGGGTTGCCCACGTAGTAGATGGGCCGCCGGTACCAAAGGGGCTTCGGGCGGAGCTTGGGGTGGGGTTTGCCGGTGAGGCGCTCGTAGAGGAGGGCGAGCCGGTAGGTCCGGGGCTGAAACCGCTTGAGCCAGCCCTTGCTGGCCCCGATCACGTGGGCTTCATAGAGCATGAAGTCGCGAAAGCTCACCGGCGAAAAGGGAAGAAGCGGCGTTGGGTCAAAGGGGGCGGGCCCCTCCGCGTTTTCGAGCAGACGGACGATGCGCCCAAAAAGCGGCGGTCCCCCGGCCAGCGCCTCGATCAGGTCGTAGGCGGCTTGACCCAGTTCGCGTTCAAAAGGGACGAGCGGCCACCACGCCCCCTCGTACCAGGCCGCCACCGCTTCCCTTCCGTCTTCCGTCCGTACCCGGCGAAAGCGCATCACTCCTCCAGGATCGCCACCACCCGGGCCGGCCCCGCGCTCGCCCCCTCGATCTTCAGGGGAAACGCGGCCACCTTGAAGCCGAAGGGTGGGAGCTTGTCCAGATTGACGAGCCGTTCGATCTGGGCGTAGGGGAGGTCCACCTGGTGGGCGGCCCAGAAGATCCCCGGGCGCCGCGCTTTAAGGGCGGCCTCGGCCTCGAGATCGAGGGGTGCGTCCCAGCTCCAGGCGTCGATCCCCATCACCCGCACCCCCTGCTCATAGAGCCAGCGGGTGGCCTCCGGGGTGACCCCGGGGCCCAGGAGGAAGTAGTTCGGATCGTCGTAGAAGGCGTCCATCCCGGTGCGGACGAGCACGATGTCCAGGGGTTTCAGCCGGTAGCCGATGCGGCTGAGCTCGGCCTCGATCTCCTCCGGGCGGATCGCCTGGCCCCGCTCTCTGCCGGTGAAGTCGAGCACCACGCCGTCGGAGAAAAACCACTCGAGGGGCAGCCGGTCCACGGTCGCCGCTGGCTCGCCCTGGATCCGCGAGTTGTAGTGGTAGGGCGCGTCCACGTGGGTGGCGTCGTGGGTGCCGAGGCGGGTGATGGTCTCGGTGGCCCAGCCCTCGCCGTCTTTGAGCAGGGACCGGGGCACGCCGAAAAGCGCCTCGATCTGGGCCGCGCCCTCGGCGTGACCGTGGTAGACGATCTCGGTTTTGAAAAACTCCGGCACTCCCTCCGGGCTCGGCCGGATGGGGGCGGAAAGGTCCACGATCCGCATCCCTCACCTCCCGAAGCGCGTTACTCGAAGAGTCTATCAGTAGGCCAGGGCAAAGCCCACCGAGCCGCCCACCCCGAAGGGCAGGCCGGCCCTCAGGGTGACGTCGGCGATCACGTTGGGGATGACCCGAAACTGCAGGTTGGCCAGCCCCTCCACCGCCGGGCGCAGGGCGATTGCGTCCCCGCCCCCGACCGGGTAGCAGACCGAGAGGCCCCCGCCCCCGCCCAGGCGGATCCGGTAGGTCGTCCGGGCTTCGTAGGCATAGCCCAGCCAGTCGAGCAGGCCCAGGTAGCAGACGGACCCCCCCGAGAGCGAGAGCGCCCCCGAGGCCGCCATCCAAAGCCGCCACGCCCGGTACTCGAGGAACCCGCCGAGCTCGAAGTGGGGGGCGAGGTCGGTCCCCAAACCCCCGATCCCGACCACCCCCAAGGAGCCCGTGACCTGGTCCATGGCCAGCGGGGCGTGGAAGACGTGGGTGTTGCCGACCACCACCGGCGGCCCCGACGGCGGGCAGGGGTGCGCCGGGGGCGGGCCCGCCAGGGCGAGCCCGCCAAGCAGCCCGAACACCGCGGCGAACCTTCGCATGGGTCGAGTTTATCCGCCTTTTGCATCTGCTAAGATGAACCTCCGGGCGCGCGCCCGTAGCTCAGCAGGATAGAGCGAGCGCCTCCTAAGCGCTAGGTCGGAGGTTCGAATCCTCCCGGGCGCACCAGAGCAGAACGCAAAGCTTCCGC
>CAYYAB010000067.1:0-7986 GCA_964469895.1 uncultured bacterium | reverse complement strand
GCTTGCCTTCCTCGGCGCCCAGGCCCAGGGGGTCACGGTGACGATCTCCTGCGGCTCGGTGGGCAAGGGCTACAACTTCTGCAAGGAGGGCGCCGAGGCCTGGGCCAAGCGAACCGGGAACAAGGTGCGGGTTCTGGCCTCCCCCAAGTCCACCACCGACCGCCTTGCGCTCTACCAGCAGCAGCTCGCCGCCGGCAGCGACGAGGTGGACGTCTACATGATCGACGTCATCTGGCCGGGGATCCTCGGCGAGTTCTTCGTGGACTTAAACGACTACATCGAGCCTAAAGTGAAGTCCGAGTTCTTCCCCGCGCTGATCCAGGCGAACACCGTGGACGGCCGGCTCGTGGGCCTGCCCTGGTTCACCGACGCCGGTATCCTCTATTACCGCAAGGACCTGCTCGAAAAGTACGGCTTCTCGGCCCCGCCCAAGACCTGGGACGAGCTAAAACGCATGGCCGAAAAGATCCAGGCCGGCGAGCGAAAGCATAACCCCAAGTTCTGGGGATTCGTCTGGCAGGGGGCGGCGTACGAGGGGCTCACCTGCGACGCGCTCGAGTGGATCTACTCCTACGGCGGGGGCACGATTGTCGATAAGCAGGGCAACATCACGGTGAACAACCCGAGGGCGGCGGCCGCCCTCAAGATGGCGAGGTCCTGGGTGAACACCATCAGCCCGCCCGGGGTGCTCGCCTACATGGAGGAGGAGGCCCGCGGCGTTTGGCAGGCGGGCAACGCCGCCTTCATGCGCAACTGGCCCTACGCCTACGCCCTCGGCAACAGCCCCGAAAGCCCGATTCGGGGCAAGTTCGACGTCACCGTGTTGCCGAAGGCGAATACGCCGGAGGGGCGGCACGCGGCCACGCTTGGGGGCTGGCAGCTTGCGGTAAACCGCTTCTCCAAACATAAGAAGGAGGCGGTGGACTTAATCCTCTACCTCACCAGCTACAACGAGCAAAAACGCCGGGCGATCTACGGCAGCTACCTTCCCACCCGGCCGGCGCTCTACAAGGACCCCGACGTGCTGAGCGCGGTGCCCTTCATGGGCCGGCTCTACGACGTCTTCACGAACGCGGTGCCCCGCCCCAGCGCCCAGACCAAGAAGAAGTACAACCAGGTCTCGGCCGCCTTCTGGACCGCGGTGCACGCGGTGCTCGAGGGCAAGATGTCGGCGGAGACGGCGCTCTCTCAGCTCGAGATGCAGCTCAAACGGATCAAGGGGAAGGGCTGGTGAGAAGCGGTTTTTAGGTAGCGGGCCCCGGCCGGCCGGCCGGGGCCCGGCATGGAGGCGGACGTGGCTAGGCGCTCGCTCTCGAAGCGGCAGGCGCGGATCGCCTGGGCCTTTCTTACGCCGACCCTCTTAATCCTTCTCGTGGTCGCCGCCTACCCGCTCTTTCGCACCTTCCAGCTCTCCCTCTACCGGGCGAACCTCCTCGACTACCCCTTAAGGCCCGAGTGGGTGGGCCTTGCCAACTACGCCTACCTGGTCCAGGACGCCTACTGGTGGACGAGCGTCAAGAACACGGTGATCTTCACCGTGGTCTCGGTGGCGCTCGAGACCGTGCTCGGGCTTGGGATCGCGCTCCTCGTGAACGCGCGCTTTCCCCTGAGGGGGGCGATGCGCACCGCGATGCTGATCCCCTGGGCGATCCCCACCGTGGTCAGCGCCCAGATGTGGCGCTGGATGTACAACGACGTCTACGGGGTGGTGAACGACCTGCTTTTAAGGCTCCACCTGATCGCAAAGCCGCTCGCCTGGCTCGCCGATCCCCACCTTGTGCTTCCGGCGGTGATCGCGGTGGACGTTTGGAAGACCACGCCCTTTATGGCGCTCCTTTTGCTCGCCGGGCTCCAGTCGATCCCCGAGGAGCTCTACGAGGCCGCCCGGGTAGACGGGGCGGGGGCGCTCCAGCAGTTTGCGTTCATCACCCTGCCGCTTTTGGTGCCCGCCCTTTTGGTGGCGCTCATCTTCCGCACCCTGGACGCGCTCCGGGTCTTCGACGTGATCTACGTGATGACCGGGGTCAACCCCTCGACCATGAGCATGTCGGTCTACGCCCGCCAGCAGCTCGTGGACTTCGGCGACCTCGGCTACGGCTCGGCGATCTCCACCGGGATCTTTTTGATCATCGCCCTCTTCGTGGTGCTCTACCTCACCGCCCTTCGGGTGGAGGTGGACTGATGCGACCCCTCCGGCTTTTCTCCCGGGTTGGGTTCTACCTGCTCGTGCTCCTCGTCTTCGTCTACCTGGTCTTTCCCTTCTACTGGGCGGTGGTGAGCTCGCTCAAGGACCCCCAGGAGCTCTTCGCCACCCCGGTGACCTACTGGCCGAGGCATCCTCGCTGGCAGAACTACCTCGACGTCTTCACCATGCAGCCCTTTGGGCGGAACCTCTTGAACTCGGCGGTGGTGGCCGGGACCACCACCCTGCTCGCCCTTTTGGTGGGGAGCTTTGCCGCCTACGCCCTGGGGCGTTTTCGCTTTTTGGGTAAGCGGCCGATCTACTACGCCATTTTGGCGGTCACGATGTTCCCCCAGATCAGCGTGCTCGGTGGGATGTACGTGCTCATCAAGACCCTTGGGCTTTACAACACCTGGTGGGCCCTGATCTTCTCCTACATGATCTTCACCTTGCCCTTTACCGTTTGGGTGTTGACCAGCTTCGTGCGGGAGATTCCGAGGGAGCTCGAGGAGGCGGCCTACGTGGACGGGGCGACCCCGATTCAGGTGCTCTTTCGCGTGCTCCTGCCGCTGATGGCCCCGGGGCTCGTCACCGCCGGGTTGCTCGCCTTCATCGGGGCTTGGAACGAGTTCCTCTTCGCCCTGACCTTCACCGTGGACGACCGGGCCCGCACCGTCCCGGTGGCGATCGCGTTCTTTAGCGGGGCCAGCCAGTACGAGCTACCCTGGGCCCAGATCATGGCCGCGAGCGTGATCGTCACCGTACCGCTCATCGTGCTGGTGCTCGTCTTCCAGCAGCGGATCATCGCCGGCCTGACCGCGGGGGCGGTGAAGGGGTGAGTCAGTCGGCGGCTTCCTCGAGCCGGGGTTCGGCCCGGCCGACCTCGGCCCCAAGCCCCTTTAGCTTTTCCACCAGGCTCTCGTAGCCGCGCTCGAGGTGGGCGGTACCCTCGATCCGGCTCTCGCCCTTGGCGGCGAGCGCCGCCACCACCAGGGCGCCGCCGGCACGGATGTCGAGCGCCCGCACCTCGGCGCCGAAGAGCTCCCGGCCGTGGATCGCGAGGGTCCGCTCCTTGAGCTGGAGCTCGGCGCCCATGCGGGCGAGCTCGGCGGCGTGGGTGAAGCGCTCGGGGTAGACCCGGTCGGAGACCAGGCTGGTGCCGGGCACGGTGGCGAGGTAGGCGCCCACGATCGGCTGAAGATCGGTGGGGAAGCCGGGGTACTCCCGGGCCTCGACGTTGAAGGGCTTCGGTTCCGGGGTGGCCTCGAAGAAGAGAGCATCGCCCTCGGCGAAGAGGCGGTGGCCGGACTCGCCGAGCTTGTCGAGGAGGGCGTCGAGGTGGCGGGGTTCGACGCCCAAAAGCCGGATCTTCCCCCGGGTGGCGGCGGCGGCGAGGAGGTAGGTCCCGGCCTCGATGCGGTCGGGGATGATGCGGTATCCGCGCACGCCCGAAAGGCGCCGCGCTCCCTGGACGTGGACGATGCTGGTGCCGGCGCCCTCGATTCGCGCGCCCATCCGACGGAGGAAGCGGGCGAGGTCGGCGACCTCGGGCTCCTGGGCGGCGTTCACGATCGTGACCTCGGCGTCGCCCAGGGCGGCGGCGAGGAGGACCTGCTCGGTGCCCCCCACGGTGGGCACGTCGAAGACCACCCGGCCCCGAAAGGGGCGGACCTTCTCGGCCCGGAAGGTGCCCGCGTCCTCCTCGACGAAGGCTCCGATCTTGCGGAGGGCTTTAAGGTGCTGGTCCACCGGCCGGGGGCCGAAGGCGCAGCCCCCGGGCATCGAGACCTGGCCCTCGCCGGCGCGGGCGAGGAGGGCGCCGAGGACGATGAAGCTCGCCCGCATCTTGGCGACGAGCTCGTAGGGAGCGTCGGTGCGGAGGATCTCGGGGGTCTCGAGGTAGAGGCTTTTCCCCTCCCAGGCGTAGCGGGTGCCCAGGTGGGAGAGGAGCTCGAGCATGACCTCGATGTCCCGAAGCCGGGGGACCTCTGCGAGAACGATGGGCTCCGGGGTCAAAAGGCTTGCGGCCAGAATGGGAAGGGCGGCGTTTTTCGCCGGGCTGATCCGTACCTCGCCGGATAAGGGTTTTCCTCCGTTTATAGTAAGCGGCGTTCCCATCGGGGCCCCCGGGCTTTCTTCCTCAAGTTGCGCATCATACACAACTTGCGCATGTGCATTATCCACCCCGGGGAGAGCGTTGTCAACACTTGCTGCACGTTGTACAATCGACGTTGCCCGGGGGCGGCATGCCGAAGAAGGAGAAAAAAAGGCTCCAGGTCGTAATATCCGACGAGCAAGACGCGCTTTTAACCAAGGCCGCCTACAAGCTCTCGAGCCCCGAGCGGCTGGTTTCGAAGTCCGAGGTGGTCCGGCTCGCCATCGAGAAGATCGCCCGCGAGCTCGAGGAGGGCAAGCTCGAGCTCGAGGAGTTTTTGAAAAAGCTCGAGGAAGAGGAATCCTCCGACTAAAATAGGCCCGGTGAAGCGAATCGGCGGGCGCTACCGCCTGGAGGAGCCGATCGGCCGCGGCGGCGCGGCCGAGGTCTGGCGCGCCTTTGACGAGCGGCTTTTGCGCCCGGTCGCGGTCAAGCTCCTCTTTCCCCACGTGCAGGCCGCCGAGCGCGAGCGGTTTGCCCGCGAGGTGCGGGCGCTCGCTCGGCTTTCCCACCCTGGGGTGGTGCCGATCTACGACCTGGGGGAGGAGGAGGGGCGGCTTTACTTCGTGATGGAGCTGGTCGAGGGCGGCCCCTTCGATCGGCTCGGCCCCTTCGAGGAGGGGGTGGAGGGCAGGCGGCTGCTTCGGGCGGCGCTTGAGGTCCTCGACACCCTCGACCACCTGCACGCCCAGGGCATCCTCCACCGCGACCTCACGCCTGCGAACATCCTCACCACCCCCGGGGGCCACGCCAAGGTGATGGACTTCGGCCTCGCCTACCTCGCCGGGAGCGAGGGGCTCACCCGCACCGGCTACACCCTGGGCACGCCGCTTTACATGGCGCCGGAGCAGGCCACCGGCGGCGCGCTCACCCCGGCCGCCGACCTCTACGCCTTTGGGGCCGTGCTCTATAAGGCCTTGACCGGCGAGCCCCCCTTTTCCGGCAAGCACGACCAGGCAATCCTCTATAAGCACGTCTACGAGGCGCCGGCGCCCCCGGAAGCGAAGAACCCGGCGGTCTTCCCGGCGCTTTCCCGCTTGGTCCTCGACCTGCTTAAGAAAAAGCCCGAGGACCGGCCGAAGGGCGCCCGGGTGGTGCACCGCCGGTTGCGCCGAGTAGCCCGGGAGCTCGAGGGCCGTGCCTACCGCACCGCCCGCGCCGGCGCCAGCCGGAGCGGCCACTACCCCGAGGGGCCGCTCGCCCCCGAGACCCTCCACCGGGAGGAGATCGCCCGGCTCGCCGGCGAACCTGCCTGGCCCGGGGAGCTCGTGCTTTCGGGGGAGCGGATGGCGCTTGGGGTGGGGGCGCGGGGGGTGGCGCTTTTGGAGGGGGGCGCGGTCCGCTACCTTCCCGCCGAGGACGAGATCTCGGCCCCGCCGCTTTTTGCCGGGGCGCTTTACTACGCGGGGTGGGACGGTGGCGTCTACCGCTTTTCGGGGGGCGAACCGGAGCGCGTCTTCCAGGCTCAGGCCGAGATCACCGCCGCCCCCCTCGAGGCCGGCGGCCGGGTCTACGTGCCGAGCCGGGACGGCCGGCTCTACGTGATCGAGAACGGGGAGCTCGCCTACGCCTTCGAGGCCGGGGGGCACCTCTCGGCGGGGGCCACGCTCTACCGGGGGATGCTCTTCCTCGCCAGCGAGTCCGGGTGGGTCTATGTGCTCGAGCCCACCTCCGGCCGCCTCCTTTACAAGGTCGAGGCCGGTCCGATTCACGTACCCCTGCCCGCCGCCGAGGGGGTGGTGCTCTTTCCCACCTGGCCCGGAGAGGTGCACGCCTTCGATCCCCTTTCCCGGGAGACGCTTTGGACTTTCGAGCTCGAGGGCGAGATCTGGGCGGCCCCGGCGGTGGGCTACGGCCTCGCCTTCCTCGCGAGCTGGGGCGGGGTGCTCTACGCGGTGGACCTCCGGGAGGGGGACGAGGTCTGGAGCGCGCGCGTGGGCCGGGTGACCGCCGGGCTCAGCCTCGCCGCCGGGGTGCTCTACGTCGCCACCGAGGAGGGGAGGATGCTTGCCTTCGATGCCAAAAGCGGCGAGCTCCGCTTTGAGGCCGGTGGCCTCGGCGAGCTCCAGGTCCCGCCGCTTCCCACCGAGCGGGGGGTCTATCTCGCCTCCCTCGACGGGCGGCTCTACCGGTTTTCCGAGCCCGAATGAGCCCGGTTTCGCCCGCTCCGAACCCCAGTTGCGAGGCCCTTTGGGGGCAGTTGCACGGCTTTTGGGAGGACACGCGTTGCATAGGCTTGACGCATAGCGCATACCGCGGTAATATGAATACTAGAGAGGCCGCGGAAGCGGCCGGTTCGCTTTTTAGGGGGCTATAATGCCCGCCGTATGGTCCGGCCGGCGATTGGGCTCGAGGTCCACCTCCACCTGAAGACGAACACCAAGATGTTCTGCTCCTGCGCGCTCCACTACGGGGACGCGCCCAACACCCACGTCTGCCCGGTCTGCCTGGGCCTGCCCGGGAGCCTTCCGGTGGCCAACCGGGAGGCGGTGGAAAAGGGGCTCCTCCTCGCCCTGGCCCTCGGCTGCGAGATCCCCGAGCGCACCCAGTTCCACCGCAAGAACTACTTCTACCCCGACCTCCCGAAGAACTACCAGATCAGCCAGTACGACCGGCCGATCGGGACCGGCGGGGTGCTCGAGCTCGGGGAGAAGAAGGTCCGCATCCGCCGCATCCACCTCGAGGAGGACGCGGGCAAAAGCCTCCACCCCGAGGGCGGGCAGCATTCGCTCGTGGACCTCAACCGGGCCGGAGCCCCGCTCGTCGAGCTCGTCACCGAGCCCGACCTGGAGTCCCCCGAGGAGGCCCGGGAGTTTTTAAGGCGGCTCCAGGCGGTGGCCCGCACCCTCGGGGTCTCGGACGCAAGCCCCGAGGAGGGCAAGATGCGGGCCGACGTCAACGTCTCCCTCCGGCGCCCAGACGGCAGCCTCGGCACCAAGGTCGAGATCAAGAACTTGAACTCCTTCAAAAGCGTTCAGCGGGCGCTCGAGTACGAGATCAAGCGGCAACAAAGGATCCTCGAGCGGGGCGGCGAGGTCGAGCAGGCGACGCTCGGCTTCGACGAGAAAAGCGGCAAGACCTTCGTCATGCGTACCAAGGAGACCGAGTCCGACTACCGCTACTTCCCCGAGCCCGACCTGGTGCCCTTTACCCTTTCCAAGGCCTGGCTTTCCGAGCTCAAGGCGAAGATGCCCGAGCTCCCCGCCGAGCGCGCAAAGCGCTATGTGGCCGCCGGGGTGCGCCCCTACGACGCCGAGATCCTCGCCTACGACCTCGAGCTCGCGCCCTTTTTCGACGCGGCGCTCAAGACCGGCGCCGACCCCCAAAAACTCGCCAACTGGCTGAACGCCGACGTCAAGGGCTACCTCACCCAGCGCGAGCTCGCCCTCGCCGAGACCGGCCTCACCCCGGAACACCTCGCGAAGCTCGTTCGCCTGGTCGAGGCGGGCACGATCACCGGCAGGGTGGCGAAGGAGATCCTGCCCGAGGTGATGGAGGGGGCGGACCCCGAACGGCTCGTCGAGGAGCGGGGGCTTAAGGCGGTCACCGACGAGGGGGCGATCCGCGCGCTCGTCGAGCAGGTGGTCGCCGAGAACCCCCAGGTGGTCGAGCAGATCCGGGCGGGGAAGACGAAAGCGATCAACGCCCT
>CAYYAB010000066.1:0-8252 GCA_964469895.1 uncultured bacterium | reverse complement strand
AGAAGTAGTGCTCCAGCGCCTCCCGCACGAGCCGCCGGATGTCTTCCTCGGTGGCCTCGGGTTTTAAGAGGGTGTGGTCGATGTACCTGGCGAGCTCGAGATCCATGGGCGTTTCCGAGTTTACCTCTGGAATCGCCGGTCGAGGACCGGCGGTCCCTCGAGCCCGGGATCCGCCTCAAGGCGGTCGATGCGGAGCCCGATCGCCCGTTCGACCGCGGCCTTGAGCCCTTCGGGAACGCGCTCGGCGCGGATCCGGAGCACCATGGCGTCGGTTCCCCCCGGCTTGGACTCGACCACGACCTGAAACCCCCGGGGCTCCAGCCCGAAGCCGGCGAGCACCGGGGCGAGCTCGGTGGGATAAAGCTTCACCCCCTTGACCTTGACCATCGTGTCGGTACGACCGAAGACCCCCCGGGGAAGGCGGACCCGCCCCTTGCTGCGGTCGGCGATCGCGAGGTCCCCGGTTCGGAACCGGATCATCGGCGTGCGGGTCCGGGTAAGGGCGGTCACCACGAGCTCGCCGCGCTCGCCGTCGGCGACCGGGGTCAGGGTTTCGGGATCCAGGACCTCAAGGATCGCCATCCCCGGGATCTCCCAGAGCCCGTCCTTGGCCGCGGTCTCGGCGGCGACGATACCCAGCTCGCTGGTCCCGTAGGCGTCCAGCGCGGTGCCGCCGAGGGCGGCCTCCACCCGTTCCCGGTACCCGGGCACCGCGGTGAAGGGCTCGCCCCCGGCGAGGAGGAGCTCGAAACGTCCCCCGGCCGCCGCGATCTTGAGCGCGAAGGAGGGGTTCGCCACCAGCACGTCGAAACCGAAGCGGCGCCCGAGCTCGGCGATCCGATCGGCCTCGCCGGGGCCGTGGGGGAAGACCAGCGCCCCGGCCCGCACCAGGGCGTCGTGGAAGAGCCAGCCGCCGGCGAAGACGTGGTAGCTGAACGCGACCAGCACCCGGCGGCCGGCCAGGCCGAGGGCCCGGAAGTGGACGGCGAGCGCCTCGGCCTGGGCCTCCAGGTCCTCCGGGGCCAGGTACTCCGGCATCCAGCCCAGCGCCGGGCTCGGGGTCAGGTGGAGCACGCCGGCTCCCGGGGGCGGCTCCGGGTGCGCGCGGAAGTGGGCGATCCAGTCCTCCCGGGTAACCGGCTCGATCTCCCGGAGGTCCTCCCGGGTCGCGCGTTCGGGGTCGAGGTCCGCAAGCCGCCGGCGGTAGAGCGGGTGCGACCGGGCGGCGGCGAGTACCCGGGCGAGGGCTTGGCGTTCGTCCATCCTTTACCTCCCTTCCCTAGTAGGGTAACGGCCAGGTGCGCAGGTAGTCGCGTACGCGGGACCAGAGGCCGACCAGACCGCGGGGCTCGAGGATCAGGAACGCGAGGATGAGCGTCCCGAAGACGACGTTGCGGAGCGCGGCCAGGGCCCCGGCGTAGGCCGGTCCGAGGGCCCCCACCAGGGTATTCAGCAGCTCCGGCACGAGGACGACGAAGGCCGCTCCCAGGACCGCTCCCAGCACGGTACCCGCCCCGCCTACGATCACCATCGCGAGGTACTGTACCGAGACGCCGAAGAGGAAGTGTTCGGGGGTCACCGTGCGGTAGAGGTTGGCGAGCAACCCCCCCGCGACCCCCGCGTAAAACGCCGAGAGCAGGAAGGCGCTGAGCTTGGTGGGGACGAGCTCGACCCCGGCCACTTGCGCCGAGAGTTCGTTGTCGCGTAGGGCCAGCCAGGCCCGTCCGGCGCGGGTGCTGAGGAGGCGTTTGCCGTAGAAGAAGAGGGGCAGGGTGAAGGCCAGGATCAGGTACCAAAGCGCTCCGGGCGAGTCCAGGGGGAGGCCGAGGATCTCCGCGGGGGCGAGGTTTCGCCCCCGGATCCCACCGGTGAAGGACTCCCAGTTGTTGAAGACAAGGATCGCCAGGAACTGAAAGGCAAGGGTGGCGATCGCCAGGTACACCCCCTTGATCCGGAGCGAGGGGAGCCCCAGCACCAGCCCCACGAGGGCCGCGAGCAGTCCGCCGGCCAGGACTCCAAGGGGGGCAAGGGGTCCGGAAAGGTGGCTTGCGGTGTAGGCTCCGATTCCCAGGAAGGCGGCCTGGCCGAGGGAGATCAGCCCCGCGCCGCCGACCAGCAGGTGGAGTCCGAGGGCGCCCAGGGCGGCGATTGCCGTCAGCGAGAGGACGTACATCGGGTAGGGGCCGAGGATCAGGGGGAGGAGGAAGAGGAGGCCGAGGAAGAGGGCGAGGGCGAACCGGCCCAGGGGGGTCGGGGCGTAGGCCTCATCTTCCGCGTAGCTCTCGCGGACGGCCCGGGCGAAGCGGCGGCTATACGTCTCGGACAGCTTCCTGGCGATCCGATACCACATCGGCGATCCTCACCTCCGCCTCGATCGTGCCCTCCCGCTCCTCGTAGCGGATCGCGAGGGTAAGGCGGGCCCGGCCCTCACCCCGGTACAGGGCTTCGATCAGGGGCGCGTAGCGCTCCTCCACCACCCGTCGGCGCACCTTGCGGGTGCGGGTAACCTCGGCGTCATCGGGGTGGAGCTCCTTCGGCAGCACCGCGATCCGGCGAACCCGCAGAGGCGGTGGCAGCCCGGCGTTGGCCCGCGCGACCTCGGCGGAGAGCAGGGCGTAGATCTCCGGGCTTTGGGCGAGGGCCTGGTAGGTGGGAAAGGCAAGACCCTGACCGCGGGCCCAGCGCTGGGCGTGTTCCGGGTCGAGCTCGAGCAGGGCGGCCACGTAGGGACGATCCTGTCCCAGCACCACCGCTTCACGGATGTAGGGGGAGAACTTGAGCCGGTTTTCGATCGTCGGGCTCGCGAAGGGGGTCCCGTCGGCGAGGTGGCCGACCTCCTTGAGGCGGCCGAGTACGATCAGGTGCCCGTGGGGGTCGATCGTTCCGGCGTCTCCGGTTCGGAACCAGCCGTCCTCGGTGAAGGCCTCACGGGTAGCGCGCTCGTTTCGGTAGTAGCCGGCAAACACCTGAGGGCCCCGTACCTGGATCTCGCCGTCGTCGGCGATCCTCACCTCGGTCCCCGGGAGCGGAGGCCCGACGGTTTCGGGGACGATCGCGCCGGTACGGTGGGCGGCGGTGGCCGCAGCGGTTTCCGACTGGCCGTAGACCTGCCGGATGTCCAGCCCGATGGCCCGGAAAAAGGTGAAGACCTGGGGGCCGAGGGGGGCTCCGCCGGTGACCGCCATGCGACAGGCGGAAAGGCCCATCCGGGCCCGCAAGGGACGGGCCACGAGCGGTTCAAAGAGGGCCCGGGCGAGGTCCAGAAGGGGTGGAACGGGTTCGTTCTGGAGCTCGCGTTCGGCGCCTTTGAGCAGGGTGGAAAGCCCGATGCGGTAGACCGCGCGCTTAAGGGCGTCGGCCTCCTCGGCGCGGCTTTGGATCAACGCGGCGGCCTCCTCCCACTGGCGCGCGGAGGCCAGGTAAAGGTCGGGCTGCACCTCCCGGCGATCCGCCTCTAGGGTGGCGGGCTCCTCGGGGAAGTGTACGGTTCCTCCGGTAACCAGGAGATGGACCACGGTGAGCATCTGCTCCCCGATCCAGGCGAGCGGCAGGTAGGAAAAGAGCCACTCGTCCCCGCGAAACCCGAGGGCCTGGGCCAGCGCCCGGTGTCCGGCGATGAGATTGCGGTGACGGAGCATGGCCAGCTTGGGCCTACCGGTGGTGCCCGAGGTGGGCGCGAGGAGGGCGATCTCGTCGGGATTCCGGGCCTCGAGCCCGGACGCGATCGCGTCCACCCCGCTGCGTCCCGCCTCCACCACCTCGCGGAACGCGCGAACCCGCCCCTCCAGCCGGTGGCTCAGCCCGGCCACCTCCCAGACCAGGACGAAGCGAAAGCGGTCCTGGATGGGCTCGATCTTGTCGAGCTGCTCCTCGTCGGCGACGATCACCCCCGCCGCCCCGGCGTGGATGAGCAGGTCGCGAACCTCGTCACCGAGGGCATCGGCGTAAAGACCCATGGGCAGGGCGCCGAGCGCTTGCGCCGCGAGCTCGGCGAGGATCCACTCGGGAGCGTTGCGACCGAGGATGCCGAGCACCTGTCCCCGCGCCAGCCCCAGCTCCGCGAGCCCGGCGGCGAGGGCGAGGGAGCGTTCCCAGAGTTCCCGGTAGGAGATCGGCTGCCACACCCCGCGCCGTTTCGCCCGGATCGCCGGGTCGCGCGGCCGTCGCGCGACCAGCTCGGAAAGGGTACCGATCAGCGTGCCCTTCACGCGCCTCCTCCCAGGTAGGCGTCCTGTACCCGGGGGTCGCGCCGGGCCCCCTCGGGATCGCCGAGGTAGAGGACCTGGCCGTAGGAGAGGACCAGGACCCTCTCGGAGAGCTCCATCACCGCCCGCAGGTCGTGCTCGACCCAAAGCAGGGTGACCCCCCACTCCCGGCGCGCGTCCTGTAGGTAGCGGGCCAGGTCCTGCCGTTCCTCCACCGCGAGGCCGGCCATCGGTTCGTCGAGCAAGAGGAGGCGGGGGCTTCCCGCCAGTGCCCGGGCGACCTCGACCCGTTTCTGCAGGCCGTAGGGAAGCAGACCTGCGGGTACGTGGCGGTAGGGGGCCAGGTCGAGGTATTCGATAACCTCCTCGGCGCGGGCCCGGACCCGCGCTTCCTGGTCTGCCCGGGGCCAGAGCAGGGGGTAGGGACCCGCCCGTTCGGCCCCGAGCTTCACGTTTTCCAGCACGGTCATGCCGCGAAAGAGCTCGAGGTTTTGAAAGGTGCGTCCGAGACCAAGCCGGGTGCGCCGCGGTGGGGGGAGGGGAAGCAGGTCGCGCCCCAGGAAGCGCACTTCCCCCGACTGGGGGCGGTAGAGGCCGGAGAGCACGTTGAGCAGGCTCGTCTTGCCGGCGCCGTTGGGTCCGATGATCGCGAAGAAGGAACCGGGTTCGACCGTGAAGCCTACCCCCGAGAGGGCGGCCACCCCCTTGAAGCGCAGGTGCAGGTCCCGGACCTCGAGGATCGGGGCTAGACCCATCGCTTGCGCCTCCGGTAACGTCGGGCCTGGCGATAGCCCGCGGGGCCCTCGCCGAGGTAGAACTCGAGCACATCGACGTCGCGCTCGGCATCCTCCCGCCGCCCCTCGAAGACCACCCGGCCGCGCTCGAGCACGTACACCCGGTCGACGATCGCCAGCGCCGCCCGGGCGTTCTGCTCCACCAGCACCAGGGCGAGGCCGCGCTCGCGCTGAAGCTGTCGGAGCCTTTGGAAGAGGTCGGCGACCAGGCGGGGCGCGAGCCCGAGGGATGGTTCGTCGACCACCAGAAAGCGCGGCTCGGTGAGCAGGGCCATGCCGAGGATCAGCATCTGCTGCTCTCCACCGGAGAGGTAGCCGGCCTGCTCGTGGCGGCGTTCGGCGAGGCGGGGAAAGCGCGCGAGGACCTCCTCGATCCCCCGGGCGAGGCGCGCTCGCGGCAACCGGTGGCCCGCCGCCCGCAGGTTCTCCATCACCGTCAGGTAGCGAAACACCGGCCGGCCCTCGAGAACCGCGGTGAGCCCCTCCCGGGCGGGCGCGAGCGGCCCGGCGTGGGTGATCTCCGCGTCCCCGAGCAGGATCCGGCCGTCCAGCACCCTTCCCTCGTAGTTGGCGAGCAGTCCCCCGAGGGCCCGGACCAGGGTGCTCTTGCCGGCGCCGTTGGGCCCCAGCACCGCCACCGCTTCCCCCGGCTCGACCCGCAGGGTGACCCCGTCCAGGGCCAGGATGACCCCCCGGTAGACGACCTTGAGGTTCTCGACCGCCAGCATCCTAGACCCGCTCGATCTCCCGTTCCCCGAAGAGCCCGTAGGGTCGCACCAGCAGGACGAGCAGCACGATCAAAAAGGGGGAGGCCTCGGTGATGCCGGGTACCAGGGCTTCCAGGTACCCGCGCGAGAGGGACTCGGCCACCCCTACCAGCATCCCCGCGAGCAGTGCCCCGCCCACCGAGTCCATGCCCCCGAGAATCGCCACCGGAAAGACCATGAGCCCCATCGCGATCAGGTGGGGGCCGACACCGGAGAGCCCCGCGAGCAGCGCCCCGCCCACCGCCGCCAGCGCCGCAGAGAGCCCCCATACCAGGGCCACGATCCGGGGAGCGGGGATCTTCATCGCCAGCGCCGCCACCTCGCTCTCGGCCACCGCCCGGACCAGGACCCCGTAGCGGCTCCTTTTGAGCGCGTAGACCAGGGCCAGGGCCGCGGGCAGCGCGAGCAGAAGGCTCCAGACCGAGCGGGAGGGGAGGATCAGCTCCCCCAGCGCGAGGGTCAGCACGGGCAGCTGGCCCTCGAGGTATTTCTGGTCGGGGCCCCAGGCGAGCTGGGCGGCGCCGTCTAGGGCCAGGGCCAGGCCGATCGTGGCCATGATCACCGCGACCACGTTCCGGCCGAGCAGGGGCCTCACGAAGCCCCGCTCGACCAGCAGTCCGAAGGCAAAGGCGAGCGGCAGGGTGAGGACCATCGCCCAGGGTAGGGGGAGCACCAGGTTCAGGGTGTAGGTGAGGTAGCCGCCGACGAGCAGAAACTCGCCGATGGCGAAGTTGACCACCCGGGTGGCCCGGTAGACCAGCACGAAGCCCATCGCCATCAGGGCGTAAAGGGCCCCGGTGGCGATCCCGGCGACGAGGAGCTGGAGGAAGAAGCTCACGCCAGCTGGATCCAGTCGGAGTAGGGTACGTAGCGCCGGGCGCGGGCGTCGGCGCGGTAGAGCTTGGTGTAGGGAAGCCGGTGGCGGACGAAACGCAGGGAGTGGATGAGCCCGAAAGCATCGTAATCCGCGAGGTTGCCCAGGGCCTCGAGCACACCCTCGCGACTGAGCCGGTTGGCCGCCGCCGCCCGGCGCATCGCCTCCGCGACCGTCAGCCCCACGAAGAACGCCCCCACGTAGTAGGTGGTCATCGGCTTATCGGGACGGCCCTTCTGGCGGCGGTAGGCGCGGGCACGGCGGATACCGGGGACGTCGACCTCGTACCAGTAGGCGTTGTGGTAGGTGGCGAGGAAGCCGTCGGCGGCGGGACCGGCGCGCTGGATCAGGGCGTTGCTGGCGGAGTAGTAGGTGCCCATGAAGGTTGCCCGGAAGCCGAATTCGCGCGCGGCTTTGAGCAGCGCCGGTTCGGCGGTGGCGACGTAGCCCTGGGTGAGGACGTAGTCGGCCCGGGCGCGCTGGAGCTTGAGCACCACCGGACCGGCGTCGGTGAGGACCAGGGGCGTGACCTCCTCGGCCACGATCTCGAGCTCGAGCTCGGCCGCCCGGCGCCTGACGTAGGGGATCGGGTCGCGCCCGAACTCGGAGTTGGAGTAAACGAGCGCGATCCTGGCCCCCGGTTTGCGGGCCGCGATCTCGCGGAGCAAAGCCTCCATCATGTCCTGGTAGGTGGGCCCGAAGACGTAGATCGTGGGGTAGCGCTCGGGGTCCGCGAGCTCGCCGGAGTAGGAGGTGGCGGTGTAGGGCAGGCCAAGGCGGGTGATCTCCGGCGCCAGCGCCTTGGAAAGACCGGTGGAGTCGCCGTAGACGAAGAGCAGCTCGTCCGGACGCTCCCGGTTCACCACCCGGTTGAAGGCGGCCGTGCCCTTGGCTACGTCGTAGCCGGTATCCTCGACGATGAGCTCGAGGGGCCGCCCGGCGATCCCGCCGAGTTCGTCGTTGACCAGGCCGACCGCGTCCTGAAAGGCCTCGAGCGCGGCCGCTCCGGCGAAGGCGAAGGGGCCGGTCAGGGGCAGGAGCACCGCGAGCTTGACCGGTCGTGGTTGAGCCCGGACCCAGCGAGGTGCTGCCAGGACGGCGGCGGTGGCGGCGCCGGTCTTTAGGAGCTGTCTCCGCGTGAGCTTTTTCCCAGGCATCTGGACCTCCTCTGCGGGTTTCAACGATTATACCGGTATGACACCGAGCTACAAACAACTTGCGCGGGCGATTCGGGACGTGCTCGCCTCCGGGCTGGCCGCGCCGCGGCGAGCGGTCTACCCCCTCCCGGAGGGCGGGCAGTTTCTGGTTATGCCGGCCCTGGATGCGCGTCTCGTGCTGGTCAAGCTGGTGACCGTGCTTCCGGGGCGGGATCCTTCGGTCACCGCCGAGATCTGGGCCCAAAGGCTCGATACCGGCGAGGTGCTCCACCTGCCCGCCGAGGAGCTCACCGTGCGCCGCACCGCCGCCCTCAGCCTGCTCGCGGCCTGGACGCTCGCGCCAAGGCGTGAGGGCGCGCTCCTTTTGGTGGGTGCGGGACGCCAGGCCCGGGGACACCTTGAAGCCTTTACGGAGGGCCTTGCCCTCACCCGCGTCCTGATCAAGGGGAGAAGCC
>CAYYAB010000065.1:0-8257 GCA_964469895.1 uncultured bacterium | reverse complement strand
CCGGGATCCCGGTCCAGCGGGAGACGATCTCGGCGATGTCCTCGGCGGTGACCTCGAGCCGGACGTACTTCGCGTTTTTCAGCTTCTCGGAAAGCTCCTCGACCTTCTTCTCGAGCTCAGGGAGCTTCCCATAGCGGAGCTCGGCGGCCCGGTTCAGGTCATAGTTGCGCTCGGCGAGCTCGATCTCGCGGCGGACCTCGTCGAGCTCCTGCTGCGCCTGGCGGAGCTCTTTTAAGATCTCCACCTCGGCCAGCCACTCCGCCTTCATCTCCTCGATCTTCTTGGTGAGTTCGGCGATCTCCTGCTCGATCGCCTCGAGGCGGGCCTTGGAGTCGGGGTCGGTCTCCTTTTTGAGGGCCTCGCGCTCGATCTCGAGCTGTAGCTTCTTGCGCTCGAGCTGGTCGATCTCCTCCGGCTGGCTTTCGAGCTGCATCCGAAGCCGGGCCGCCGCCTCGTCGATCAGGTCGATCGCCTTGTCGGGCAGCCGCCGGTCGGTGATGTAGCGGTGGGAAAGGGTCGCCGCCGCGATGATCGCGGGATCGGAGATGCGCACGCCGTGGTGGACCTCGTACTTCTCCTTGATCCCGCGGAGGATGGTGATCGTGTCCTCGACGCTGGGCTCGTCCACCAAGACCGGCTGGAAGCGGCGCTCGAGCGCCGGGTCCTTCTCGATCTCCCGGTACTCGTCGAGGGTGGTGGCGCCGATCAGCCGGAGCTCGCCCCGGGCCAGGGCGGGTTTCAGCATGTTGCCGGCGTCCACCGCGCCCTCCGCCTTGCCGGCGCCGACGATGGTGTGGAGCTCGTCGATGAACAGAATGATCCGGCCCTCGCTGGCGACGACCTCCTGGATCACCGCCTTAAGCCGTTCCTCGAACTCGCCGCGGTACTTGGCGCCGGCGAGCAGGGAACCCATCTGCAACGCGATGATGCGCTTATCTTTCAGCCCCTCGGGCACGTCGCCCTTGACGATCCGCTGGGCCAGCCCTTCGACGATCGCGGTCTTGCCCACGCCGGGCTCGCCGATCAAGACCGGGTTGTTCTTGGTCCGGCGCAGCAGGATCTGGATCGTCCGGCGGATCTCCTCGTCCCGGCCGATGACCGGGTCGAGCTTGCCCTCTTCCGCGAGCTTGGTCAGGTCGATGCCGTACTGCTCGAGGGCCTCGAAGGTTGCTTCGGCGTGTTCGGTCTGCACGGTTTTCCCCCCTCGTACTTCCTGGATGATCTTCTTGAGCGCCTCCGGACTCGGCACCCCGGGAAAGCCCACCTCAGCGATGGCCAAGAGCAGGAGGTCCACCGCCACGAACTTGTCGCCCCATTCGGCGGCGAGCTTCTCCGCCCGCTCGATCGCCTGGTGGAGCCGGGCCGAAAGGTGGGTTCCCCCCTCGACCCCTTCCACCCGGGGCTTTTGCCCAAGCTCGCGGCTGGCCTCCCGCCGAATCGCTTCGGGGTCGCCTCCGGCGGCGACGATGAGCTTGGTAGGCAAGCCGCCAGGGTCCTTGAGCAGGGCCAGGAGCAGGTGCGGGAGGTCGATCTCCTGATGCTTCATCTCCCGCGCCAGCACCTGGGCCTGGGCCAGGGCCTGCCGGGCGGCTTCGGTCCACTTCTCGAGGTTCATGCCTTCCCCTCCTCTAGGGGCTTATCATAAAGGTTGATATGACTTATGTCAATCTGGCGCGGGGGTAAGCTTGGGCCATGGAAGCCCGCACCCTCGAGCTCGTGTTCCCCTCCCACGCAAACCCCATGGGCAACGCCTTCGGCGGCTTCGTCGTCGGACTGATGGATAAGGTCGGCTCCTACGCCGCCGTGCGCCGGGCGAAAAAGCCGGTGGTCACCGTCGCCATCGGCCAGGTGGAGTTCCACGTCCCCATCAAGGTGGGGGATCTGCTTGAGGTGGTCGCCCGGGTCGAACGCGTCGGGCGCACCTCGCTGACCGTGCGGGTCGAGGTCTACAAGGAGCGTTTTAAGGGGAGCGAGGACCGCACCCTCGCCACCCACGGCGAGCTCGTCTACGTAGCGGTGGACGAAGAGGGGAGGCCGGTGCCCGTGGATTCATGAGGCTCGTCCTCGTGGGCCCCACCGATACCGGCAAGACCACCCTCGCCTGGGCGCTCGCTCGCCGGGCGGCGGCGAAGTTCGGTCGCGCCTACCTCCTCGACCTCGACGTCGGCCAGGGGAGTCTCCCCGGCACCGTGGCCCGCTTCCGCCTTGAGGGGAAGGAGGTCTACGAGGAAGAGCGGCTCCTCGTCGGCCGGGTGAGCCCGGTGGGGGCGGAAGGCTGGCTGCTCGCGACCAGCGCCCGGCTCGCCCGCGGGGCCCGGGGCCCTTTCGTCGCCGACACCGACGGCTTCGCCCGGGGGCCACGGGCCCAGCGGCTTCGCTACCAGCAGCTCGAGGCCCTGGGCGCGGCCGAGGTCGGTGTCTTCGATGACGCGCTTTATCGCGCCCTCACCTGGAGAACGGACCTCCGTATCCGGCGCCTTCCCGTGGCTCCTGGGGTACAGGAAAAACCGCCCGCCCTCCGGGTCGCCCGCCGCGCAAGCCGTCTGCTCGCCCACTTCCAAAAGGCCCGCCTCCGCCGGCTTCCCCGCCCGGCGGGGGATGCCCGTTACCTTTTTGGTCTTCTCGCGGGGGACGGGCGCTTTTTGGGCTACGGGTTGCTTGTTGCCGAACGTGGCGGGGAGGGACTTTTCTGGACTCCCGTGCTCGGCCCGGTAGCCCAGGTAGTACCCACCTGGGTGCGGGTTCCGAGCGTGTTGCCCCGTTTGCTTCAGAAAATTTGAGTCCTAAAAACCCTTGCGTATCGGCCTCCGATAGGGATATATGTCCCTATAGCGTTTTGCCTTATAGGAGGCCCTATGAACGGCGGACGAATCCTGGTTGTAATCGGCGCGTTCTTCGCGATCGCCCTCGCCCACAACGTGGCCATCGTCACCGACGCCCCCCAGAACCGGGAGGTGGCGAACCTCTTGCGCTGGGTGCTGGCCTTCTCGGTGGTGATCTTCGCCGGGGTGGCGGGGGCGCTGCTCTATACCATCGTGCGCTACCGGCGCCGCCCTGGGGACGACGCGCTTCCGCCCCAGTTTCGGGAGAACGCCCGGGTGGAGATCAGCCTGACCCTGATCCCCCTGGTCATCGTCTTACTGCTCTTCGTGCTCACCGCGCAGGCCCTCGTGAAGATCAATCGGCCGATCGCCGGCGCGCTCGGGGTCGAGGTCACCGCCCGGCAGTTCTGGTGGGACTTCCGGCTTCCCGAGGAGGGCTTGCGGCTTTCCAACGAGCTCGTGATTCCGGTAGGGCGACCGGTGGAGGCGAAACTCACCTCCGCCGACGTGATCCACTCCTTCTGGGTGCCTTCGCTCGCGGGGAAAACCGACGCGATCCCAGGCCAGACCACCTACAACCGCTTCATGGCCACTAAGCCGGGGAACTACTACGGCTACTGCGCCGAGCTCTGCGGGCCCTCCCACGCCAACATGCGTTTTCGGGTCATTGCCCTGGAGCCCAACGAGTACCGGCGCTTCGTCGAAGCCTACCGGGCCTACCGCGCCCCCGAGCCCAAGACCGACCGGGCCCGCCGCGGCCGAGCGCTCTTCATGACCCGCTGCGCCTCCTGCCACACGGTGAAGGGGACTCCGGCGGCGGGAGTGCTCGGTCCCGATCTCTCGATCCTCGGCAACCGCCTCACCCTCGCGAGCGGGGTGTTGGAAAACACCCGCGAGAACTTGATCGCCTGGATCAAGGATCCAACCCGGATCAAGCCCGGGGCCCAGATGCCCGCCTTCCCTGACCTTTCGGATGCGGACCTCAAGGCGCTCGCCGACTACCTGGAGAGCCTCAAGCTGGAGGGGTTTGACTTTAGCACCCTCCCCCGGTTTTAGGAGGAAGCCATGGCAAGCGTAACCACCGCCGTACGAAAACCCTGGACCGCTCTCCTTTGGGAATGGCTCACCACCGTGGATCACAAGAAGATCGGGATCCTCTACACGGTCACCGCCTTCCTCGCCTTTGGCATCTCGGGCGTCATCGCCTGGCTCTTCCGGCTCCAGCTCGCCCACCCTGAGTCGAACCTCTTTACCGGCGGAACCTTCAACCAGATGATCACCGTGCACGGGGCGATGATGCTCTTTTTCTTCATCATCCAGGCCGGGCTCACCGGGTTCGGCAACTACATGGTGCCGCTTATGCTCGGAGCCCGGGACGTCGCCCTGCCCCGGATCAACGCCTTCTCCTACTGGACCTTCCTCTTCTCGATCCTCCTCGTGCTTTCGGGCCTCTTCTTCGGCGAGCTGCCCCAGGCGGGTTGGACGTTTTACTACCCGGTCTCGACCAGCCTGGGCTCAGCCTTTTACTTCACTGCGATCTTGCTCCTCGGCATCTCCTCGCTTTTAGGCAACGCCAACTTCGTCGCCACCATCTACAACCTCCGGGCCCGGGGGATGACGCTATGGCAGATGCCGATCTACGTATGGTCGGTGCTCGCGGCCAGCATCTTGAACCTGGTCTCGCTTGCCGGGCTTACCGCCGCCACCCTGGTCACCCTGCTTGATGTCAAGCTCGGGCTTAGCCTCTTCAACCCGGCGATCGGCGGGGATCCGGTGCTCTTCCAGCAGTTCTTCTGGTTCTACTCCCACCCGACGGTCTACGTGATGCTGCTCCCCTACCTTGGCATCCTCGTCGAGGTGGCTTCCACCTTTGCCAAGAAGCCGGTCTTCGGCTACCGGGCGATGGTCTTCGCCCAGATGGGGATCGTGCTGCTCGGGCTCCTCGTCTGGGCCCACCATATGTTCACCGTCGGCGAGTCGGTGATCTTCCAGCTCGCCTTCGCCTTCTTCACCGCGCTGATCGCGGTGCCCACCGGGGTCAAGCTCTTTAACATCCTGGGAACCCTCTGGGGCGGCAAGCTTGAGATGAAGACCCCGCTCCTTTGGGTGCTCGGCTTCATCTTCAACTTCCTGATCGGCGGCATCACCGGGGTCATGCTCTCGATGGTGCCGCTCGATTACCAGTTCCACGACTCCTACTTCGTGGTCGCCCACTTCCACAACGTGCTCATGGCGGGCTCCGGGTTTGCCGCCTTCGCCGGGCTTTACTACTGGTTCCCGAAGTTTTTCGGGCGCATGTTTGATGAGCGGCTGGGGCGGCTGCACTTTTGGTTCTTCCTCTTCGGCTACCTATTCACTTTCCTGCCCCAGTACGCCCTGGGCTTTTTGGGCATGCCCCGGCGCTACTACACCTATCCCACCGAGGTGGCGGGCCTTCTCCCCTTAAACCAGGTGGCCACCTTCGGGGCGACGCTTTTCATGATCGGCGGGCTGATCTGGGTCTGGAACATGATCAAGTCGCTGCGTTCGGGCGAGCGGGCCCCGGCGAATCCCTGGGGAGGCTGGACGCTCGAATGGCTCGTACCAAGCCCTCCTCCCGAGCATAACTTCGACGTCAAGCTCCCCGAGAAGTTTGAAAGCGAGCGGCCGCTTTACGACTGGGAGAAAAAGGGCGTGCGCCTTGAGCCCGAGGACCCCTCGCACGTCCACCTGCCCCGGCCTTCGGTGTGGCCGCTTTTCACCTCGGTCGCCCTCTTCCTGCTCTTCTTCGGTCTTGCCGCCTACCCCTGGCCCAACGCGGTGATGCTCGCGGGGGCGGCGCTCACCGTGGTGGGGCTTTTGGGCTGGGCGCTCGAGCACGAGTACGCCGACCCAAAGACCGACCACCCCACCCGCTCGGGCAAGTCCAACGCCTTCATGGGCACGGTCTGGTTCCTCTCCTCGGAGGTGGGGCTTTTCGCCATCCTCCTTGCCGCCTACATCTACCTCCGGCTGAGCGGGGCCGCCGTGCCCCCCGAGGAACGTCCTGAGCTCTGGCTCGCCCTGGTCAACACCTTCTTCCTGGTGGCCTCCTCCTTCCTCGTCCACTACGCGGCCCACGACTTAAAGCGCGGAGACCGCTCGAGCTTCCTCCTCGGTCTTCTGGTCGCGATCGTCTTCGGGGTGATCTTCCTCGGGATCCAAACCTACGAGTTTTTCCTCGCCGCCGGTCATATGGACTGGCGGGAGGAGCTTTGGGCCGCGGCTTTCTTCATCGTGGTGGGGCTCCACGGGCTGCACGTGTTGATCGGGGCCACCGGCCTCTTGCTCGCCTACCTCCAAGGGGTCTTCGGTAAGATCCTGCCCCACCGGCCCGGGACCCTGGAGTCCGCGAGCCTCTACTGGCACCTGGTGGACGGGGTCTGGCTGGTGATCGTGGCGCTTTTCTACGCGTGGTAAGCGCGGGCGGGCCTTGTCGGCCCGCCCCGAGGCTTTCATCATAGGGTTATGAAGGACCGCCTAAAGGAGGCGTTTGGCGATCGGGTGAGCTTTTCCCCCTCGGTGCTCGAAGCCCACGGCCGCGACGAGGGCTACCCCGAGGTGCGCCCGGTGGACGCGGTAGTCTTCGCGGAGAGCGCGGAAGACGTGGAGCGGCTTTTGGCCCTTGCGAACGAGCTTGCCTTCGCGGTCATCCCCTTCGGCGCCGGCACCAGCATCGAGGGTCACCTGATCCCGGTGCAAAAGCCCACGGTGAGCCTCGATCTCTCCCGCATGAACCAGATCCTCGAGGTCCGCCCCGAGGACTTTTTGGCGGTGGTCGAGCCCGGGGTCACCCGCGAGGAGCTGAACCGCCGCCTCCGCCCCCACGGGCTTTTCTTCCCGGTGGACCCGGGGGCGAACGCGACCCTGGGCGGGATGGCCGCCACCAACGCCTCCGGCACCACCACCGTCCGCTACGGGGGCATGCGGGCCAACGTGCTTGCCCTCGAGGCGGTGATGGCAAACGGCGAGCGTGTGCGCTTCGGCCGCCCGGTGCGCAAAACCAGCGCCGGCTACGACCTGAAAGACCTCTTGATCGGCTCCGAGGGCACGCTCGGGGTGATCACGAAGCTCTACCTGAAGCTGCATCCCCTTCCCGCTTACGTTCATGCCCTCCGGGTCTTCTTCCCCTCGATCGAGGACGCCGCCGGCGCCGCCTACGCTCTGATGGGGGCGGGCCTTCCGGTGGCCCGGCTCGAGCTCGTGGACGACCAGGCGCTCAGGGCGGTGAACCAGTACCTGGAGAAGGATTACCCCGAGCGGCCGGCACTCTTCATCGAGTTCCACTCCTCCACCGAGGCGGCGCTCGCCGCCGAACGCGCGGTGGCCGAGGAGTTGATCGCGGACCACGACCCCATCGAGGTGGCGGCGGCGGCCACGCCGGAGGAGCAAAAGGCCCAGTGGGAGGCCCGTCACCAGGCTTACTGGGCGCTCGTTCACCGCTTTCCCAACCGCAAGTACGCGATCACCGACACCGCGGTGCCGCTCTCCCGTCTGCCCGAACTCATCGCCTACGCCCGGGAGCAGATGGAGGCGCTTGGCCTGGAGGGCTCGATCCTCGGCCACGTGGGAGACGGCAACTTTCACACCATCGTCGCCGTGCGCGAGGAGGATTACGCCAAGGCCGAGGCCTACGTCGAGCGGTTGGTGGAGCGGGCGCTCGAGCTTGAGGGCACGATCTCCGGCGAGCACGGGGTGGGGCTCAGAAAACGCCGCTACATGGAAAGGGAGCACGGCCCCGCCCTCTTCTGGATGCGTAGGCTCAAGGAGGTCTTTGACCCCAAGGGGATCTTGAACCCCGGCAAGGTGCTGCCCTAATCTTCATCACCGCTGGGTCCGCTAGGCTTTTTACGTGCGAATGGATTATGCCCGCGTTTTCGAGCTAAAAGGGCCGCTTGCCTGGGCGGTGCTCGCGGTGGCGCTTTTGCTCGGGCTTGTGCTCGCCGTGTGGGTCCTCGCGAGCGCGCTCGTGCTCGCGCTGCTTTTGCCCCTTTTCGCCTACGGCTACGCCTTTTACCGGAGGTTCCGCCAGCGCCGCTGGCGGCGGCTGCCGCCGGGCCGCATCCGCCCCTAGATCGGAGCGAAAGCAAGCGCCGGGGAGCGCCGCCCCGGCGTATACTTTTTCGCGAGAGGAGCCATGGAGAAGTACAACCCCCACGCCATCGAGCCCAAGTGGCAGCGTTACTGGAACGAGATCGGCCTGATGAAGGCGAAGGAGGAGGGGAAGAAGTTCTACGTGCTCGAGATGTTCCCCTACCCCTCCGGCGACCTCCACATGGGCCACCTCAAGAACTACACCATGGGGGACGCCCTGGCCCGCTTCCTCAAGATGCAGGGCTATGAGGTGCTCCACCCCATGGGCTGGGACGCCTTCGGCCTGCCGGCCGAGAACGCCGCCCTCAAGTTCGGCCTCCACC
>CAYYAB010000064.1:0-8331 GCA_964469895.1 uncultured bacterium | reverse complement strand
GCTCCTTAGGTGGCGGGGGTAGCGTGCCCACCCCCACTCCTTTCGCGAGCGCAGCCCGCCAGTCCACCCGGGGGGGCAAGCTCTTTCGTTTCACCCGATCCCCGGGCTCCAATCTCAGCTCGACCTCCGCGTGCGCGAGAGGGGGGAGCTTAAAAAAAGCCCGCTTGGGATCATCCTCCGGAAGAAGGACTTCTTCCACCCATTCGCCCCCCGCAGGCTTGAGTCGAACCCGGGCCCTGCCGTTCGCGGGAAGTTCCGCATCCAGCTCAACGGTCACGCCATGCGGGCCTCGCTCGGCCTTCCACGAGCGCAAAAGGGGTGCAAACCGAAGGGGAACCGTTTCTAAGACGGTATCTTCCCCGTGGTAGCGATAAACGATTTCCAACCAATCGTCCGAGCGGGGCCTGAGCCTCCCCAGCTCCTCGGCCTCCTCTCTGCTGCTCCGAAGGCGGTAGAGGATCTTCCCCCCAGGCGCCCCCTTGAGCCGCGGGCGAAAGGCGCTTCGACGCTGCCAATCCAGGTACCGATTGAAGCCGGTGAGCTCGAGGTGGAGTACGTATCGGGGCCGGAGCAAAAAGCGAACCCGCACCTCCTCGCTTCCGTGGCCAAGTACCACCTCGCCCCGCTCGCCCTCCGGATGCCGTGGATCGATGGGCTCCGAGTCGATAGGCTCGCCTTGTTCATCAAGCTTCGGGCGCCAATGAAACCGGGCTCGAACCTCCCCGGGCTCGAGACGCACCTCGCCGGCAACCCTCCTCCCTTCGCGGTACACGCTCCGTCCGTCAATGTCGGGAACGATCTGCACCGACTCCAAGCCGGGTAGCCCGGTCACGCTCAAAACCCGCACGAGCACGGGCGGCGGCCTGCGCCGCCCGTGCCGAGCGCCGGCTCGAGGCTTCCCTAGACTCCCGCCGCCCAAAGGGGCGTACCGGTAGAGCAGCTCGCGAAGGAGCCGCTCCGACTTGTGGCGTACGTAAGCCAGGGGATGCGGCGGGGAAAAGACAAGGCCCATGCCCTCCAGCTCATTTAAGAAATCTTCTTCTGCGACCTCTCCCGAAAGATACTCCCAAGCGAGCTCGGGTTCCCGCTTCAGAACTTCAAGCAGACGGTAAAAGCCTTCAAAGATCCGCAAGTAGGTCTCACCGTGATGCCCCACCTCCACAAGTTCAGGAAAGCTTTCGAGCAGGGCTTCAAACACCACGTTCTCGTGGCTTGCGCGGAGCTCTAGAAAGCGTTTCAGCAGCTCTCCGAATACCTCGGCCCTGAGCCCCTTTACTCCCCAGATCCGGTCGATCGTCTGAACCAGCATTCGCCGGCCGCGGTGCGTCACCAGGTAAGGACGCGTTCGCTCGTCCAAGCGAAGTGCATCCCATATTTCGTCAAACTGGCGAGGGGTCGGGTGATCCTGATCGAGGCGGACTTCGCGCAAGAAATGTCGCCAGAACTGCCGTTCATTTACCGGAATCTCCCGGTAAAGGGTATACCCACGGAGAAATCCGAGCGCGATCAATCGATCCTCGGCGTCCCACGATCTCGGCCCCGTTCTGCGGAGGATACGAGTAAAGCGCTCTTTTAGATAATGGTAGTCCTCGAGGTTGAGGCGGGCGTGAACCGGCCCCTCCCGTCGAATGCGAGCGAGAATCGCACGGCTCATTCGGTATCCTCCGAGTACAATGCGGCTGTCACATCCATTCGTAGCCAGATCCAAAGCGCGACCAACAGGGTTTCCATAACCTCGCGCACGCGCTGATCGCGGGGAACGCCGAGCAGCTTGTAGAGCCGGTAGGCCCACTCGCGAGCCAGGCGATCGGGATCGGATACGAGCCGGGGCTTGCCCGTCTTGGTATAGGCCTCCAGTTCCCGGGCCGCATGCTCCAGCCGATCCACTAGAGGCTCGCTGATCTCGGTGAGCCAGAAGTCGGGGTGTTTCACCTTGCGCTTGAAGCGCTCGAGCTCATCCCGCACACTCCTCAAGGCCTCGAGCTCGGCCCTCGCCGCTTCCAACTCGCGCTGGCACAAACGAAAGCGTTCGCGGTCCAAAGCCAGCTGGTTGAGCTCCCTCTCGCACCTGGCCAGCTGCGCTTTGAGACGCTCCCACTCGCGCTCGGCGTGCTCCAGATGCTTCTTGCAGTCCTCAAGCTTCATTCCGAATCCAATAGTGCGCGGTTGCGCGCGCGCACCCAGCGCCTAAGTCCGAAAAGGTAAGCTTCACGCGTAAAAAGCGAGGCCTCGATCCAGCGTAAGAGAGGCAGCCTCGCCATATCGTCCAGCAACCGGTCGGTGCCCAGGAGGAGGAGGCCCCGGGGTCTTCCCCCCAAGCTCGGCCAGTTCGTGCGGGCAAGGTCAGGGTGTTCTTCTCCGCGCAAAGCGGCCTCGTACAGACCGATGAGGCGCCGGAGCCGATCGCGAGCTTCGCCGGCCAGTTCACCGTAGGGAATAACCCAAACCCCCTCGAGATCGTGCGGGTCGAAGGGCATCGGTGGGCCGCTTTTGAGCCCCGGGCTTGCCTCGGCCTCACCCGCAACCCCTTGTGGCTCAGGGGGCGCTTCCTCCGGGCGAGCCCTTTCCTCGCAGCCCTTCAACTGGGACTGAAGGCGAGCCATCCTTTCCTCCAGCTCGCCGATACGAAGGTCACGCGCCGCAATCTTCCGCTCGCGCTCCCTCAGCTCCCCTTCGAGAGAGAGAAGCCGCTGCTCGAACTCCTCTCGCCGTCGTTCCACCTCCTCGAGCTCAGTCCTGGCCTCCCGCTCACGGGCCTCGCACGTCCGCAGCGCGGCTTTGACCTGCTCCAGCTCAGCTACGAGCCGCTTGAGCCGGGCGCCCAAAGCGGCCGATCCGCGCATCGGCTCCGGCGCCCCCGCGCTCCGGTACGGATCGAACCGCCCCAACCACTCCCACCTGGGGTACCGACCCGAAGCCTCCAGAAACCTTGCGGCAGCCCGCCACCACTCGGGC
The DNA here is from genome assembly GCA_964469895.1 of uncultured bacterium. GTDB lineage: Bacteria > Deinococcota > Deinococci > Deinococcales > Marinithermaceae > WFXV01. Next base: position 5,376 of record CAYYAB010000064.1, on the reverse strand, counting down.
CTGGGTAGGCGATCTTGCTCGAACGGCCAGGCTCCCCCGGCCAGGGCCTCGAGGTCCTCTCGGGCGTCTTCGAGCCACGCCCTAAGCAGGAAACGGACGGCGTCCGGGCGCTCCTCTAAAATCCTAGAAAGTCGCGCGAGCACCCGGTCATCGGTGAGGCTTCCCAGACCCGCCGCCACCAACCTCGCTCCCAGCTCTCTCTGCTTCGCAAAAAACCTTCCATAGAGACGGGCAAGGTCACCCTGCTGGCGAAAACCCGCGAGCACCGCGCGAACTGCCCCCAGGTCCCCTTCTTCCAACCATCGCTCGACCTGTTCCAGGAAGTTCACGCGCTACTCCCCTCCCCGAGCCGCTTAAGCCGCCTAAGCCGGGCGCGCCCCCGGTCTGTGATCCGGTAGGTGAGCCCGTGGCCGTAGCCGTATGGACGTCTTTCCAAAAGCCCCTCTTCGGAAAGCGAGTGCAAGAGGCGCTCGATCTCGTTCGGTCGCACAAAGGTAAGTCGGCCAAAGAAAGGGCTCCGGGTCAACCAGGACGGCACCGACCTCTGCCCCTCTCCGGTCCAGAAGGATTGCCTGCCCCGTAGCACGTTGGTGATCACAGCGCCGCCGTAGCCGGGAAATTCCCGTTCGTACCCGAACGAATCCCAGGTCTCTTCCATCCACTGGAGGAGACCGAGCAGAACCTCTTCGGGTCGGTAGGCGTTCTCGATCACCTCCAAAGGCAGGTCGAGGGCGCCGTCCTGCCAGGGGGGCGCGTCGTCGGCGTAACTGCAGCTCGAGCAGCGGGAGGGGTCCGCACCTAAAAACTGCAGGAGGTACTCGCGAAGGCAGCCCCCGTGTTCGGCATAACCCCGCACCTTATCCACCCGCGCTTCCGCCCTCCTCACATAATCCCGCAGCCAGTTCCGCAAACGGATCTTTCCCCTGCGGTCTAGGAGCTCCACCTCGATGGCCGCTCGGTAGAAGCGGAGAAGCTTGAGCTCTCCTCCGCGCCAACGCCGGTACAGCTCGCGGGCAAAACGCTCGGCCTCCTCCCCGGAACCCAGGTGACGGAGGTCAAGCACGTGACGATCGCCCTCCTGCTCCGAAAGTCCTAAGGGCGGAGCCCATCCCCCGTCCCCGGGGAGGAGCGCCACCTTGCCGGGTCGATACTCGTAGCGAAGCACGCCAAACCCGCTCGCCCGCTGAAGAATCAGTTCGAGCTCTTCCAACCCGATCTCCCAGCGCTCGCCTTCCACCCGACCGTCGTTGGCAAGATCGTTCACTTCCCGGAGGAGTTCTTCCGGATAGCCCCAAAACCCGCCGGCATCGAGGATCTCCACGAGCGCATCCACGTGGCTTTCGTCGTAGCTCCAGCGCCGCGCCATGTATTTGCGAAGCCTCCAATCCTCGGCCGAATGGCAGAGCAGGGCGTAGGCCGCTTTGCCGTCGCGGCCCGCCCGACCCGACTCCTGGAGGTAGGCCTCGAGGCTCTCCGGAGGTTCGAAGTGGACCACGGCCCGAACATTGGGCTTGTCGATCCCCATTCCAAAGGCCTTGGTGGCCACGATAACCGGCGTTTCTCCGGCCTCGAACCGCCGCTGCACCTCGCTTCGGTTGAGGTCGGAAAGCCCCGCGTGGTAGGCCTCGGCCCTAAAACCAAGCCGCCCCAGCGCCCATGCGAGCCGCTCCGCCTGCTTGCGGGTCGCCACGTAGACGATCGCGCTCCAGCCCTCCTTATCCCTCTGGTGAAGCTCCTGGAGGTACCCGAGCAGTTGGGCAAGTTCGGAGAGCTTTCGGATGGGCGCGTTGTCTCCCCTGGCTTTTCTTACGTAGTACTCGATCTCCGGGCGATCGGGGAAGGCCTCGACCACCCGGACCGAGCCCGGATCCACGCGCAGGATCCGGTAAAGGTTTTCCCGGAGCTCGGGAGTCGCGGTGGCGGTGAGGGCGGTGATCGGTATCTCCGGCGCCAGATGCTCGCGAATCGCTTCCACCGCCTTCAGGTAGTCCGGGCGGAAGTCGTGCCCCCACTCCCAGACGCTATGGGCCTCGTCGAAAACCACCCGCCGCAAAAAGCCGCGCGCCCTCGCCTCCTCAAGCAGCCGCCGGGCCTCCTGGTCCCGCACCACCCGTTCGGGGCTCAGATAGAGGAGGTTAACCCTCCCGTCCCGCGCCTCCTCGTAGACCGCCGAGCGCTCCGCCGCCACCATCGAGGAATCCACCCGCGCGGCGGGAAGCCCCTTGTCCTGGAGCTTGCTCACCTGGTCCGCCATCAGCGCCTTGAGCGGCGAGACCACCACCGTCAGGCCCCCCTCGATGAAGGCGGGCAGCTGGAAGGTCAGGCTTTTGCCGTAGCCTGTGGGCAAAAAGACGAACAGGTTTTCCCCGGCAAGCGCCGCCGCGATCGCCTCGCGCTGCCGGGCTTCCCGCTCCGCTTCCCTTTGAAGGTCCACGCCCTCCCAAAACGCACGGGCGAGCTCAACGGCCTTCTCCAATGCGGGCCCCGCGCCCTCTCGGATGGCCGCAAGTCGTTTCAGGCTCCGGTCGAGGAGCTCTTCCCTTGGCAAAAGCCCGCGGTCCACCCCCAACACCGTGGCAAGCTTGTCGTAAAATTCCGCGCGCGTCCTGGGAAAGTGGAGTTGCACCCCCTTGGGCAGGGCGTCGAGGAAATGCTCCTGGTAAAACGCGTTGACCAGCCGCTTGTCCCAGAGGATGAAGGCACCGTCCCCGGCCACCTCACGGTCGTCCCGGATCAACCGTCCGAACGCCTGCACGAACGAGAGCACCGCCTTGGGGAGGTAGCCGTGCCGCCAGGGATCGAGCCCCGCCTCCTCCAGGAGCCGCCCGCGGGCCTCGAGCAGCCGGCTGGGCACCGGAAAGGGAATCCGTTCAAGGTTCACAAGCTTGAGGTGGGGCAGGTCCGCGCCCTCCATGAAGGCCCGGGAGCCGAAGGCGTGCCCCGGGGCGTTAGGCTCTTCCCGCATGCGGCGAAGGACGTCTTCGCGCTCTTTTCGGGTAATCGGAAGGTACACGCGCTCCACGCGCTCCTTGATCCGTGCTCCGACCTCCTTCAGGCGCTCGGTGGAAGTAAACAGCGTGAGGCTGCGCCTGGCGTGTCGCAAAACCTCGACCAGTTCCTCCTCGAAGAGGCGCAGGAAGCGTTTTTGCAGCCCCGAACGCGCCTCGGGAAGATGTCCGGGCACGAAGAGGTGGGCGCGGTGATAGGGCAGGGTTCCCTCCAAGCTTCGCGCTCGCACCTCGCGAAACGCCCCCGCTTCGGTCAATCCCAACACGCGTCGGATGTAGGCGAACCCGTCGCCCAGGTTGAGCGTCGCGCTGGTGAGTACGGCGCCGTTGGTCCGGCGCCAGAGAGGGGTGAGGTGGGGCGTCAGGTCCACGGGCTGGGCGAGGAGACTCCATGTGTCTTCGGCAAGAACGAGCTCGAGCACCCACTCCCGCTCATCCAGAGAACCCCTCACCGCCTGCTGGAACCATCCAGCAAGGGTGTTAAACCGGTCGAGCACGTCATAGAGGGGATCGAGCCGAAAATCCAGGCGGCTGCGTCGCGGCACCACCGTTTGCAGCCTTTTCCGGAACCCGGCCAACGCCTCTCGCAGCTCTTTAAAATCCCTCTCCAGGTTCAACCGGCCCCAATCGTGCCGGGACCTTAATTCGGGAACCAGATCGAGCCGGATTTCATACTTCGGATCCCCCCGACCGTGCTGCTTAATGAACCACTCGAGCTTCTCGCCAAGCTGCGCGAGCCGGTCAAGGAGCTGCTCCGCGACGTTCCCCCGAAACTCGGCTGCGAACTCCAGTAGGCGATCCGGGGGCTGATCCCCGAGAAGCTCCGCCACCCTGGACCGGTCGCGGAACAGCCCGGTCTTCCTGGAGGGATCGTAGAGCTGTCGAATGCGGTGGGTCAGCTCCTCCCCGCTCACCGCCCGCGAGAACGACGCGGTCGCCTGGCCCTCGAGGTTATGCGCTTCGTCCACGACCAGCCGACAGCAAGCCTCCCGGTCGCGCTCGTCTTGACCTTGCGGATCGTCCTCGCGCCCGCTTTGGCCGAAGTGGGCGAGCAACCACGCCTGGTTCGTCACCCAAACCTGCGCGCGCTTTTTCCGCTCTTGAACGAGCGTGTAGGCGCAATGGCGGTGCTCCGGCCCCTGCCCGCAGCGACGCGGATTGGTCTCGACCCGGTAGCGCACCTCGCGAAAGCCGGGCCTCCCTCGCCAATACGCCGGCAGCGATTCCAGGTCATAGCCGCCCTCATGAGCAAAATGAAGGAGTACCCCCACCATGGCCCGGGCGTCATCGCTCAGGTGTTCACGCTCCTCAAACGCTTCCTTCAGCGCATCGAGACAGAGGTAGTCCCTGGGGGTTTTAAGGTTGACCGCGCGGACCTGGTAACCCATCCCCGCGATCCGCGCAAGCTCGTTAAGGGCCTGCTCCTGAAGCAGCTTGGTGTGGGTTGCAATGATAAAGGGTTGCTCCGGTTGCATTCCACCCGAAGCCGCCCAGAGGACGGGAAACAGGTAGCCCCGGGTCTTCCCCGTGCCGGTCGGGGCCTCGATCAAAGAGGCTTCCCCCGCCCTACCCAGCGTCTCGGCGACCTCCTCCATCATCTGCAATTGAGGCTTACGCACCTCGCCCAGGAGCTCGCGAAACTTCTCGGGCTGCCTCCAAACCCCCGGGAAGGGCTTGCCCTCTTGGTAAATCCAGGGCACCTTCGCCTCTTTGCCCAAAACCGATCGAAGTTTTTTCGCAATCCCCTCTTCGGAAGGAGGCTCGAGACGTAGGAATCTCGCTTCCTCGAGCCCAAGGGCGGCCCAAAGAGCCCGCACCGACCTGGGCACCCGCTCCGCCGCCCTAGCCAGTTCCTTCGCAATCAGGACGGTGTTCCTGGCGTCGGCCAGAGCGTCGTGTGCACCCGTCGGTTCGGTTCTCTTGAAGTAAGCGTACAGATCGCCAAGACCGTACCCGCGAAAACGATCGTCGGGGGGAGTAGGGTAGATAAGCTGCGCCAGCCTTTGGGTGTCCAAGGTCCGCGCGCGAATCGGCTCGAGATCGTACTCCCGAAGTACGCGCCTTAGCAGAGGCAGGTCGAAGTTAAGCACGTTGTGGCCAGCAAGGGGGCCATCGCCTACGTATTCCCGAAATTCCCGCAAGACAACCGCCGGGGGCCGGGCGCGCTGCCTCCACTCCTCATAATCGAAGGGCAAAAGATTCCAGACCTCGGCACTCGAATCAATTCCATCCGCTTGAATGTACGCGAGAAAAGGCTCTCGGCCCTCGGATATGGCAGCGATTTGCAAAATTTTCGCTGACTCAGGATCCGCCGACGTGGCCTCGATGTCAAAATACACATAACCGTTCATCGGTATGCCCAGTGTAA
>CAYYAB010000063.1:0-8453 GCA_964469895.1 uncultured bacterium | reverse complement strand
GGCACATGACCCTGAATCATGCGCGTCTACCAATTCCGCCATCCCGGCAGACGCACCACTAAGCCTAGAAACTGGCGGTTCGTTTGTCAAGAAACCCGTCCTCGTGGTAGCCTTTTTCACGCTGGCGGGACGTAGGTCCCGCAACCGGGGAGGCAGCGATGAAACGAACCTGGCAACCGAACCGCAGAAAGCGGAAGAAAACCCACGGCTTCCGGGTCCGCATGCGCACCAAGGCAGGGCGGAAGGTACTCGCCCGGCGGCGGAAAAAGGGCCGCAAGCGGCTGGCGGTCTAAACGTGCGTTCGCGTCCCCGGCTCGTCTCGCTCAAAGGGGACGCGGCCTTCCGGCGGCTCCGCCGAGCCAAGGGCGCGAGAGGGCGCTACCTGAACCTCAGGTGGCGCCCCTTAAATGTGCCCGAGGTCCGGGTGGGGATCGTCGTTTCTAAGAAGGTCGGCAAGGCGGTGGTGCGCAACCGCGTCAAGCGCCGGGTGCGGGAGATCGTGCGGAAAAGCCACCTCCCTCCCGCCGAGCTGATGATCATCGCCCGTCCAGAGGCAGCCGAGGCGAGCTACGCCGAACTCGCCCGGGATTTCTACGAACTGCTCAAAAAAAGTGGGCTTGCAGGGTAGAATGGCCGGCGGTATGCGGCGCCTGTTCCTGCTTCTCATTCGCTTTTACCAGCGGTGGATCTCGCCGCTCAAAGCCCCCACCTGCCGGTTCTACCCGAGCTGCTCCCACTACGCCTACGAGGCGATCGCCCGGCACGGGGTGCTCGCCGGAGGATATCTGGCTACCCGCCGGATCCTTCGCTGTCATCCCCTCAACCCGGGCGGCTACGACCCGGTTCCCGAGAAAGTCGAACTCTTCCTTCCCTTGAGAAAGGCGACCCGGCCATGAAGCGGGGCTTTTTGCTCCTTGCCTTCCTCCTCGTGCCCGCGCTCGCCCTGAAGGCGGGATGGCGGGAGGTGGACACGAACGGCGACGGCACCCCCGAGAAGGTGGCGGTGACCAACCTCATGGACGTTGCCTTCAGTAAGGACGGACGGATCGTCGGTTGGTATGTCAAGCGGGTGAAGGGGCGCGAGATCCGGGACTACACCCGGGCCGTGAACCTGATCCGCCCTGGGCTGCCAAGCCCCGGCCTTGAGGAGGTTTCGCTCAAGGCCGAGGGCTTTGCGATCGAAGACGGCGCCCTCGTCGCCCGTTTCGCCGGAGAAGGGGTCCGCCTTACCTGGCGCATCCCCCTCGAGCGCTATAGCGCCTCGCTCCGCGTCGAACTTACCGAACCCGCTACCCTTCTCTGGAGCGGGATCGACGGCACCGACCGCCCGGTGACCAAGCTCCTTCTCGCGGGGTCCCAGGACCCCGTTCCGAGCGGCAAGGGCGAGGCCCGCTACCTGGCGATGCAGACCAAGCCTAAAGCGGGGTTTGCCTTCGTCCTCGAACCCAAGAAACCGCTGCCGGCGGAGCTCGAGCATCGAAACGGCGGGGCTCTAGCCCGGATCGCCCTCCCTGCGGGTACCAGCGAGCTTCGGATCTACGGCGGCCAGAACGAACTCGTCCGCTACCACGTCGAGGGGCTCTTAAACCTCCCCGGCCTCTTCCAACCCAACGTTTGGGGACAGCTCTCGCTGGGGCTGCTCGCGCTGATGGAGTTCTTCTACCGACTCAGCGGGAACTGGGGGCTTGCGATTCTGCTCCTCACCCTGGTCGTGCGCCTCTTGCTCTGGCCGCTCATGCACCAGCAGTTCAAGGCGATGGCCGCGATGCAGCGGCTCAAACCCTATGTGGATGAGATCAACAAAAAATACAAGGACGACCCGGAAAAACGCAACCAGGAGCTGATGAAGCTCTACGCCGAGCACAAGGTCAACCCTGCCGCCGGGTGCCTGCCGATGTTTATCCAGCTCCCCATCCTCTTCGTGCTCTGGCGGGTGATTGCCAACTACGAGTTCGGCCAGGGCTTCCTCTGGATCCCCGACCTCGCCCTCCCCGACCCCTACTACCTGCTCCCGGTCTTCTACGTCGCGGTGATGATCGCCCAAACCCTGCTCATGTCGCAGGGCAATAAAGAGGCGATCCGGCAAAGCCTCTTCATGAACCTGCTCTTTGTCTACCTAGTGCTTCAGTTTCCCGCCGGGGTGACCCTTTACTGGGTCTTCTCCACGCTGATCGGCCTCTTGCAGCAATGGCTGATCAACCGCCAGCTCGCCGCCCAGGCCGGGGGATAATAGGAGCATGGAAGAGAAGAAACGTGACCTGGACGATCTGCTCTCGGGGCTGGGCATCGGCGAGGAGGAAACCCCACCCGAGGCACCCCCCGCCGCCGAGCCCACCTCATCCGAGCCCGCCGCTCCCAAAACCGTGGAGGAGGTGGTGGAGCACTTCCTGGTCGGGCTTTTGCTCTACCTCGACCCGGCCTATACCCTCGAGGTCAAAACCGCCGACGACCGGGTCTATGTCGAGATCCTGGGCGGCGACCTGGGGCGCCTGATCGGCAAAGAGGGAAAGACCCTAAAGGCGCTCGAGCAGCTGGTAAACGCGGTTCTGGCGCGGCATTTCGGACACCGCTACCGGGCGGTGCTGGACGCCGCCGGTTACCGCCGCCGCCGAGCCGATCGGGCGGTGGCGCTGGCGCTCAAGGCCGCCGCGCAAGTGGCCGAGACCGGAGAGCCCGTTCCCCTTCCCCCGATGACGCCGGCGGAGCGCCGGGCGGTCCACATCGCGCTGAAAGATCACCCCGACGTTTACACCGAGTCCGAGGGGGAGGGGGAAGCCCGCCACGTCGTCGTCTTCCCCGCCGGTGGTGAAACCTCCGAAGAAGAGCCGGGCTGAGCTCCTCGCCTGGCTCCGGAAGCGGCTTCTGGAAGCCGGGGTTCCCGCCCCCGAAGTCGAAGCCCGGGTGCTGGCGCAGTCTGCCATGGAAGAGCCCCCGGAACTTTTCTTTGCCCGCCTGAGCGAGCCCGTTCCCGAAACCCCCTTGGCCCGCCTCGAGGACTGGCTCGCCCGCCGCCTGGCCCGCGAGCCCCTAGGTTTGATCCTGGGCGAGGTGGAGTTTTTCGGGCTCCGGCTCGAGGTGCGGCCCGGGGTCTTCCTCCCCCGACCCGAGACCGAGGGCCTGGTGGCGCTCGCCCTGGAAACGATCGCGGGTCGAAAGGCCCCCCGGGTCTTGGATGTGGGCACGGGGAGCGGGGCCATCGCCCTCGCGATCCAGCACGCCCGCCCTGACGCCGAGGTGCACGCCACCGACACAAACCCAAAGGCCCTTGCGCTCGCGCGGGCGAACGCAAAACGGCTTGGGCTTTCGATCCACCTCCGTGAAGGACAGGGGACCGCCGGGCTTTCCGGCTTCGACCTTCTGGTCTCCAACCCCCCCTACCTGCCCGAGGCCTACCGGGCCTCGGCCCCGCCCGAGCTCGCCTACGAGCCCGAAACGGCCCTCTATGCCGGCGAGGAAGGCCTCGACGTCGCCCGTCCGCTCGCCCGGGAGGCGCTAGTCGCGCTCCGGCCCGGCGGCGCGCTCCTGCTCGAGCTCGACCCCACGAACGCCGCCATCCTCGCCCGCGAGCTCGTCGCCCTCGGGTACCAAAGGGTCTGCACCCTCCCCGACCTCACCGGTAGACCGCGCTACCTGCTGGCGCACGCTCCGGCGCCCGAAGCGGCGGGCGAGCTCGGCCTCGCTGAGCACGAGCAGGGTCGGCCGGCCGTGGGGGCAGACCCAGGGGGTTCGGCAGGCGGCCAGGGCGTCGAGCAGGGCCTGGGCGCTCGCTCCGCTTAAGGGGTGGCCCGCCTTGATCGCGGGTAGGCAGGCGAGCCGCCCCAGGACCCGGCGGCGAGCCCGGTCCAAATCCCCGTCCCGCACGAGCTCCAAGACGGCTTCCGAAAGGGCCTCGGGTGCCAGGGCGAGCACCGCCGGTACCCGGCGTACCCGCCAGCGCCCGCCGCCGAAGGGCTCGAGCACAAGCCCCAAGGCGGCCAGCACCTCCCGCCGTTCCGCAAGCTCGGCTTCCTCCTCGGGGGAAAGGGCAAGGAGGAGGGGTTCGCTGAGCTCCACGGGCGGCTCGCCCGCGAAACGGGCCTCGAGCTCCTCGAAGATCACCCGCTCGTGCGCCGCGTGCTGGTCCACCACGAATAGCGCCCCCTCGGCCTCCGCGAGCAGGTAGAGCTCGCGAAAACGGCCGAGGTAACGAAGCCGAGGAAGCGGGCCCGCCCCCGGCTCCGGCCTCGCGAGCGGTTCGGGGGCGGGAAGCGGAGCTGCGAGCGGGTGAGCGGAGAGCGCCCGGGCCACCGCCTCGGTGAGGAAGGCGGCCACCTCCTCGACCCCGAGGATCTCCACCCGCTCTTTCTTGGGATCGGTATTGACCAGCACCCGCTCGGGGGGAAGCTCGAGGTTCAAAACCCCAAGCGGGTGCTGCCCGGTGGGCAGGAGTTCCCGGTAGGCGCCGAGCACCGCCTTAAGGAGCGGCTCCGGCCACTCCACCGGCCGCCCATTCACCGCGAGCAGGAGCCGGTCCCGGCGCGGGCGGGCGAGCTCCGGCCGGGAGAGGACCCCGGAGAGCTTGAAAGCCCCGTCCCCGTCCTCCAGGGAAAAGAGCCGGTCCGCCACCAACGCCCCCCAGACCGCCCGCGCCGCCGATAGGAAATCGCCTCCGGGGTAGCGGATGCGCACCTCCCCGTCCAGCTTCAGGGTGAAGCGAAGCCTGGGGTGGTGGAGCAGATATCGGGCCGCCCGCGCCATCGCCCGCCGCCCCTCCACCGCCGGACCCAAAAGCGCCGCCCGCCGCGCCGGTAGATGGTGAAAGAGCCGGGTCAACTCGGCCTCGGTGCCGGCCGGCGCGGCGTGCTCGAAGAACTCGACCCGATCCCCCTCGGCGATCACGGTCGCGCCCCCGAGCTGGTCGCGGGGGCGGCTGGTCAGCCGAAGCCTGCCCGCCATACGCAAGGCGAAAAGCCCCTCCCCCCGAAACCCCAGGCTCTCGATCCGATCGAGCCGCTCGAGCTTCGAGGTGGCGTGGCGCTCGAGGGCAAGCGGCAACTCCTCCTTCGGGATTCCGGCGCCGTCGTCGCGCACCAGAATCCGCCGGATCCCCCCTTCCTCGAGCACCACCTCGAGCTCACCGGCACCGGCGTCGAGGGCGTTCTCGACGAGCTCCTTGACCGCGTCCTCGGGACGGGTGACCACCTCGCCGGCGGCGATGGCGCGAACCAGTTCTTCCGGAAGCTTCCGGATCATGAACGCACGCCCTCAAGCGAAAGGAGCCGCTCTTTGAGCTCTTTGAGGAAAAGCAGTGCCTCCAGAGGCGAAAGCCGGTTCAAGTCGGCGGCAGCGAGGCGCTCGAGCACCTCCCGCTCGGCCTCGCTTCCGCGGGCGGAAAGCCCCGCAAGGATCGCTTCCGCCCGGGCCACCACCTGGGGCGGCACGCCGGCAAGCCGGGCCACCTCGAGCCCGTAGGACTTGGAGGAGGGCCCGGGCCGCACCTGGTGGAAGAAGACAAGCCCGCCCTCCTCTTCCCGCGCCGCCACGTGGAAGTTCTCCGCCCGGGGCAGGCGTTCGGCGAGCTGGGTGAGCTCGAAGTAGTGGGTGGCGAAGAGGGTATAGGCGCCGATCTCGGAAAGCCGCTCGAGGCTCGCCCAGGCGATCGCGAGGCCATCGGCGCTCGAGGTTCCCCGCCCCACCTCGTCGAGCAGGACCAGGCTCTTCTCGGTGGCTTCAGAGAGAATCGCGGCGAGCTCCTCCATCTCCACCATGAAGGTGCTCCGCCCGCCGGCGATGTCGTCGGCGGCCCCGATCCGGGTGAAGATGCGATCGAAGAGGGGAAGCTCCGCTCGCTTGGCGGGCACGAAGCTACCCACCTGGGCGAGCAGGGCGATGAGCGCGGTCTGCCGCAGGTAGGTGGACTTCCCGCTCATGTTGGGGCCGGTGAGGACGATCGTCCGCCGTTCGGGGCCGAGCTCGAGGTCGTTGGCCACGAAGGCACGGGTGCGCTCCACCACCGGGTGCCGCCCCTGCTCGATCCAGACACGGTCCTCTACAAACTGCGGCCGCACGTACCCGGCCTCGGCGGCGAGCTCGGCGAACGCCGCGTACACGTCGAGCTCGGCGAGTGCGAGCGCCAGCTCCCGCACTGCCTCGAAGCGACGGGCGACCTCCTCCCGGAGATTGTGGAAAACCTCCACCTCGCGCCTTTTCGCCGCTTCCTCGGCCCGCAGAATCTCCCGCTCTTTTTCCTTGAGGTCGGCCCGGGTGTAGCGCTGGCGATCCTTAAGCGTCTGGATCGGCCGCCAATCGGCGGGAACCCGATCGTAGTAGGGCCGGGTCACCTCGATGTAGTAGCCAAACACCGCGTTATAGCCCACCTTGAGGGTGGGGATCCCCGCTTCCGCTCGGAGCCGCCCCTCGAGCGCCGCGATCCAGGCCCTTCCTTCCTCCGCCTGCCGCCTGAGCCGGTCGAGCTCGGCGTCGTAGCCGTCCTGGATCAACCCCCCCTCGGTGAGCTTGGCGGGAGGGTCTTCCACCAACGCCGCCCGAATCGCCTCCCGCACCTCGTCGAGCTCGGGCATCCGCTGGACGAGACCGGCGAGAGCGGACACGGGCTCAAGGGCCTTTTTGATCTCGGGCACCCGCTCGAGGCTCCGCGCGAGCGCCACCAGGTCCCGGGCGTTCGCCCTCCCGGCCGCGAGCCGCGAGGCTAGGCGCTCGAGGTCGTGAATCCGGAAAAGCGCCCGCCGGAGCGCGCCCCTTCGCTCCCCGTCCCTGACCAAGGCTTCCACCGCGTCGAGCCGGGCGGAGAGCAGCGCCGCGTCGCGGAGCGGCCGCAAGAGCCACTCCCGGAGCATCCGCCGACCCGGGGCGGTTCTCGTCCGGTTCAAAACCCCGAAGAGGGTCTTTTGCTCGTCGTCCCCGATCGCCGGCTCGAAGACCTCCAAGGTGGCGAGCGCCCCCGCGTCCAGCTGCAGCGAGGCCCCGGGATCGTAGCGGAGAAAGCGGCGCACCTGGGCCATGCGCCCGCGCTGGGTCTCGGCGGCGTAGCGAAGCGCGGCGCCGGCAGCGCGCAGGAGCGCGGGATGGTCGAGTCCCGGGGGCAGGCGCCCAAACTGCGCTTCGAGAACGTCCCGCGCCGCGTCTTCGCCAAACCCCATCCGGGATAGCATCACCGGGTGCCGCTCGGCGATCTGGGCCCGAAAGGCCGCGTTCTCGTAAAGCTCCGGCGCCAAGAGCAGCTCGCTCGGCCGGTAACGGGCGAGCTCGTCGAGGAGCGCCGAGCGCCCGTAGAAGACCGCCCCCTTAAAATCCCCGGTGGAAAGGTCCAAAAGGGCGAGCCCGTAGCCGTCCTCCCCGGCGATCGCCGCCAGGTAGTTGGCGTCGGGGCGCAGGAGGCGCTCCTCCACCACCGTCCCCGGGGTGATGAGCTGGGTGACCTCCCGTCGCACCAGGCCGTCGGCGCTCGCGGGATCCTCCACCTGGTCGGCCACCGCCACCCGAAAACCCTGCGCCAGAAGTCGCTCGATGTAGGCTTCCGCGCTCTTGATGGGGATTCCGGCCATCGGAGTGGTGAAGTCCTTCGAGGTCTTGTGGGTAAGCGCGATCCCCAGAGCGCGGGCGAGCCGCTCGGCGTCCTCCCCGAAAGTCTCGTAAAAATCCCCCACTTGAAAGAGGAGCAGGTAATCGGGGTACGCGTCCCTGAGCTCCACGTACTGCTTGAGCATCGGCGGGAGCGGACCCTTCCCCTCCCCTTTCAGCCTCATACGCCCATCATAACGAAAAAAAGCGTATATTCGGGGCATGGCTCCGGATCTGGATGCCCTCTTGGAGGACGCGATCGCCGCAGCCCGCCTGGCTCAAGGCATTCACCGATACTACCAGGCGAGAGGCTTCACCGCCGAGAGCAAGACCGTGCTTTCGGACCTGGTCACCGAGGCCGACCGCGAGGCCGAGGCCGCGATCCGAGACTTTCTCGCAAGGCGCCACCCCGACTTCGCGTTTTTAGGTGAGGAAGAGGGGGAAAGCGGCCAGGGAGAATACCGCTGGATCGTGGACCCCTTGGACGGCACCGTGAACTTCGCCCACCGCTTTCCCATGTACGCGGTCAGCGTCGCCCTAGCCCGGGGGGACGAGGTCCTTGTGGGGGTGGTACTCGACTCCGCCCACGACGAGCTCTTCACCGCCGTCCGCGGCGGCGGCGCCTACCTAAACGGCGCCCGCATCCGGGTCTCAAAGACCGGCGAGCTCAAAAGAAGCCTCCTCGCCACCGGCTTCCCCTACGACGTGGAGCGGGTCCCCGAAGCGGTCGAGTACTTCCGGCGCGTGATCTCCCTCGGAATCCCCGTCCGCCGTCCCGGGGCCGCCGCCCTCGACCTCGCCTATGTCGCCGCCGGCCGGATCGACGGCTTTTGGGAAATGAAGCTAAATCCCTGGGACGTAGCCGCCGGGGTGCTCTTGGTCCAGGAAGCGGG
>CAYYAB010000062.1:0-8498 GCA_964469895.1 uncultured bacterium | reverse complement strand
GGTGGGCCGTGAGGGAATCGAACCCCCGACCAGCCGATTAAAAGTCGGCTGCTCTACCAACTGAGCTAACGGCCCATCGGCCCCCCGCGATTATACGGAGGGCCTTATACCCTGTCAAACCGCGTTTTTCCCTTAAGCGCGGGCCTCTTTGGGCCAAAGCTCGCGAATCTCCTTGGGCAGGATGTGGAGAATGTCGTCGATCTCGCCCTCGGATACCTTCTTCGCGAGCACCTTGAAGACCGCCCGTGCCACCGCTTCCGGGTCCACGTCGGGTTCGCCCCGGCGGGTGGTCTTGAAGGCCTGGTAGATGTGGCGGAGAAACTCCTCCTTGTGGCGCTCCTTGACCGGCTTTCCGGTGGGGTCCCAGCCCTCGTAGTAAAAGCCCCGGATGAGCATGGGAAGCTGGGCCCCGAGCTGGGCCACCTCCTCTACCGTAAGCCGGTCGCGGAGGGCGTGGAGCACCGAGCGGAGCGCGAGGTAGGCCTTGTGGCGGTCGTCGGTGCCCAGCTCCTGCATGATCTCCTTGAGCCAGGCGTGGGTCTTGTGGAGGGTGGTATCGAAGACCTCGAGCCCGGTCGCGCTCATCCCCATCCCCCCTTTCGGCTACTTCTATTCTAAAACTTGAGCGTTATTTTATCAACCGCCCATCATGCGCTGGGGCAGGTAAAGCACCACCTGGGGGAAAAGGGTGATGAACGTCGCAAGCCCCATGAGAATCAGGAAAAAGGGCAGCGCCGCCCGGGCCACGAAGCCAATGCCCCGCCCGCTGATTCCTTGGATTACGAAGAGATTGAACCCCACCGGCGGGGTGATCTGGGCGGCTTCCACCATCAGCACCAGGAAGATGCCGAACCAAAGGGGGGAAAACCCCGCCGCCTTGACAAGCGGCAGCACGATCGGCAAGGTCACCACGATCATCGAGATGCCGTCTAAGAAAAAGCCTAAGATGATGTAAAAGACCGCCAGCACGAAGATCAGCATGTAGGGGGAAAGCCCCATGCCGGCGATCCACTCGGCCACCGCCCGGGGGATGCCCACGTAACCCATGGCGGTGGTGAGCACGCTGGCGCCGGCCACGATCAGGCCGATCATGCTGGTGGTGCGCACCGCGCCGAGGGTGGCCTCGAGGAAGCTCTTCCAGTTCAGGGTGCGGTAGAGCAGGGCCAGGATGAGCGCCCCCACCACCCCGATCGCCGCCGACTCGGTGGGGGTGGCGAGACCCCGGTAGATGCTCCCGAGCACCGCCAGAATCAAGAGGGTGACTGGAAGGAGGTCGAGTAGACCCCGGATTCGCTGCCGCCAGGTGAAGCGTTCCTTGGCGAGCGGCGCGAGGTCTGGGCGGATGAGGCCCACCAGGGCGAGGTAGCTCATGAACCCGCCGGCGAGCAAAAGCCCCGGAATGATCCCCGCGATGAAGAGCCGGCCGATCGAGACGTCGGCGAGTACGCCGTAGATGATCATCACCAGCGAGGGAGGGATCAAAAATCCGAGGGTTCCCGCACCCGCCAGCGACCCCACCACCAGCCGCTCGTCGTAGCCGCGCTTCCTAAGTTCGGGGATGGTGATCTTCCCGATGGTGGCGGCGGTTGCCGCCGAGGAACCCGAGATCGCGGCGAAGAGCGTACTCGCGGCGACGTTCACGTGCAAAAGCCCTCCGGGCAGCCGCCCCAGCCAGGGCGCGAGCCCGTCGAACATCTTTTCCGAGAGCCGGGTCCTGAGCAGGATCTCCCCCATGTAGATAAAGAGCGGAAGCGCAACGAGTGCCCAGGAGTCGGCGGCGTTCCAGGCGATGTTGGAAAGCACCTTGATGGCCGGGGGACTGGCGAAGAAATGCAGGGCGAAAAGCGCGGTCAGAAAGAGCGCGATTGCGACCCAGACGGAAAGCCCGAGGAGGAGGAAAAGAACGCCTAGGATGACGGCCGAGGCGGTGAGCACGTCCGCGTGCATGGTTTACTCCGAGGTGGATCCGAGCGGTTTCGGATCCAGGAAGGACTGCGCAAGCAGTGCGAGAAAGGCAAGCCAGAGCGTCACCGCGCCCGCGAGCGCGGCGCCGTGGGGGTAGACCATCGGGGTCCGGGCGGGGGTGAAGCTCTTGGTGTGGTAGTGAAGGGAGTCGGCGAAAAGCCCGTAAAAGGCGAGCACCAAGAGGGTGGCGAAGAAAAGCCCCAAAGCGAGCGCGATCCGGTCCAGCCAGAGCTGGCCCTTGGGCGAAAGGCGCTCGTACACCAGGCCCACCCGGATGTGTTCCCCCTTCAAGAGGGTGTAGCCGGCGGCGCCGTAGATCATCGCCGCCAGCAGGTAGCCTGAGTATTCCTGGGCTACCAGGGTGGAGCGGCCGGCGAGGAGCCTGAGCGTGATCTCGGTGAAGATCAGCGCGGTGGTCACGATGAGGAAGGCCCCGGCGACCCAACCCGCCAGGGTCACCAGGGCCTTCGCAAAGCGAACGAAGGAGCTCATTCGCCGAAGTAGGCCTTGAAGATGGCTTTACCCTCCTCGCCGGCGAGGGCGAGCCACTTGTCCCAAAGTTTCTTGGCAGCGGACTTCATCGCCTTCTGAAGCTCGGGGCTGATGTTCTTGACCACGGTCATGCCGTGGTTTTTGAGCGCAAGCTCGGAGGCAAGGTCTGCCTTCTTGGAGTTATTCCACTGCTCTTTCTCCACCTGCTTGGCCGCCGCGAGCACGGCTTCCTGTACGTCCTTCGGGAGCCGCTCGAACATGGCCTTGTTCACGATGACCATGTTCAAGGGGTAGGCGTAGTTGATGCGGTGGAAGTAGCTCGTCACCTCCCAGAGCTTGGCGTCCACGCCGGTGACAGTGGAGGTGAGCACCGCGTTCACGAGCCCGGTAGAGAGGGCGGTGTAGAGCTCGGAGAAGGGGATCGCGATCCCCTCGGCGCCAAGAAGCCGGACGAACTCGGCCGAGTTGGCGTCGTAGGTACGTACTTTAAGGCCCTTGAAGTCGGCGGTGCTCTTTAAGAGCTTCTTGGCGTAAAGCCCCGAGGGGGGCCAGGGCACGGCGTAGAGCAGCATGGCGTTGTTCCGCTCCAGGGCCTTCTCGTAGTAAGGTTTCGCGATCTGGTAGAGTCGCCAGGCGTCGTCGTAGCTCCCGGCGAGGAGCGGGAGCGAGGTAAGCCCGAAGATGGGCTCGTCGCCCTGGACGTTGCCCATCAGCACCTCGGCGATGGGCAGGGTGCCGTCGCGGACCACCCGGAGGATCTCGGCGCCCTTGAAGCCGAGCGCGCCGCCGGGGTGCACCACGATCTCGAGCTTGCCGCCGGACTTGGCCTTGACCAGGTCGGCAAAGCGCATAACCCCCTTGGTGTGGAAGTTGGCCGGCGGCCAGGCCACGTGCATGTCCCAGCGCGTCGCGCCGGCGAAACCGAGCGCGAAAAGCGCCGTCAACGCGAGCAGCACTTTCTTCATCGTTTCATACCCCCTTTCCGTAGGCGATTATCGCACCCGCTGTCGGGGAGGTCAATATTTATGCGATAAAGATCGGGCCGGGCAGCGCCCGGCCCGAGGACAGCCAAGGTTTCTAGCCTTCGCCCGGCTTCACCGGGGTCACCGCGGCCTCGTCCTCCTCGCCGGTGCGAATGCGGATGACCTTTTCCACCGGCAGGACGAAGATCTTCCCGTCCCCTACCTCGCCGGTGCGGGCGGCGGAGAGGATCGCCTGGATCGTGGGCTCGACGAAGGGGTCGGAAACCCCGATCTCGAGCTTCACCTTCTCGTAAAGCCCCATCTTCACGGTGGTGCCCCGGTAGGTCTCGACCCGCTCGGTTCCCCCGCCGTGGCCCATCACCTTGCTGATGGTGAGCCCCCGCACCTCCGCCTTGAAGAGGGCTTCGAGCACGTCGTTGAGCTTCTCCGGGCGGACGATGGCGACGATCAGTTTCACCGCTTACCCCCTTCCTCGGCCACCAGGATCGCGCCCTCGGTGACCGGGTAGGCCTCCTCGCCGTGGAGGACGGCGTCGAGGCCGACGAGCTCGTCCTTTTCGCTCACCCTAAGGGGTACGAACACCCGGGTGAGGTAGAGGAGGACCGCGGTGCCGATGGCGCTGTAGACGATCGCATAGACCACCGCCTTGATCTGGGTGAGGACCTGCGCCCAGTTGCCCTCAAGTCCCCCGGCGGTTCCCCCCCAGGCAGCGGAGGCGAAGATGCCGGTGAGGATCGCGCCGGTGATCCCGCCCAGGCCGTGCGCGCCGAAGACGTCCAGGGAGTCGTCGAGCCCGAGCCGGGGCCGGATCCGAATGAAGTAGAAGCTGGGGAAGGTCGCAAGCGCACCGATCCAGAGTGCCCCCACAGGCCCGACGTAGCCGGCTGCGGGGGTGATTGCCACGAGCCCCACCACGATTGCGGTGGCGATGCCCACAGCGGTGGCCTTACCGTTGGTGAGATAGTCGAGAACGATCCAGACCAGCGCGGTCATCGCCGGGGCCAGGAAGGTGTTGGTGAAGGCGAGCGCCGCGGACTCGTTGGCCCCGTAGGCGCTGCCGCCGTTAAAGCCGAACCACCCGAACCAGAGCAGCCCGGCACCGAGCAGCACGAAGGGGATGTTGTGGGGAAGGAAGGCGACCCTGCCGAATTCTTTGCGCGGGCCCAGGATCAGCGCCCCTACCAGTCCGGCCACGGCGGCGTTGATGTGAACGACGGTGCCCCCGGCGAAGTCGAGGGCGCCGGAGAGCAGTCCATCGCCCCAGACCCAGTGGGCGAGCGGCGCGTAGACGAAAAGAATCCACAGGGTGGAGAAGATCAGCCAGGCGGAAAAGCGCATCCGGCCCACCAACGAGCCCGAGATCAGGGCCGCGGTGATGATCGCGAAGGTTCCCTGGAAGGCGACGTCGAGCAGGGCGGGCATTCCGTCGGAGACGACCATCTTGCCCTTTTCCAAAAAACCCTGCAGGAAAGCGTAGCCCAGTCCTCCGATGAAGGCGTTTCCCTGGGCGTAGGCCAGGCTGTAGCCGAGCACCGCCCAGGCGACGCCCCCGGCGGCGAGGGCCGCGAAGCTCATGGCCATCGTGTTGAGTACGTTTTTTTGCCCCACGAGTCCGCCATAGAAAAAAGCGAGCGCCGGGGTCATCAAAAGCACCAGCGCGGTGGAAACCAGCATCCAGGCGGTGACGCCGGTGTCTACGCTCCCCTCAGCCAGGGCCAGGCCGAGGAAAGCCAGGGCCGCAAGCGGTAGTCGTTTTGTCACTCCCTCACCTCCATACGCCCCCAAGGGTAGCGGTTGCATAATCATGCTGTCAAGGGGGATTGAAACGAATGAACAAAAACGATGGTACGACATGCGCAAAAAGGGGGCTATTTTTGCAAATCGTCATTTCGCACATGGCACTCCGTTCGTAATCATTGGTACGTTCTGCCCAGCGGCCTACCCAACGTAGAATAAAAACGTGACCGAGCGCCAAAAGCGGCTTCTCGCCCGGCTTGTCGAACGCTACGTCGAGGCCAAGCGCCCCATCCCATCTGCCGCACTCGCCGGCGACCTCGGGGTCAGCCCCGCCACCGTACGCTACGACCTGGCCGACCTCGAGGCACTGGGGCTGGTGGAAAAGCCCCACGCCTCGGCCGGGCGGGTGCCCACCGAGCTCGGACTCAGGACCTACGCGCTCGGCCTTTTGCCTCCAGATCCCCTACCCGAGTCCACCGCCCGGGTGCTGGCCGACGCCCTCGAGCGTGCGGGCCAGGACTGGCCCCGGCTGGCGGCCCAGATGGCGGCGCGGCTCGCCCGTTACCCGGCGGTGCTTCGGCTCTTGCCCCTGGAGTCGCCGAGGATCCTGCGGGTGCACCTTTCACCGCTTTCCGGGCGGCGGGTGCTGGCGGTGGCGGTGCTCGAGGGCGGTCGGCTCCGTGAGGGGACGCTCCTTTTGCCCTTCGAACCCTCGGAGGATCTCCTCGCCCAGGCCGAGGAGATCCTGCGGCGTCCCCGCCGTCCCGAGGAGCTCGCCGAGCTAAAAGGGAGCTCACCCCAGATGGACGCGCTCTTTCGCGCCCTCGCCGGGGCCCTCGGCACCGCCCGGGGGGAGCGGTTCTTTGAGGGCATTGGAGAGCTTTTCTCTGAGCCCGAGGCTAGCGACCCCGGGTTTTTAAGGCGCCTCCTCGCCCTCGCCGAGGAGCCTGCCCCCGGCCCGCTCGCCCCTCCCGGGGGTCTGAACCTGCGTCTGGAGGGCGGGGCCGCGGTGGTGCAGGTGGGGTTTCTGCGGGCCGCCTGGCGGGGGGAGGTTACGCTCCTCGGCCCCGGTAGGATGCGTTACCGCGATGCCTTCAGCGTGGCGTATACCCTAGGGAGCGTGCTGGGAGGGGAGCATGCGGATTAGGGTGCGGCTTTTCGCGGCCTATAAGGAAGTAGCAGGGGAGGAAGAGCTTCTCCTGGAACTCCCCGACGGCGCCACCGTGGGCGACGCGGTGGGGGCGCTCGAGGCGCGGTTTCCCGGTCTAGCCCTGGGGGAGGGTATGGCGGCGGTGAACGCCGCTTTCGCAGGCCGGGATACCCACCTTAAGGACGGCGACGAGCTCGCCTTCTTGCCGCCGGTCTCGGGCGGGGGGGAGGAGCGGCTCTTTCTCACCGAGGCGCCGCTTGAGCCCCTTCTCCCCGAGCTTCTCGCCTGGGCGGTCCGGCCCCCTTACGGCGCCAGCGTGGTCTTCCTGGGTACGACCCGGAGCCCGAATCGGGGCCAGGATGTGGACCACCTCATCTACGAGGCCTACCCCGAGATGGCCGAGCGCGTCCTCGCCCAGATCGCCGGCGAGATGCGCGCGCGCTGGGGCCTCGGGCGGATCGCGATCGGGCACCGGCTGGGCCGAGTGAACCCCGCCGAGGCCTCGATCGTGATCGTGGTCTCGAGCCCTCACCGCCCCGAGGCCTTCGAGGCTGCTCGCTACGCCATCGAGCGGGTCAAGCTGATCCTCCCCGTTTGGAAAAAGGAGGTCCTACCCGGGGGCGCGTTTTGGGTCGAGGGCGGGGTGGACCCCTCCCTCAAGCTGGGCGAATAGGGCGCGTATAATGCCCGACTAAGGGGACCTATGCAGGAGGCCGAAGAGCTAATCGTCGAGGCGCTGTCGAGCTACGGCATCCCACCCGCGGCTAGCAAAAACCTCATCCAACGGGCCCGGAAGCGAAGCGGGCTCGGCGACCGCCCCTCGGACTGGGTGCGCCTGGCCGAAGGACCTTTGCTTGCCGAGATTCAAAACATTATTCCAGTTTTCAACGGGGGCGGCGCCTACGCTGAGGCGATCGAGCGGATCAAGGCGATGGCCCGGCGGCAGGCCCCGGCGCCGCGCGAGGAGGCACCCCGGGCGGTGCGCCGGGTGAACCTCGCCGACGCCGCCGAGCGCGAGCGCTTGCTCACCGAGCTTGCCCGGGAGGAGGGCGCCCTGGGGGTGGCGCTCATCAAGAATGGCCGGGCGGAGATGCGCTTCCCCGGGGCCTCGCAGGGGCTTCCTCGGTTGCTCTACGCCGCCCACCAGCTGATTGCCCGGCGACGCGGCTATCGGGTGGCGTATCTTGTGGTCAAGGAGGCCCAGGTGTTTCTTCGCCCTTTGGGAGAATACGTGGTGGCAGTGGTGACCAAGCGGGACGCCAACCTCGGTCGGGTGCTGACCCGCTTGGCCGAGCTCTCTGCCGAAGGAGGTCGGGAATGATGCGAAAGGGTTTGGCGGCGGCCGGGGTCTTGCTCCTGGTCTGGGCGCTGGCGGCCTTGCCACCGGCGGCGAGCCTCTACGACGAGGTCATGCCGAAGGTGCTCGAGGCCAAGAGGGTCTTGGCCAAGGACCCGGCCCAGGCCCTGGTCCTGGTCGAGGACGCCCAGAAGGCCTACGCCAAGGGGAAGGACCGGCTGCCCCCGGTGATCGCCGCCGGCATCGAGCAGGCGCTCAAAGACGCTCGGGTATCGGTGGCTCGCAAGAGCAAGGCCGACCTCGAGGGGCGGCTCTGGGTGGTTCGCGGGGCCTTCGCCAAGGCCCTCTACGACGCCTTCTTCGAGGCAGTCGCAGCTGGAGACTTGGAGACCGCGAAGGCTTTGCTCGACCGGCTTATCGAGGCGAGCGCCCGACCCGAGACGCTCAAAGAGGAAGCGCTCCGTCTCGCCGAGAAGAAGGACCTCGAAGGGCTGCGCCGGCTTTTCGAGGAGGCTTACCTAAACGCCATCGTCAAGAGCCTGGAGCTCGCCGGCGACGGCGAGAACCGGGTCCACGCCTACGCCCTGGTTTCCAAAGCCTACGGGCTCTTCCTCATCATTCAGGACGCGCCGCGGATCCGCGACGTGCGGCCCAAGGACTTCGTCGACGTCCTGGCGGCGCTGGCCTCCGGGGACCTTGAGGGCTACCGGACACGGGTGGCGGAGTTAAAGGCGAAGCTAGGGCGGGCGCTCGAGGCCTACAAGAAGGTCCCGGCCCCGGCGCCTGAAAAGCCCAAGCCGCCGGCGCCGAAGCCAGAGACCGCGGCCCCGGCGCCGGCCAAGCCCGCCCCCGCCCCGCCGACCAAGGCGCCGCC